>JAZODE010000130.1:0-50606 GCA_045596885.1 Victivallaceae bacterium
TGATAAGATAGCCGTCAGCAGTGGTGCGTTCAGAAACCGTAAAGTCAACGATACCGCCCTCGAAAGCTGAAACGACAGCGCCACCTTCCATCGTGAGAGTAAGACGGTGCTTACCGCCGCTGGAAATACGCATCGAACCGCCGCTGTTTACCGTGGTAGAGTTCGCCGTCCCCCCCGGAAGAAACATAGAGATAGCCCCCGGAATTTACCGTGGTAGAGTTCGCTGTCCCCCCGGAAGAAACATAGAGAAAGCCCCCGGAATTTACCGTTGTAGAGTTGGCAGTTCCGCCGGAAGAAACCCAGAGAATGCCCCAGGAATTTACCGTGGCATTGTTAGCTGTTCCGCCGGAAGAAACACGGAGATTGCCAGATTTATTTACCGTTGTAGAGTTGGCAGTTCCGCCGGAAGAAACAGTGAGATAGCCCCCGTATTTAAGCGTGGTTGAGTTGGCCACCCCGCCATTATAAATGTAGAGCGCCCCCACGTAATTAACCGTGGTTGAGTTTGCTGTTCCGCCGGAAGAAACATAGAGATCGCCCCAGGAATTTACCGTGGTAGAATTGGCTGTCCCACGGTCATAAACATAGAGATTGCCCCCGGAATTTACCGTGGTAGAATTGGCCGTCCCACCGGAGGAGACATACATGGAGTCATTGAGTCCGGCAATAATCGTTTCGCCGGTAAGGACAGTTCCCTGTTTGACAAGGGTTCCGCTGGAGTAGACTTGCACCTGATCGCCCGCAGGGACCGCAGCGCCGATGGTCAGGGTCAGATTACCGGCAACCTGATCAAGAGAATAAGTGACGCCATTGTAAACGAAATCCGCTCCATTGGCAGTGATCGAACCGTAATTGACCGTTTCTGTGCCGATGGCAACTGTCTGGGTAAAGTTACTTGCGCCTTGGGCAAGTTTGTAAGTGCCCGCTGCCTGATCGGCATTGACTGTGATCGTATAGGCAGGTGTTCCCTGGATCAAAGACAGATCGTTGATGAGATAGCCGTCACCAACGGTGCGTTCAGAAACCGTAAAGTCAATGATTCCGCCAGCATAAGCCGAAACCACCGCGCCTGCTTCCATAGTAAGCGTAACGCGGTGCTTGCCGCCGCTGGAAATACGCATCGAACCGCCGCTGTTTACCACAGTATCATTCGCAACGCCGTCGATGGAAACATACATGCGGCCGCCGCCGTTCACTACGGTATCATTCGCCATGCCGTCGTAAAGCCTCATATCCCCGTTGCTGTTCACGATGGTATCATTCGCTACGCCGTTACCGCTTGAAATCCCCAGCCAACCGCCGCTGTTCACCACAGTATCATTTACCACACCGTTATCAAACACAACCAGGAAACTGCTGTTGCCGCTCACTGTGGTGCTGTTTGCCACGCCGTCGATGGAAACAATCATGTCGCCGCCGCTGTTTATGACAGTATCATTCGCCACGCCGCTGCTGCCAACATACAGTCCACCGCTGTTGTTTATGACAGTATCATTCGCCACGCCGCCGTAAAGCCTCATATCCCCGCTCACGACGGTATCATTCGCCACGCCACCGCTGTTGACCATCATGTGGCCGCTGCTGTTGACAGTCGTGCTGTTTGCCGTTCCGCCGCTGGAAACATACATCCAACCGCCGCTGTTCAAGACGGTTTCATTTGTTACGCCGCCACTGCGCACATACATGATGCCGTTGCTGTTGACAGTCGTGCTGTTTGCCGTTCCGCCGCTGGAAACATACATGTGTCCGCTGGCATTGACAGTCGTACTGTTAGCTGTTCCGCCGGAGTAGACATACATGGTGTTGTTCGCTCCACCGACGATCGTTTCTCCGGTAAGGACACTCCCCTGCTTAACAAGGGTTCCACTGGAGTAGACTTGCACCTGATCCCCTGCAGGAGCAGTACCGATGGTCAGGGTCAGGATGGAGTCGGTAACAGCAAGAGTGTACTGCTTACCGTTGATAGTGACGCCGGTACCGTTCACGGAAAGGGCTGTGCCGTCGATGGAAATAGTTTCATTGAAGCTTGCGGCGTTTCCGGCAAGTTTGTAGGTGCCATTGGCTTGATTATCAGAAACGGTGACGGAGTAACAGCCAATTTCGGTCAGATTCAAATTGGCGATATTATCAACGATGTATGTATCTCCGGCAGAGCGTTCGCTCAAGTCGAAAATGAGTTCACCGTAAATATTTGCCCAGCTGTTGACGGTGACGGTTCCGCCCAATACTGTATCTTCCCAGAGTTCAACACCGCCGATGATAACGGCAGAGCCGCCGTATTTGATTTCAGCGCCATAAAGTTTGCCGTAAACATCCACAGCAGAAACATCTGGCACTCCGGCAACTGAAGCGTAACCGCCGGAGGAAACCATCAATCCGGTCACTTCACCGCCGATGATAACGGCAGAGCCGCCGGAATAAACAGTGACATTTTTTGCACTGCCATACAGTGCTTCTGCCATCTCCTCTCCTTCGGGAGTATATTCTTCGCCCTGGACCCGAAGGCATCCTCTGCCGGAAACTGAAACATCACTGGCAAATCCCCCGCCGGAAACATACACAGTACTCCAGTCATAGCCTTTGACCTTGTTTGCAACACCGCCGGAGCTCACAATAAGTACGGGTCTTTGCAAGCCGGAATCAGTTCTTGAACCGGTCAGAGTTACGCTGTTGACAGTACCGCTGTCCCAAACACGAATCGTCACCATTCCATTGCCTGTGACGTTGTTGGCTTCGCCTCCTGAGTAGACAAACATTCTGCCCTGGTTGTCCAATGTGACATGGTTTGCAGTTCCCTCAACAGTAAAATTCCCCAACGCTGTCATGGAAGTATTGTCAGCCGCAGCGCCTGACAGGAGAAGCAAAACACCGCTGTCTCCGGCAATCAGGGTATTACTGATTGCACCACCGGATTGCACATACATACGCCCATGAGAATCGATCAGAGTATTGTTGGCAACTCCGCCGGAAGAAACAGCAATGAATCCACTTGAGACCTTGGTACTTTCAGCAACACCGCCGGAGGAAACGTGCATGGAATCGTTTGCTCCGGAAAAAATCATTTCGCCGGTAAGGACTTTCCCCTGTTTGACAAGGGTCCCGGAAGAAAAGACCTTGACCTGGTCGCCCGCAGGAGCAACATTGCCGATATTCAGAGTCAAATCCCCTTTGTAGAGATCAAGGGAATAGGCAACATTGCCGTAAACAAGGTCGGCACCGTTGACGGTGATCGTTCCGTAGTCGATCGTTCCGTTACCGATAGTAAGAGTTCCTTTAAATCCGTCTGCGCCCTGAGCAAGTTTGTAGACACCCTGAGCCTGATCGGCATTGACTGTGATCGTATAGGCAGGTGTGCCCTGGATCAAAGACAGATCGTTGATGAGATAACCGGCAGTTGTATTCCATTCTGAAACCGTAAAGTCAATGATTCCGCCCTCATAAGCTGAAACGACAGCTCCGGCTTCCATAGTAAGAGTAACGCAGTGCTTACCGCCGCTGACAACACTCATCGAACCACCGCTGGAAACGATAGTATCATTCGCTGCGCCAGCGCCGCTGTGAATATACAGGAATCCGCCGCTGTTCACCACAGTATCATTCGCCACGCCGCTGCTGTAAACATTCAACCGCCCGCGGTTGTTCACAGTCGTGCGGTTTGCCATGCCGCTGCTGTAAACATACATAAAACTGCGGCTGTTCACAGCAGTATCATTTGCCACGCTTTCGCGGAGAACAGACATCGACCCACAATCGTTCACGACAGTATCATTCGCCACACCATTGCTTAACACTGTCAGGCAACCGCTGCTGCCGCTCACCGTTGTGCTGTTTGCCACGCCGCCGGGGGAGACGTACATCCTGCCACTGGTATTGACGGTGGTGCTGTTTGCCACGCCGCCGGAGTAGATGTCCAGCCAGCCGCTGGAATTGACGGTGGTGCTGTTTGCCACGCCGCCGGAGGAGACCCTCAGCCTGCCACTGGTATTGACGGTGGTGCTGTTTGCCACGCCGCCGGAGGAGACGTACATTATGCCACTGGTATTGACGGTGGTGCTGTTTGCCACGCCGCCGGAGTAGACGTACATCCAGCCACTGGAATTGACGGTGGTGCTGTTGGCTGTACCGCCGTTATAGACAAACATGGAGTTGTTCGCCCCGCCGACAATCGTTTCCCCGGTAAGAACAGTTCCCTGTTTGACAAGGGTTCCGCTGGAGTAGACTTGCACCTGATCGCCCGTGGGGGCCGCAGCGGCGATGGTCAGGGTCAGATTACCGGCAACCTGATCAAGAGAATAAGTGACGCCATTGTAAACGAAATCCGCTCCATTGGCAGTGATCGAACCGTAATTGACCGTTTCTGTGCCGATGGCTACTGTTTGGGTAAAGTTGCTTGCGCCTTGGGCAAGTTTATAAGTGCCTGCTGCCTGATCGGCATTGACTGTGATCGTATAAGTCGGAGTCCCCTGAATAAGTGCCAGATTATTGATAAGATAGCCGTCAGCAGTGGTGCGTTCAGAAACCGTAAAGTCAACGATACCGCCCTCGAAAGCTGAAACGACAGCGCCACCTTCCATCGTGAGAGTAAGACGGTGCTTACCGCCGTTTGAGATATACATTGATCCGGCACTGTTGACAACCGTGTCATTAGCCACGCCGCCGGAGGAGCTGTTTGCCACGCCGTCAGAGAAGACCCACATCGTGCCACTGGAATTGACGGTGGTGCTGTTCGCCACGCCGCCGGAGTCGATGTATATGTCGCCACCGGAATTGACGGTGGTGCTGTTTGCCACGCCGCCGTGGATGTTCAGCCAGCCACTGGTATTGACGGTGGTGCTGTTTGCCACGCCGCCGGAATAGATGAACATGACGCCCCTGGTATTGATGGTGGTGTTGTTTGCCACGCCGCCGGAGCGGATGGACATCCAGCCACTGGAATTGACGGTGGTGCTGTTTGCCACGCCGCCGGAGTTGACGTACATCCAGCCACTGGTATTGACGGTGGTGCTGTTGGCTGTACCGCCGTTATAGACAAACATGGAGTTATTGGCTCCGGAAACGATCGTTTCGCCGGTAAGGACAGTTCCCTTTTTCACCAGGATATTGCCGGAATACACATTGACCGGTCCGGCATCGTCAGGAACTCCAACTCCATAAGCATTGGGAGCAAGGAAGGTCAAATGCTCCAGACGGCTGTTGGCTCCGGCATAATCAGGATCGATGAGGTAGGCTCCGAGAGAGGAATCATAGGAAATGGAAATGATCTTCAATGTGTCAGGAGCTGAAAGAGGATCCGAAACACTCTTGTTGTCATCAGAATCGGTAACGATGATACCGGTGTAATATCTGGGATCAGTGACACTGTATGAGGAATCGCAGGTCATCCCCCAAAGAGTGATAAGATGTCCTCCTGTCCGGGTGCCATTGCTGTCGTAATATCCGAAAGTAACACCGACACCGTAACCTGCTTCAAGTTTCTTTTTGGCAGTTGTCAGACCGGAAACGGTAAAAGTCGTGGAAGTCAAATAAGAAGAAAGATTGCTCGTTTCAAAAGTCTCACTGTAAAACCCCCCGGAGTTTTCCAGAGGGATGTCCCACTCCGACCAGGTTTGGGGCGAATAATGTCCGGTGAAGTACCAGTCGATGGCATGGTAAGCGTTGCCGCCGTATGTTTTTCCAAGAGTGAAATTGTCGATAAAAACACTGAAAACTTTGTCTTCGGTATCGGTCCCGACAAGTCCCCACCCTGTGTAATAGAGCATGTTAGCGGCAGTCCCCGCCCAGCACATCATATTATCCTGTGTGATTGCTGTACATTTTTCGGCATCAATAACAGAGCTGTCCTGATAATAAAAACCGCAGTACCCCGTTTTGAAGTCACTCCATGTCAAATCTCCATACCCCGCGATAAAGGCAGTCTCATTTCCTGAAATCGTAAATTCAGAAGTGACAACCTCATTGCCAATTCCTCCCACGGAGCACACCATTGCGCTTTCCAGAGAATTCAGATCTGAAGAAACCACCACACTCTCGCCATCTTGCACAGTCCCGGTAATCATGATCGCCTCCTGCAAAAACTTTTATTTACTAAAAAATCTATTACCAATATACTATAGCACACCTCCCCTTTAAATACAAGCAGATAATCATAAAATATTTGTATTTTTTTTATCAGTTCCCTCACTGTGTTCCTCCCCTGAGCTCAACAGACGCCTTGCACTGATCTCAACTCTGCATGAAGAAGTTTCCCAGAAAAAAGCGCCCTTGCTCCCAGGCAAAAAAAGGAGCAAAGGCGCAGAAAAAAAATCACCCGATTTTCAGACAGTAAAAGTTTCTCCCAAAGCTGGGGTATGGATCTGACACTCAGGCAGATGGGTGCGCAAATATTCTACAGCAGCTGCACCGGTGCAGTGCATGAGATAAAGATTCCTGACCCTGAACTGCTTCAATATGTTGGCGGTCTGTTCAAGGCGCACCTCATCAGCATTTTTCAGGTGGAGACCGCCCACGATGGTGTGAACAGGGAGCTCAGGCAGTATCTTGTGACAGTGAAGAAGCGTGTTGATGATCCCTGCGTGACAGCAGCCGGTGACAAGGACTCCATCAGTCGTAAGGAGCGCCTGCTCCTCGGGAACGGTATCTTTCAATGTGCACGCTTCGTCATGGTAGAAATCCCCGCCGCAGTTTTCGGTGGAGACCCGGGGGATGGGCCCCGTCAGGAATATACCGTAACCGATGTAATCGAACAAGTTCATGGGCGTTGCCTGTTTGACGGAACGGGCAACAGCCAGAGACTCCTCAGGCATGGAGATCTTGTGCATGGTGCCGTCGGCGTGACAACTGTATTGGGGATCCTCCACACCCGGGCAGAACCAGAGTTCCTCAGGGGCAAGTTTGGCAAGAGCTCCTGTGTGGTCATAGTGACCGTGGGAAAGAATGACTCTTGCACACTTTTCCAAAGGGATACCCAGTGCCTTCAAATTGGGGAGCAGCGCCTCCCCTGCCCCTGTATCAAAAAGGAATGTCTTCCCCTCATTTTCAAGAAGAAGTGAAAGTCCGAACTCAGAAATGCAAGAAGGGTGCTGCCCCTCTTCGACGACGACAGTGATCTTCATAAGTCAAATTATCCTTCCAAACCCGGATCTTCCGGAAGTCCGGGAGCTGCGGCAGCGCTCCTTGCCAGCTCGTCGCAGCGGTTGTTGAATTCATTTTCAGCGTGCCCCTTGACCCACACCATAGTGATCTTATGACGCGCCTGAGCAGCAAGATAGCGCTCCCAGAGGTCCACATTTTTAACGGGGCTCTTGTCCGCCTTGATCCAGTTGCGTTTTTTCCAGCTCTGGAGCCAGTTTTTGGTGACGGAGTCCACCAGATAGCGGGAGTCGCTGTAAAGAGTCACCTCACAAGGCTCTGTCAAAGCGTCAAGAGCAACAATGGCAGCCAGAAGCTCCATACGGTTGTTCGTGGTGCGAATGAATCCACCTGAGAGCTCTTTTTTGTTGCGCTTATAGGTCAGTATAATGCCGTAGCCCCCCGGTCCGGGATTGCCGGAACAGGCGCCGTCGGTGTAAATTTCAACCTGCTTCATCATGCTGGTGCGGGACTCCTTTCAAAGATTTTTCAAAATATATCACCAAAATTGCAAAAAATCCACAGTTGCTTTTGGAAAAATCAGAAAACATGGTGTATATTATAAAAGAAGACAGTACCGTTCCGGGATATTGTACTCTACGGTACAGTCTGTGGATATTTCCCCAAAACGAGAAACAAAATCCAACAACAAGGAGAAAACTCGATGAATCTGAGTCACGAAGTCGAGCAGATGGTCTGCGTGGCAAAGGGTCCCAAGCACGGTCCCGCGCCGATCCCGCAGGAAGGACAGTGGACGAAAGCCAAGGAAATCACCGATATTTCCGGTCTGACCCACGGTGTGGGCTGGTGCGCTCCCCAGCAGGGCGCCTGCAAACTGACCCTCAATGTCAAAGAAGGCATCATCCAGGAAGCTCTGGTCGAAACCATCGGCTGCTCCGGAATGACCCACTCCGCAGCTATGGCTGCTGAGATCCTCCCCGGCAAAACTCTGCTTGAAGCTCTCAACACCGATTTGGTCTGCGACGCTATCAACACCGCCATGCGCGAACTCTTCCTCCAGATCGTCTACGGCCGCACCCAGACTGCCTTCAGCGAAGGCGGTCTCCCCATCGGCGCCGGACTGGAAGACCTGGGCAAAGGTCTGCGCAGCATCACCGGTACCATGTACGGTACCTCCGCCAAGGGCGTCCGTTATCTGGAAATGGCTGAAGGCTATGTCACCGGTCTTGCTCTCGACGAAGAAGATCATGTCATCGGCTACCAGTTCATCAAGATGGGTCAGATGCTCGACGCCATCAAGGGCGGCATGGATGCCAACGAAGCGCTCAAGAAATTCACCGGCACCTACGGCCGTTTCGCCGATGCGGTGAAAGTCATTGATCCCCGCAAGCAGTAATCGATATTTAACAGGAGTAATCATCATGGCTCTTTTTGAAAGTTATGAACGCCGGATCGCCCAGATCGAAGCCTTCCTGAAAGCCAACGGCATCGCTTCTCTGGACGAAGCCAAGCAGATCACCGAATCCAAAGGTCTGGACATCATCAAGCGTGTCCGTGACATCCAGCCCATCTGCTTTGAGAACGCCTGCTGGGCATACCTCGTCGGTGCCGCCGTCGCCATCAAGCGCGGTCAGACCGTCGCTTCTGAAATCGCCAAGACCCTGGGCGAAGGACTCCAGTCCTTCTGCATCCCCGGTTCTGTCGCCGATGACCGCAAAGTCGGTATCGGACACGGCAACCTTGCCTCCATGCTGCTGCGCGATGAGACCAAGTGCTTTGCTTTCTGCGCCGGTCACGAATCCTTCGCCGCTGCTGAAGGCGCCATCGGTCTGGCCCGCAGCGCCAACAAGGCCCGTAAAGAACCCCTGCGCGTCATCCTCAACGGTCTCGGCAAGGATGCCGCTCAGATCATCTCCCGTATCAACGGCTTCACCGGTGTGGAAACTGAATTCGACTACGCCACCGGCAAGGTGAAAGTTGTTTCCGAGCGCGCCTACTCCAAGGGCGAGCGTGCCGCTGTCCGCTGCTACGGTGCTGACGACGTCCGTGAAGGCGTCGCCATCATGTGGCTGGAAGGTGTCGATATCGCCATCACCGGCAACTCCACCAACCCCACCCGTTTCCAGCACCCCGTCATGGCAACCTACAAGAAAGAGCGTATCGAAAAGGGTATGCCCTTCTTCTCAGTGGCTTCCGGCGGCGGTACCGGTCGTACCCTGCACCCCGACAACATGGCAGCCGGTCCTGCTTCCTACGGCATGACCGACACCATGGGCCGTATGCACTCTGACGCTCAGTTCGCAGGATCCTCTTCCGTTCCTGCTCACGTTGAAATGATGGGACTCATCGGCATGGGCAATAACCCCATGGTCGGTGCTTCCGTTGACGTGGCTGTGGCTGTGGCTCAGGCTATGGCATAATCAGTTCTGCTGATTTCCAAAGGCGCTTTCTCATGCGGAAAGCGCCTTTTTTCCTGCACATCTTCAATATGAAAGTGATCCTGATACCATGATACCTGTCATTGTCAACACCTCTCCCGGGGAGGAATTTCAGCTTTCCCGCCGTTTCTGGCAGGGATGCCCCACCATCTTGCGCACCCCAAAAGGAAGACTTTACGCAGGGTGGTATTCAGGAGGCACCGGGGAACCGGCGCCGGATAATTACAATCTTCTGATCAAAAGCGATGATGAGGGCTGGAACTGGAGTCCGCCTGTGGCCGTCGTGGCAAGCGACATGAAAAATGAATATATCGCCATAGATATCCAGTTGTGGCTGGATCCTTTCAACCGTATGTGGATGTTTATCACTCAGCGTTATCTGGGTGAAAAATGGAAGATCACCGACACCGGTCATCTGGCGTTATGGGCGGCAGTCTGTGAAGATCCTGATGCAGAAAATCCCGTCTGGGGAAAACCTCAGTATATTACCAACGGATTTTTGCGTACTCAGCCCACAGTTCTTTCAAACGGAGACTGGCTCTTATGCGCCTACAACTGGTGTCACGATCATTACCAGTACTGCCGAAGCAGCGATCAGGGCAGAACATGGATCAACTGCAAGGCAGGTAAAAAACAGAATCCCGACTTTGATGAGACCATGATCCTTGAACATAAAGACGGAACATTGCTCATGCTGGCGCGGGATATCAAACGCCAGCTGGTCAAAACAGAATCCTCTGACCTTGCCGGTTCCAGTTGGAGCGACGGGACTTATACCACTCTTCTCAACGCCGGTTCCCGTTTCTTTCTGCGCCGTCTCAAATCGGGCAGGGTTTTGCTCATCCACAATGAAGCCCATGATTTCCGCAGAAATCTCGTAGCAAAACTTTCTGAGGATGATGGCGAAACCTGGCCGTACTCTTTACAACTTGATGACGCCGAAACGCCCGAAAGAAGCATCTCTTATCCCGACGCCGTTGAGTCTGAAGACGGACGGCTTTTCATCATTTATGACCGGGGACGCAACACGTTCCGGGAAATACTTATGGCGCAAATCACCGAAGAGGAGATCATCAACGGAACGCTCTGCCGCCATGACTCCTATCTCAGACGCATCATCAGCAAAGCGCCCTGCCCCGCCGACCGACAAGAATACGAAGCGCTGAAAGAGAGTGACGAAAAATGGAAAGAGGAGTTTTTCTGGAAAACCTGCCGTCTTTGAAACGGTTCCATGTCAAAGAAAAAGGGTTGCCGCAGAACATAAAGTTTTGCAGCAACCTTTTTTTCAGGCGTTTTGCGAAAATTTCAGTAATAGTAGTAGAAGACGCCGCGTTTATAAATAACGCCGTTGTCTGCATGGTGCATCAGGCTGAGTCTGGCAGGATAGTTGGTTGACACATGCCCATCCATGTGATTGAGAGGAGTGATTTTTCCGCCTTTGTGGCTGAAAATCAATCCATTAAAATTTCCTCCCGCATTGAAATTGGCAACCATAACAGAATCTGACCTTTGAACATCCACGTGCCACGCCTTGCCGGCAGGCTTGCGCATCTTGGACCAGCGCAGCTGTTTGATCTGTGCGGGCCCTGCCGGGTAAGGACCTTGGGCGTGGATGGAGTGCAGGAAATCGATCCTGGCACCGAAAGTTTTGATGCCGTAAGCCTTTTTTCTGGATGTGCAGGAAAAAGGCCCCCATTTGTAGGAGGGAACCAGCTTCCCCGGACGGGTGGTGACACGGTAATAGCCGTACTTATAAAGTCCCGCATAGGGGGCAAGCAAATTGAACCACGACCCCACAGCCACCGGCGCATAGCCCTGATAGGGCGTTTTCGTTGTCGTGAAAGCAAAGGGAGCGCAGTCTTTGTTGTCAGAGGCATAGAACTGAGCAAAAGATGCGCAAGACTTCAAATTGTTGAAACAATTTGAAAGTTTCGCCTGTTCACGCGCCTGCTGCAATGCGGGCAATAACATGGCGGCAAGAATGGCGATTATCGCGATAACAACCAGCAATTCAATCAAAGTAAATTTTTTCATAGACGGGCATAAAATTAAATTAAAAGCAAAAAAATCACCTGTCACTCGCTCTGCTTCTGTAAAACACAAAACGGACAAACAGGCACCCTGACAAAACAAAAGGCTCTCATCTTTTTGTTATCCTCCTAATATATCACAGGATCCCGTAAAATTCAAGTAAATTCATCAGCAGCAACACAAAAAAGAAGAAAAGAGTTCTCAAAGATCAACGGGAACGCTTCGGTCAATATAAAGTGAATCAGGTGTTACCAGACAATCCATTGCTATGATCTTCACCCCCTGCCCTGCGGCATACCTCAGTGTTTCACCGAAAGCCGGATGGGTCACATCATTCGGAGTGAAAATGCTGCGATTTCTCAAATTCCCGTCAAGGGATTCAGAACTGTTCAGAATCCCGCCTGACGGATCAGGTCTTCCACTCCGGTCACATGAGGAAGTCCCCGGAGCGTCACTGTAAAGTGAAGGGTTTTGCCGGGAGGAATACTCAAAGGACTATTGGGTTCTTTATCGTCGTATTTTCTGCCGAAATAACTTCTGGGAAGTTCCAGAGTATAGATCCTGCCCTTACCCTCCTTATTGCCTTTGGAGTCAAACCAGATGGAACCGTGACTTGTCACAGCTCCACCGATGAAAACGATCCCCTTGCGCAGTTTCGTATCAAAAGCCCCGAGGAAGGGATGTTTAAGTCGGACCGAGGGCAGCACCTGTTTGGAGCGCTCCACCGTGTTGAAGTTGGCCGGGGCAAGTTTGTGGGCAGGGAATTTGCCAGGGACAACCAGAGTATCATCCAGCTGGGGCAGCTTCCCGGAACCGATGGCAGGAACGGCACGGCCCCGCCAGGGCAGCTGAAAATGTTCAGGGTCGTCGGAACCCGCATCTGCAGAAAGCTGATTGCAGATCTCATAGTCCATTACCAAATCGGCAGAATCCTTACTCATGGTCAGAGTCCTGCTGAAAAGGAAGGATTTTCCCGGAAGGGGCGTTTCAAAACGTATTGAGACCTTATTGGGTGAAACTTCTTTGAATTTGATATTCCAGTCCACAAAGGAAACAGGCCAGATACCGATACCGTCTGCATCAGAGTACCCGTCGTACCCCCAGAGCCGGGTGATCATGCCGCGATGGACCTTTCGGGCAGCCCGTTCCCTGGGCGGCAGCAGTTTGTTGAATGCACCTGCCTGCAGTGTTTCCACGCCGTTGACCTTGAAAGAAACGACGGTGGCACCGGTTTCAAGGATCACGGCACGGACGATGCCGTTGTCAAGAGCAATGGCGCTGTGTCCTTTGAACTCAACAGGAGTGACTTTCACCTTGAAGTTTTTCATGGAGCCGAACTTCGCCGCCTCAGCTGCCAGAGCAAGGTAGTATTCAGAACGTTCAAACTGTTTCCACTTGAAAACCTCACGGGCACGGTCGAAACAGAATTTTTCAAGAGGATTGACAAAACTGCGTGCCTGTTTCAGGCTCTTATCAGCAATGAGGTACTTCAGTTTTCCAGTCAGCTCCGCAGCTTTGCGCTGCTCAGCAGCAGTGTAGGCCTTCCCCTGACGAAGGCTCTTCAAAAAGTTTTCAGCAGCGCTGACATCGAATTTGTCTGCCTTTGCCCGCTTTGCAAGCTGGTCAAGCTCTTTAAGAAGGGGATCGGGCAGAAGTTCAAAATTCCGGGTCAATATTCTTTTTTTGCCCTTGGCGGCAACTTCGATACGGAAGGTGTTTTTGCCAAGTTTCTTCAAATGCAGAGGGATTTCCATGGGCTTTTTCCCCTGCACAGTACCGTAAGCTCTGCCGTCAACTGTGACCTTTGCCCCCGCAGGCGCCAGAAGGTTGAACTTGATGGCGGCAAGCTCTGTCCGGGAGTTGGGCACAGGGTGGGAAAGAAGGACAACAGGAAGTTTCTTGAATTCCTCTGTTTCACAGGCAAGATCTTCTCTTATCCGGGCGAGCAAATGGGGATCATTGACAAACTTGAAGGGGGGGACAGGGATCAGTTCCCTGACGATTTCCATGACCCGCTGCCGTCCTGCGCCGGGATAATGGCTGTCGATAAGTTTTTCAAGTATCTGCATGTAGTCAAAGTCGTCGATACCTTCGCGGATCATCGCCGCCCGCTGAGAGGGGATATTGCCCTCTTCAGCCCGGCGGGGGGGATAAAAGATGGTTGCAGCGCCGCAGTTGTAAGTTCTGTCCAGATCGGTCCAGGGGTTGATGCCCATGTTGGTATGGATCGATCCCCAGAGCAAAGCGCCGCTGCCATCAGCAGCGTAGACCTGCCAGGGGTAGAGGCGGTTGGAAATATATCCGTGATTGCCCAGATTTACCCGCCAGTTGTAGTACCAGATCCTGCCCCCATTTTTCTTGTGTTCCGCATGGCGGGCAAAGTCAACGTACCCCTGAGCAAGAGGCACACAGAAAGTATGCACATGACCGACATCATTTGAAACGTTTTTGGTGATGAAGACCTTGAATTTTGGTGCTGCAGCATGAATGGCATCAAGCAGTTTTTTCAAGTCGGCGTACACCTTGGCAGGGGGTTCGTCAAATATATAGGCAAAAAAATCCAGGTGGGGAAACTTTTTTTCCACATGTTTTGAAAATTCAGCAGCGTACTGGCCGGCGTATTTGAGCCCTTCGGGAGAAACGAGATTGAAGGGACCGTAGGGACTTTTTCCGGGTTTGTCTCCGGAGCCTCCTGTATATGCCCAGCCGCCGCTGAACCCCTTTGTCGTCCATGTCGGAACGGCAAAATTGGTTTGACCGTAAAGTTTGTGACGCCTTTCCACCTCTTTGTCAAAAGCGCTCCAGTCGGTGATGGTCAGCTTGCCGTTCTTGATGTGCCACTTGGGATTCGGCGGAAAAAGTGCCTGATTGCCTGTCATGCGGTGTTCGTGCATGATCTTGTGGAAATTTTCTGCTTTACTGAGTGAGGAGCGTTTATCCCACATATTGTATGCGGGGAACGGACGGGCGTAGAAATAGGTTTTCAAATGGGGGATTTGAGGCAGTTCAAAGTCAAAGACTCTGAGTTTCAAACCAAACCGCCCCAGACTTCTGGTTCCGTCGAGAAGTTGAAACTCACCTGTATAAATACCGGCAGGGGTGCGGGGAGGAACATTGACCCGCACAAAAAAGGGCAGGTTCCGGCCCTTGACAGCGGCAGAACGAACCTCAGGGAAAAGCGGATCGGCGTTGAGTCCTTTCATGGCGGGATTGTCGGGATTTTTCAAGTTGATGAATCCCACTTTCTTCCAGCTGAAAACAGAAGCGGGCAGCTGATGATTTTTCCCTTTGAGAGAAGAAAAAGACAAGGTGACATCGGCAAGATCTTTTTTCGGTGAAACTATGATCTGGAAGGGTTCAGATTCATTGGCTGCAGCCGAAAGTGTGACGGTGCCGCCCTTTTTCAAACGGGCGGGAACACCGGAGGCGGGAACCTTGAGGTAGGGGGCCTCTTTCCAGATGGTGCACTCGGCATTTTCCTGGAGCGAAAGAGCTCCGGCATGGATATTGGGCGCTTCTTTTTCCTCAATGGTCGTAAGGGAAAAATCGTCCAGATAGACCGTTTGTCTGCCGTTGAGCCACAATGTGATACCGGTGAATACACTGTCAACAGGGGGGAAGAAGGTGACTTCCGACGTATGCCACTCACCGGGGGTGCTTTTAAAAACGGGAAACATATAGCGTATCACCTTGCCGGATTTATTCACAAAGGCGAAACGGGCAGAAATTCTGGCTTCCGCTTCACGGGAAGCCACAAAACAAGCAAAGCTGAATCTGTATTTTTTCCCGGGCACCGTGAGCAGACGGGGCATTTCCACAGCGGGACCGCTTTTGGGGGCGGCGGAAAATGAACGCAAAGACCAGCTGCCGCTTTTCACCTTGACGGAACTTCTTTCCACCTGACACAGAGGGGACTTTGAAATCCTGCGGAATCTGAAATCAGGGAATCCCGGCTTTTCAAAACCGCCGTTGCGGAGAAGCTCCCCGCCGCAAAGCGGCAGCAAAGAAAACAAAAAAAGAGAGAGTGATTTTTTCATTAAGGGAACCTTTATATTTTGATGATATCAGTTTTTTATCAGAAATATCCGTCCAGATAGGAAAATCTGTGATCCCAGAGAAAATTAGTCGTCTGAGCTGTTGAATGACCATCAAAAAAGACAGCCATTGAGCGCTTGCCGTCATAGTGATCTGAACCGTACTGATTTCTGTCATTCGGATTGAACCACTGGGGACGGATCGCTTCCATCAGCCACACTTTTCTGGAAGGTGTCTTGACTCTTGAAAGTTTGCCCCAAAGATAGATCCCTGAAACTGGCGCGTCGTAAGCGACGTTCCAGGGAGGACAGTAGGCAATCGTCACAACTTTGCTGTTTTCCGCCGGACAATAGTACACTTTTGGGACAGGTGCTTCAATGGCGTTGAAACCGTTCGCACGACCGCCGAAATAAGGCGCCGTATAGACGAACCATCCCCAGTTGGTCGATGTGCACAGCCCTCCAAAAGGAGAAGACAAGGTGCTGTTTTTCCCCTGAGGAATATAATCTTTGTTATCATCGGCATAAAGTCCGAGGACTGATCCATGCTGTTTAAGATTGCTGAGACAGGAACTTTCTTTGGCCTTGTCCCGTGCTTTATTCAAAGCCGGCAGCAGCATAGCAGCGAGGATGGCAATAATGGCTATAACAACAAGGAGCTCAATCAAGGTGAATTTGTTTTTCATAAGTTCCCCTCTTATGTTCTTTCTGTTAAAATGAAATCAAGTTCCCATTAATTTAGCACCACATTATAAAAAATTCAAATTCTTTTTACTGAATTCGTTATCTTTTTTACAGTTTGATCTCCACGGGAGTATCGATCCGTAAGGAGTCAGGTGTTACCTGACAATCCATGGCTATGATCTTCACATTCTGCTCTGCGGCATACCTCAATGTTTCGCCAAAAGCCGGATGTGTCACATCATTCGGGGTAAAAAACTTGACGCCTTTCATCTGGATCACAAAGAAAACATAAGTTTCAAAACCTTCTTTCGATGCGGCGATCAATTCTTTCAGATGCTTCACGCCCCGTTCAGTGGGAGCATCGGGGAAAGAAGCGATCCCTTCATTTTCAAGGGTGACACCTTTGACCTCAAGAAAGATCTTCCGTGCCCCGTCTTCAATATAAAAGTCAAAGCGGGAGTTCCCGTAAGTCACCTCACGGCGGATCAGGGCATCTTTTGAGAAAAGAGTTCCCCTTTTCAAATATTCTTCAACAAGAGTGTTCACCACCTGGGAATCCATGTTGATGAGCAGTTCTCCTTTTTGAACGGCGATCAGATCATAACGGGTCTTGCGCGCAGGATTTTCTGAATCGCTCAAAAAACACTTTCCTCCGGGAACCAGCAGCTCCCGGCAGCGTCCGGTGTTTTTGACATGGACACGTTCAATACATCCTTCTATTTCCACTTCGGCAATAAAACGGTTTGGACGGTTGAGAAAAATTCCCTCTGTGACTTTTGAATAACGCATAGTATTTTCAGCTGTTCTGCTCCAGAAATTCGACGGCACGGGGCAGTTCGTTGAAGTTGTAGATGATATAATCGGGCTCCGCCCCGGCAAAGGAGTGTTCCCCCTGATTGGATTTGAAAAATATGCTCTTGAGCCCCGCATTTTTGCATCCGAAAACATCCCGGTACATATCGTTGCCCACATAGACCGCTTCATGGGGGGCGATTTCCAGCTTTTCCAGAGCCAGTTCAAACATCCGTTTGTCCGGTTTGCGGAATCCGTGATCTCCTGAAACGATGGCAAACTCAAAGAATTTATCCAGTCCCGCCATGCGCAGTTCCGGGCGCGCCCAAAGGCTCTGCCCGTCTGAAACTGCCGCCAGACGGTAGCTTTTTTTCATCATGGTCAACACCTCGATGACGCCGGTATAGGGTTCAAGAAGGTACATGGAAGCCGCCCGGTAAACCGTTGCCGCAAGGGCTGCAAGACCGGGATCGCAAGGTGCGGTACCCCCATATTCATCAATGACGGACTGAAAGATCTTTTCCACATCAAATTCCGGAAACTGCTCCGGACTTTCGTGCCGCTGCTGACGGTTCAGATCAAAGTAAAGAGCCTTGAGTTCCCCGGGGGATATCTGCACACCGTGGAATTTCAGAAAATTGGCTGTGACCCGGTAAAGCTCCTCATCACTTTCTGAAGTGTATATATTGGAAACAGTTCCGTTGATGTCAAACAAAAGGGCTTTGAATTTTTTCATGGTTTCCTCAGACAGTTTTCGCCAGCTTCCACAAGGGCACGACGGTAGTCGTGTTCGAGATAACTGTTGCGGGCGATGCGGAGCAGAGTTGTCCCCATGTAAAAGGGGATACGCCGGGTGATGGCATTGAACGCCGCCTCCCTGTCAGGGAAACGACTGGCATACTCCCAAAGGAAATGCCCCACAAACTCCTCGGCGGCGTAACGGTTGCCCACGGTCCTCATGAAAAAGTGGTGGAGTTCACCTGCGATGCGCCCCACATCAAAGCAGCGGTCTGCAATACGCACCCGTTCCATGTCAAAGGAGATCACATACATGCCGTCTCCGAAAAAGAAGTTGGAAGGCGTCGCATCTCCGTGGACCAGCACCTGATTATCCTCCCACATCACAGGATCATTGCGCCAGTTCTCTTTCAGCTGATGGAACCGTGCCGTTTCCTTTTCTGAAAGCAGGTGCTTCAAATCGCCGATGATCCCCGAGCAGTAGTCGCACGCTGTATTGAAATCCACCTTTTCCTGCCGTGCCGAACGGTTGTGGACCGTGGCAAGAAAATCTGCCAGTGCAGTCAATTTTTCACGCAAAAGCCACGGTTTATCCTGAGTCACAGCTTCAATGATGATCCTGTCAAGGGGAGTTCCGGTACAATACTCCACCACCAGCAGACAGTTAAGGGCATCGTTGCGCCCCAGTATGCGGGCAACATAGTGGTTATTGCCCAGATAAGAGCTGAAGTTGCGGATATTGTTGTACTCCCGTTCCAGACGGCGGTGTGCAAGTTCCCAATCGGTGTTGCGTTCGGAGTAGAAAAATTTGCCCACCACATTCTGACAGCTTTTCCTGTCTTCGTAAATATAGACCGCATTGGACCCATTGGTACCAAAGACCCGGATCCCCTCAGAACAATCACTGCCCAGCTGACTGAAAATTTCACGGCGCAAATAGTCAAACATAGGGTCATTCTGGGGCAGATGTCCTAAATATTCGCCTTTCATTGTTTTATTCTCCTTTTTATTTGTCCTTGTTAATATAGTAGTTTCTCATTAAAGATTCAAGCCGGGACAGCAAAGTAAAACAGGATTTTTCAAAAAAACTAAACAAGTCTGCTTTCAAATTCACAAATTTTTTCTTCCCTGCGTTGGAAAAAAAAAGAAGACGGCTGTATAGTATACCTGAGACATATTGAACATATAAGCGAAGGAGGAAAAGTCTTATTATGGAAAACATCGCATCTGAAATTTTCAGCCCCGTCGATCTTAAAAATCTGGAACTGGCAGGCAACACCGTTGAAGACCGTCTGCTGCTGCGTTATAAAGAGTTCCGTCTCTGGGAAGGGAAAGCACCTGTCAGCGTTCCGGAGGATGAAAAGCTCGTTGAGCATTTCAACGATCTCAAAGGCGGCGGCTTCAACCGCCTGACGGACATCACTGTCCCCACAGTGACCTATTTCCCTGTCGCTGGTCCCGATCCCCGCCCCGCCGTTGTCGTTTCCCCCGGAGGCGGCTACGGATATCTGGCGTGGGAGCATGAAGGTATCGCCATCTGCAACTGGCTCAACACTATTGGGATCCACGCTTTTCTTCTCAAGTACCGCTGCCCCAAACGCCGTGAAGCAGCCTTCGCTGACGGCGCCCGTGCCGTGCGTATGATCCGGGCGAACAGGGAACTTTTCAATGTGACCAACGTGGGCTGTATCGGCTTTTCCGCAGGGGGACACCTCACTGCCTCTCTTTCCGCCCCCGGCGCACGGATTCCCTACCCTGCCGCCGATGAGTGGGATAAACTTTCCTTTGTGCCCGACTTTGCCATGCTGATGTATCCTGCCTATCTGGTGGATGATGAGTGCAACATCATGAAGGAGTTCACCATTGACAGCACAGTGCCTCCCACTTTTATTGTCCAGACTCAGGACGACAGCGTCAGAGTTGAGTGCGGACTTTTCTGGTATCTTGCTCTGAAACGCGCCGGTGTCCCCGCTGAAATGCACCTTTTCCCCGACGGCGGACACGGATATTCGCTGCACCTGAAAAATAAAAATGTTTCCGTCTGGCCCAAACTGGCGGAAACATGGCTCAAGCAATTCTGAGTATTCCCCGGGGAAAGATGCTGTGTTACAGCGGCATTCTTTCCCCGACTCAAGGGCAAACACATGAAAGCATACGAGAATCTCTCCTTGCATTTCCTTTTCACCCTGGCACTGACCATTGTATCAGGGGCGTGGGGCATTTGGCTCATTTACGACATGACCCACACAAACTCAAGAGTGATGGTCATTGCTGACGGCTGCTATCTGTTGGCGGTATTGTATTTATTCGGCTTGTCCTTTTCATTCACATTCTCAGGCTTCGCCGCAAACACTTTGACTGACTTTCTTTTTTACCCCAAACATTTCCTTAAAAAAGCGCCTCCCGTTCTTTCCCGCCAGCAGGGGCTGATCAAAGCCGGGCTCCTGGAGCAGGCGGAAGTGGAACTGCTCGAAGAGCGGCAGAAATACAAAAGCTCCCCTGAGCTTGCCCTTATGCTGGCGGAACTCCACGCCATTGATATGCAGAACCCCGCCGGAGCAGTGGCGGATTGCCGCTTTTACTTTGCCCACCGCTGCTGGCGCTATCATGAACTGAATTTGCATATAGCGCTGCGGTATGCCGACTGGCAAGTCCAGCTGGGCAATCACGCCGAAGCCCGCAAACAGCTCCTCCGTGACGCCCGGGCGGGATTTTATCCGGCAGTGGAGAAAAAATCTCTGCTGGCAAGAGCCGAATCACTCCGGAATGAGTTCTCCGAAAAGTGACACTGTATTGACCTGAGTGATCCTGACCTTCCGGAGTGTTCCCGGGAGACATTTTGCATCCGGTTCAAAGTGGACCACAAAACTGGTGGATGTGCGTCCGCTCCAGCGGGCGGCATTTCTGGCGCTGACACCTTCAAGGAGCACTTCAACAGTCTCACCTTTGAGACTCTTGAGTTTCTGCACCACACGCTCTTTCAAATCCCCCAAAAGGATCTGGTTGCGCTCCTCTTTGACCCCATCGGGAATGGAATCTGCCAGAAGTGCGGAAAGGGCTCCGGGACGGGGGGAGTATTTGAAAACATACGCCTGTTCAAAGCCGACTTTGTTCATGACCTCACGGGTCATAAGGAAATCGGACTCCTCTTCTCCGGGGAATCCCACGATCACATCGGTCGAAAAGGTGACATCAGGAATAGCGGCGCGGATCTCATCCACTTTGGCAAGATAACTTTCAGCGGTGTATTGGCGGTTCATCGCCTTGAGGATCCGGTTGGAACCGGACTGCAAAGGCAGATGGACGTTGTGACACACCTTGGAACAATTTTTCAAGGCGGCAATAAGACGGTCGTTGAAGTAACTGACATAAGGAGAGGTAAAGCGGATCCTGAGGAGTCCGGGAATTTCGTTCATCTCCTCAAGAAGCTCCGCAAAGGGGGAGTGACCGCTCACAGGGGGGCGGGTATCGCCATTGAGCCCGTAGGCAGCCACATTCTGCCCCAGAAGCATGATCTCTTTGACGCCCTTGGCGACCAGTTCTTTTGCCTCGGTGATAATGGATCCTTTCGTGCGGCTGATCTCCCTGCCCCGGACATAAGGAACGATACAATAGGAACAGAAACGGTTGCACCCCCTTGTAATGGCGATCTGTCCGTGCCATGAAGGGCTGGCATCGTGGTCCCCCATGCTTTCAAGGACCTCAACAGAGGGCTCAGTTTCCACCCGTCTGCGGCGGTCGGCGGCGATTTCGTTGACCAGGGGGACGAGGCGCTGCATCTGTCCGGTGCCCAGAACAAAGTCAAGATGGGGCAGCTCATTGAGGAGTTCCTCCCCCAGGCGCTGTGCCATGCACCCTGTAACGCCTATAATAAGGTTGGGGTTCTTCCGTTTGAGTTTGCGGATATATCCGATTTTGCCCTTCGCCTTGCGTTCTGCGGCATCGCGGACACTGCAAGTGTTGAAAAGGAGCAGATCGGAATCCTCTTCGGTACCGGGAAGAAACCCGGCTTTTTCCAAAGCAGCGCCCAAAGCCTCTGAATCCCGTTCATTCATCTGGCAGCCGTAGGTACGGATAAAGTATTTCATGGAAAGACCTCAGTTCTATTGCATTTTTTTATTACACATCATAAAATATCATCTTTTTTTGAAAAAATCAATAAAATTTTCAAAAATTCACTTGAAAAATCAAAAAACGGGGTGTATATTAGGGACATAGTCAATCGCGAGCAATGCTCAACGATGACAAACGTGCACCCATAGCTCAATTGGATAGAGCGTCTGGCTACGGACCAGAAGGTTAGGGGTTCAAATCCCTTTGGGTGTACCATTTTAGAGTATAGGATGCTCCGGCGTAGCTCAATGGTAGAGTAGGTGGCTGTTAACCACTTGGTTCTTGGTTCGAGCCCAAGCGCCGGAGCCATTTTTTTGTCTTTTTGGCACTTTACGACCAAAGTCCGTAATGATTTACCTTCCGCTCTTTTGCGTGTTTGAGGCAAGACAGGAACTTCGTGCCATACAGCTGCGCGACTCACGGGGACCGATGCCATTCTGAAGCCGGAAGGCTTTTGAAAAAGCACTTACACTTTCATACCCGCACTCTTCTGCGATCTCACTGACAGTCATGTTACAACCTTGAAACAACCGCTGCTGTTTCATATAATTTGTGGTAAAGTCGGACTTGCTCGCCACGGCGCAGCGGAGCGAAGACGGGTCGGATGTGTCTGACGGGTCGGACTTGTCCGACAAAAAAACTTGACTTTTCAAAAAAGTGGTGGTATATTACTCGCAGATCCTCTGTGATGCCGGGTGCGGCTTAAAACAACTTCCAGGAAAGCTCCAGTGCGCTCCCTGGGTTTACGGCGCATCGGCAAAAGGCTGAAAGATAAAAACTTTTCAAGGAGAATTTTGCAATGTTGGATATCTCATCTGCTTCACCTGTTCCCGGAAAAACACAGTTCACTTTTACCCTGATCGAACTTCTTGTGAAAAGATCCCATCTCTGCTGTGATCGTGTTTATGGCAAAGAAGAAGGTTTTTCACCTGCCCATGGGGCAGGTGAAGCTGTACAGCTTCACCTGCCCATGGGGCAGGTGAAGCTGTACAGCTTCACCTTAATAGAGCTTCTTGTTGTGATTGCGATCATCGCTATCCTGGCTGCCATGCTGCTGCCCGCTTTGCAGCAAGCCAAAGCGCGGGGGCAGAACATCAAGTGCCTCAACAATTTCGGTCAGATCGGCAAAGCAAACTCCCTTTACATGGATGACAACAAAGGTCACTTGAATCCTTACCTCAATAAGTTCGGAACCTGGAACGGTGCGACCTATTGGGGAAAATCCCTCAATCCTTATGTGGGTTACACCGGAAGCAGCTTTATCGCCTGTGCTGACAAAAGCAAGACAACTATGCAGATCACCTCGCGCCATCCTCTTCTCTGCCCCACCCGTGAACTCAACAATCCCGAGGTCAAAGGAACCCTTTATGCCGTTGGGATCAATGTCATGTTTTCAGGCTATTCTTCCACAAAATGTTATTCACACAATTCAAGTTTTTCCACCCCCTCACGGAGCGTACATGCGGGAGAGGCAAGACTGAACGGAAGTGACGGCTATATCGGACCTGAGGACGCCAAAAGACCGGTCTTTCCTCACAACAACCCCAATCCGGAAGATCAGCAGAGCACCGAAGCTCTTCCCGCAGGTCCGGGGTCCGCCAATTTTGTGTTCCTCGATGCCCATGCGGCAGCTGTCACGAGAAACAAAGTGCCTCTGGCCATCAGACTGGGTAGTCAGGCTTCTTACCAGCAGACTTTCTGGAGTTTCAGCAAAAAACATGCCACCTGGGGATCTATTGGCAAAGTCGTTGATACATGGTAAGATTTTTTGTCAGTCTTAAAATAATTTGTCAGTCTTAAAATAATAAGGAAAAAAAGGTGAAATTTCTGTTCTTATTGTTCATAACAGCACTCCTGCTGCCTTTGAGTGCCTCGCCCCATTTTGCAACGAAGCCCCAGAGTCCCCGCTCGGTGAAAATGACCCGCTCCGTTATCATGATGATTTCCAAAGGCAAGGTCAAATTCCAGCTTTATGTGCCTGCCCGGAGTCCGGAAAAAATCAAGCAGGGCGCGGCTCAGTTTGCCCTCTATCTCTCTGAGATCTCAGGCACAAAGATCACTCCTGTCAGTAAACTGCCTGCGGACAAAAACATTACCGTTCTGCGTTACGGTGATGCTGCTTTCGCCAAAGCCAACAAAGTGGATCTTGCCAAACTGGACCGTGACGGATTTGTGATCGCCTCTTACGGCAATCAGATCCTGATCGCAGGCGCAGATGCCGTGAAAGATGACAAAGGCCACGGAACCCTTTTCGGCGCTCAGGATTTTCTGGAGCGTTTTGCCGATGTCAGATTCTATTTCCCCGGCAAGTTCGGAACGCTCCTCCCCCGTAAAAAGGATTGGAGCGTTCCCGGCATGGTCATCTTTGACCGTCCGGACCATCAGTATCGTGACATTTACTGGGGAAACTCCTGCAAATGGCATGATCCTTCGCTGCCGAGACACACTGCCATTGCGGCACATAAGAAGGAGCTCAGGCTCAACACCAGCGGACTTTACAACTGCCACGGACTTGCCTATATGGGGTATGTCAAACGCTTTGTCAAAACTCACCCTGAATACTTTGCCACCCGTATGGACGGGACCCGTGCCGATGGTTCCGTGGTCCGTGACCCCAGCGACGCCCATGGACATATCTGTTTCAGTTCCGGTATTATGGAAGAGATCTATCAGGATGCCCGTGCCATGATGTCGAGCCGTGCCGCCGTGGATAAACGCAATATGACCGGTGCCGCAAAGTGGTACATTTACTCCGGATGCTTCAACATGATGCCCAATGACTCCATGGTACGCTGCCGCTGCAAAAAGTGCGCGCCCTACCACGAAGGTCTGGGGATCGCCAGCGGTTACAGCGACAAAGCTGCCGATTTTCTCTGGGAGAGACTCCTTTCCATCCCCAACCGTCTGAAAAAGGAAAAGGTTCCCGGATTCATCACCATGATGGCTTACGACCTCTGCCGTGAAGTCCCCAAACGCCAGATCCCTGACAACGTGATCATGCAGTTTGCCCACTTTGGTCCCTGGGGAAAACTTGATCCTGCGAAACAGAAAAAAGATATTGAACTTATGGCACGCTGGGCAAAGAAAATGGGCTTCAAGATCTACACCTGGAACTACGCCACCAAAGCCGCCGCCCGGGGCGTGCCTTTTGTCCCCAACTTCACCCCAAAAGCCATCGGAGAGTATTACAAGTCACTCTATCCTTACTCTTTCGGAACATTCCTCGAAAGCGGAACCGATCACTGGATCTTTTCACACCTGAACAACTACATGTTTTCCAAGGTCATGTGGGATATCAACACCGATCCTGAAGCGCTCCTTGCGGATTACCGCAAACGCATGTTCGGCGCCGGTGCCGCCCCCATGAAGGAGTTCATGGAAACCCTGGAACGCCACTGGATCAAAGATGTGATCAACAATGTGGTCATGACTGCCATCGGTCCCGTTGTCCGTCCGCCGTCAGAGTACAAGATCATGAACACGATCTACTCTCCGAAAGAAATAAAAAGGATCAACGCTCTTTTTGACAAAGCTGAAAAACTTGCCGCCAAAGACAAAGGTGCTCTCGGGCGTATCAAATTCCTGAGAAAAACCCTTTGGGGACCTATGAACAACGCCTCAAGAGACTACTTCAAAAAGGCATCAGCCATTGAAAAATGGACGGCAGATGCCGCGCCTTTGAAAGCCGGGGAACAAATCATCATCGACGGCAAGGGCAATGACACAGCATGGAGCAATGCGCCTTCTGTAACACTGATCCCTCTGGGAAAAAATGAAGCAGAGGTCCTCACCACCATCAAGATGCTTTACGATAAAGAGAACCTCTATTTCCTCTTCGACTGCAAAGAGCCCCATACAGACAAAATGTTCCGGACAAAACGGAAATTCGACGATCCCATGATGTGGTCAGACAATGCCATTGAGATCCATCTTGATCCCACGGGTACACGGAAAGAAAATTATCAGTTCATGATCGACACCTTCGGCGGTTTGACCGACCTGCGTGTCATCAATAAACCTTTCAAAAACGACTTCAAATGGAACAGCGGCGCTGAGGCAAAATCGACTGTTCTTCCCGGCAAGGGATGGTTTGCGGAAGTTCGTATTCCTCTGAAATCCATGCCCAAAGTCAACGGGAACCAAATCGTTGCAAATTTCAACCGCCACCGCATCCTCAACGGTATCAAAGCACACAAATACTACACCTGGAGTCCCTATGCCAAGACCTTCGGAGATCAGGCGAACTTCGGATACATCCATCTGGGTATCAGAGAAAACAAAAACAAGCTCTCTGACGGCGATTTTCTTCACTCCGGCATCAAATGGTCAAAAAAGAGTGACTGGACATACTCGGGTCCCATGCCCAAACGCGATACAAAATGTTTCCGTACCGCCGGCGTCTCTCTGCTCCTTGAAGGCCACCGCAGCGGCATGGCACACCGGATCAAAGGGGGCATCAAGCCCAATACCACCTATTCGTTGAGTTTCTTTGTCCGTCAGGAAAATGTCAAACTGAACCCCGGCAAAGGCACCATGGGCAGCGGCTTCTATGTCCGGGTGGATGACGGCAACGGTGTGGTAAGAAATTTTCCCCGACACCCCTTCTTCGGCAGTGTCCCGTGGACGAGATGGGAATTCACCTATCGCACAAGTGACAAAAAGCCGGGGACAACTTATAAACCTTACTTGCACTTTGTCTTGCGTAACAGCTCCGGCAGAGTCTGGATCGATCATGTAAAACTTACAGAAGTGCCTGACAAAAAATAAGGCGTTACAAACAAACCCTTTTGCGGGGAAGAGCCTTCCGGGATCTTCCCCGCCTCTTTTTTCCGTCGCCATATTGCACCGGAAACAGAAGAAGTATTCAAATCCGCCCTGTTTGCCCCTTGAGAGAACATTACCCTACTTTTTCAGGAGCTCTTTCCGGAATGTTCCGGGAGTCGAACCTCTGATTTTTTTGAAACGCTCTGTTCCCTTACAGTTAGGTGAATAACGTTCCTTTATCCGGCAATCTTTATTAAACAGCTTTTTATTTTTGAGCTTATTCAAAAATGAAAAGCGTTACTGAAAAAGGTTTTCGGGCTTCGTTGCACTACGCCGTGACAAGGGAAAAAGCAAGTAATACGAAGCCGACTTTCGGCTCCTTAAAAGGGCTTTTCCCTCGCCCCAACTCCCTCAACCAGCTTTACCGACCTTTATCGGGAACAGCGCCTTTTGAAAACAGTGTGCAATTCAAGACATCGGGACGGACATTTATCAGGCGTAGCTTCCGGCAGAACATTATAGAACGCGAATAGCAGCAAGCCCCAAGCAGCCTTTTTGAATCTTCTTTAGCTGATTTGATTCTTTTTTACATTTTTTGCAAAGTTTACTTGATAAATCATCTCTCGTAGGAGCTTCCGCCTCCCGGAGTCCTGCTGTCGGGAGCTGTATCAGACTTTACCGGCATGTCAATGCGCATACCGCCCCCCCCCTGAAAAATCAGCCGCTGCAAAGTGATATTTGCAGCAGCCATTTCAGTCAGAAAAAATTATTCCTGACGTTTAAGTTCCCTCAATCTCTTTTGGGCACTTTTGTAACCTTTGCCGGCAGCTTTCTGATACCAGTAAATTGCCATAGAACGGCTTTTGGGAACGCCTATGCCATCTTCATGATAAACACCAAGATTGTAAAGGGCTACGGGATAATCTTGATCAGCGGCCTTCTTCATCCAGTAATAGGCTGCATTGTTATCCTGAGGAACTTTCTTTCCCCTCTGAAAAAGCAATCCATAGTGAACCTGCCCCAACGGAACGCCTAATTCGGCAATTTTTTTCAGGGTTTTAACAAACAACTGATTGTCTCCGATGAACCCTTCAAACAGACAATTCTCAAGAAAGAAACTCGCAGCCTCAACATTCCCCTGCTCACAAGCCCAAAATGCCCATTTCGCAGCTTCATGCCAATCAGCGTTTTCACTTTTTTGGATGTTTTGGGAAATTTCCCAACATGTTTTTCCGTCAGGAATAACTCCAGTATTTTTCACGAAACCGGAAGCAGTGACTGTAGGCTCCAAAGCCTCTCTGAATTTCTCAATTGAAAAAAGGTTTCGGAATACTTTGTCGAGCTCAGAACTTAAAACACTGTCGTAGATATCCTCTTCATTCAAGAGGACCTGGCTGTATGCCTGAAAATAACGCGGTGTTCCATAATGCAGCTTACCGTTCCAGAAAATGCCCGGATTGCGCACCAGAACGATGATATGAGTTTCCAGATACCTGCCCTTCTCGCAGTTCAAATTTTTTCTTGAAACGTAAAGCAGAGAAACGACTTTGGTCCTGTTCCTGTCCGTATCCTGAAATCGGGTACCGGAAACAACATTGCTGTATCCGTGCTTGTGAAAAGCTTTGATAAAGGCCTCATTCAATGCAACATCACGATCCGGTGTAAAATCAATAAAAGCCGACGTGTCAAAGTTCCTTGTGCATTGCGGATAATCGGGTATGCGTTCAAGTGTATCATATTGCACAGTTACACATCCATAACCGCCTAAAAGCAGCAAAGGAAGCAAGTAAAATAAATACTTCATTTTATTTCCTTACTCATACGTTGAGAAGCAGCTTTGGAAGCAACAGCCTCCCGTTCTGCATTGAATCTGTTAACCAAAATCGTCCCATAGTCAAGCCCCTGCTGCATCATGGGCAGATGAATGACACTGACGCCCTGTTTTTCCGGCACTTCAATGTTAAAAAGTGTCGACCCTGCCCTGTCTGAATTTTTGAACCCTGCAAGCATAAGTTTATGCTTTCCGGCAGGTAAATTCATTGGGATGAGATAAAGCTGACCGGGAAGATTTTTCCAATATCTGCCATCCGCCGCAGGATTCATACAACTGCCAACGATATGACATGCCCCTCCAATGATAAAGCATCCCAACCCGGCGCCAAGAAAAGAGACTCCTACGGGGAGAGTACTCAAAGTCTGAGCTCCGACCTGTAAACAGGCATACCCCGCAACTAAAAAGATATTTCCTGAAACCTCCATTGCCGTTTTGGCAGCAGCTTTATCTGCCAGCACATTGTCCATAAGCCGCCCACCGCGCGTAGTTGCCTGATAGTCAATGTTGCCTGCGTTGCCGACAAAGGGCACATAAGCTCCTGAACCTACAGAAAGAGCCATGGCATCAAAAGGAGTCTGTCCATGGATCACTGAACGTATCTCCTTATAAGATCCATGACGGAGAATTGTTGGCGGAGTCCCAGTCCAAACAACCAGGATCACATTGGGATTCACTCTGTCAAAAAGCGCCATATACTTTTGAGTGCGGGATTCCAAAAGTTTTTGATCTTTGCACCCTTGTAACTGAAGAGCGCTGTTCATCCCCCTCAAATATTCAAGGGCCTCATCATTACGCCCCATTTTTTTGGACGCAAAAAAACCAAGATAATAAAGCAGAGCATAATCTTCCACTGCCCCTTCTTTGTTGGAGTCTGCATCAGCAAGCAATCCATTTTTGACGCATCGCACAGCATCTTCATAGTTACCCTTCCGAATGAAAGAAAGCGCCATAAAGGCATAAAAGGTTGCCCGTTCATAAGCATCTCCTTTGTAGACTTTATTGACTTCGCCATGCCAAACACTGACAGCTTTATCGGCAGCGTCCTTATCAAAGAGCAGTTCAAGATCCCGTCTGAGACCTTCCATAAGCTTGTGAGCTTCGTCATGGCGATTACCCAGCAGAAGAACAGAAAGATGTTCGAGCTGATAGAGCGGTTGACTGACGGTCTTATCTTTGGATAGATTTTTAATGATCTTTTCAGCCAGATGAAGCTCCCCCGAAGAAAAATTTTTCTGGGCAGTCAGACTGAGACTTTCCATCTGCTCCAGTTCGGCTTCTGATTTCTGAACGAACTCGCCCTCATAACTGCGGCAGCCAGCCAAAATGATAACGCACA
Organism: Victivallaceae bacterium; assembly: GCA_045596885.1. GTDB lineage: Bacteria > Verrucomicrobiota > Lentisphaeria > Victivallales > Victivallaceae > UBA1784. The sequence continues at coordinate 29,854 of JAZODE010000130.1, forward strand.
GGCAAAATAGCCAGCACGCAAGAATATGTTTCATTATTTATAATCCCCTAAAATCACCCGATACCCCTGAGCCATGTTGTCAGGACAAACGGCACGGTAAGCATAGGTCTGCCCAAGAGGAATGACGATCTCACGGTCGCCGGTCGACCAGACGATACGGGATGAAACATTGATGCCCTCCAAAAAGTTGGTCCGGACTTTGACAGCAACAGTATCAGGTGCCTTGGTATACCAGTCACTGAACTGGACAGGACCCCGATATCTGATCCCGACTTCTACAACAGGCTGACCGGCTTTGTTCCGGCTGAACTTCTCATAGGTGATTTCAATGAACTCACTCAGGGAATAAGATCCGAAGAAAGGATAGAATTTCTTAGGTCTGGTAAACACGATAGTGCCTTCATTGTCAGTTCTGGCACGGTTCACAGCATACGTGGCTCTGCACCCTGAAAACATCAAAGCTGCAGCGAATATGAATACATAGCAGAAAATTTTCATTTTGATTTCCTCAAATTACGATACAGTTCAACGATAGACAACAGAGGCCACACTTCCGTGTTTAACTTCGTATGCGTCTTCCCAGACAGTTTCATTACTTTCAACATCCACCAGACTGAGGGAGATCAGCAAATAATCGATTGCTTTGCCGTTTGCCCTTTTATGCAGACCGGAAATCTTCCCGGAAAGAATAAATCTTGCTGCGCCACTGTTGTCTGTAACTTTGCGATCAAGCAAAATGTTCTTTTCATAGACGGCTGTTTTCTCTCTGGCATCCACAAGCATGACATTGAGCCGCTTGTTGACATTGGGGTTGGCACGCATAGCGGGATCTTCAAGAATTCTTTTGAGATGTGTTTCATACAGTGCAATCTCCCTGCTTCCCGGGGAAACAGCAGTTATTTCTGTATTGCCCTGTCTGGTGGTTGTGACAGTATGATTGCTGCCGCCAGTCATCCGATTTATTATGTACATGGATTTTCCCGCTTTGACCCGGGCATCTACGACTTTAATGTACTCAGCAAGGTTGATGATCCCTTCAGTTTTCATACTTTCAGGAATGAACTGCCCGGTCAGAAAGTAGTCAGCGCCCTCTGTAACTCCGGGCATCAGAAACTGGATCTTACCGGCAGAGGCGTTAAACACTTCTGCCCGCAACATGGCTGTAAAGCTGTCGGCGTTCATGTTGACAAGGTTGGTATTCAAAACGGGAACCACTGCAACTTTGACTCTCTTGCCTTTGGGAAGAACGGGAGAAGCTGCGATTTCAGCTGCCACCTGTTTCAAGCTTCTCTGGATCATAGCAGACTGGCGTTCTTTCAAAACTGCAACCCGCGTTCTAGTGGCTTTTTCATTATTGTTGAGAAAACGGATCTTTCCTCTGCCGTATTTATTAAGTTCGATGGCGAGACGCTTGGTAAACAAATTACGGTCGATGAAAAAGCGGGAAGTATTTTCCATGTCGGCAATCTTGATCCGGACAGGCTTTTCTTCAGCGTCTGTGATTTCCGGCACCGCAAGGACAGAAGGTGTCATCTGTTTTGCGACAGTAATTATATCCACACTACTGATTCCACCGAACTCCCCACTGTCAACGGGCAATTGAGTGGTCGTGCCAGGTTCAGGTCCCACACACCCACCGGCAGCGAACACCCCGACTGCTGTACAAAGCAACGCTGAACGCCAAATACTTTTTTTCATTTTGTTAAACTCCTTTTCCGTCATTGTAACTGTTCAGTTTTTCTTTAAAATAGTACCACTGAAATATAATACGCGGAATAACATACCACAACTTTACAAAAAAAGCAAGTCTTTTTGATAGATTTCTCTTCAAATAAACATTTCTTCGTAAATTTTCGGTTAAAGTTGTATCGGACTCCCCTGAAGGTCGCCCCCTCTTACATGATACAGACGCGTTTTGGCATAAAATAATGACATCGGAACCATAAATCCCCTGAAAAATTCTTCATAAATTGCAATATTTGCAATTCCAATCAATTCTTCAAGCTTTGTTTCCGGAATGTTCCGGGAGTCGAACCTCTGATTTTTTTGAAAACGGCGTTCAGATAATATTCGTTGCGGAACCCCGTCAGTTGAGCGATTTCGCGCAGAGGAAGCTGGGTGTTTTCAAGGTACTCTGCCACCCGGTCTGTCCGTGCCTCATTCAAGAGTTGGGAAAATCCTTTGCCAAAGTGTTCACGGAGCAGATGCAAAGTGCGGGATTCCGAAAGATCCAGCGTTTCTGCAAGATCCCCTGCCCCAACTGCTTCATGAGAACGATACAGAAAAAAATCACGGATCTGTTTGAGGCGCTCCGGCTCCCGGGCAGGTGCACAATGGAAATTTTCTGCCAGCTGCAGCATGGCATACCCCGCCACAGTCAGTACCGTTTCCAGCTCCATCTTTCGTGACTCTTCAAGGAGAGGCAGTTTCCTGTAAAGTTCACGGTAACTTTTGGGGAATGGGGATACATCAAAGTTTTCATCCCGGAATGCCCCCGCAAAAACGGTTCCTGCCAGATGTTCTTCTTTGTAAAGAGGGACCACCAGCTCCTTTATGCCGCGCCAGCAGGTCATGGTAAAGGCTTTACCTTCCTCCGCCGCACGGAGTTTGGCGGCAGCTGCGCAATGGCTCATACAGCGGTTGCGGTTTTTCTGCGGAAACTGACAGCATCCGGCACGATGGTAATTCATTCCTTCAAGCAAATTATCTTCGTGGGAAAGTTTGATGATCCCCGAGTAATCATGTAAAGTCAGCTCCAAACCGGTCAACTTTTCAAGAGTGCGCCAATGGGCAAGCATCTTTGCTGAAATTTCGGCAAAAGATTCCCGCTTCATCTCATCTCCTTTTCCATTTTCTTATGTTTTAATTTAAAATATAGCATAATTTTATAAAAAATCAACAGAAAAATATATTGTAAAGGAGTCTTTTCCGGAGTATATTTAACAGTTGTCATCATTTGCAAGGTTTTACGCAGGAGTCTTTTGAAACAAAATGGAATACGATATTGTTATCGCCGGTGCCGGTCCCGCCGGATTCGGTGCCGCAATGGGGGCGGCACGACTGGGGAAAAAGGTCCTCGTTTTTGACCGGAACTCCGGTCCGGGAGGCGTTGCAGTCTACTGCGGATGTCCTGTTTTTTCAGGGCTGCGCTCTTTTCTCCCCGAAAATTCAGGCGGCGCCGCAGGGGAGTTCGCCCATTCCATGAAAAACAACGCCATGATCTGGCGCGATACCAAACTCAACTCCTCGGAGTTTTCTGTGGGGCTGAACATGACCCGCCTTCTCAGACAGGCGGGAGTGGATCTGCTTTTTTATGTGGAACTGACCGATGTCAAAGTGGAAAACAACATCCTTACCTCAGTTACCGTCACCGGATGCGGCAAACATATTGAGATCAAAGGCAAAAACTTTATCGACTGTACCGGCGATGCCGTCCTGACCTTCATGGCTGGAGGCGCCACCCAGACGGGCAGCGCCGAAGAGACCATGACCAAAACCCTTCTCTTCCGGGTGACTGGGGTGGAAAACTACAATCGGGAACTTTGCGTCAAAGCCTTTGAAGAGGGCAACTTCCCCTTTTCACATCAGGACCGCTTCATGGGGACCCCCGTGGGCGAAAAAGCTGAGGACTTTCTTCTCAATCTGACCGCTGTTTCAGGATGCGCACAGGATCCCGTGGAACTCACCAAAATGGATATGGAACTCAAGGAACAGATCCCAGTGGTCCTTGAGTGGGCAAAGAAGACGCTCCCCGGATTCGCCAACTGTCATCTGGTGGCAGTGGCTCCCATTATCGGCGTCAGAGGCGGCAGAAACATCGCTGGCGTTGAAAACATCACCACCGCAGACCTTCAGGAAAACACTCCCGTTTCCGAACCCGTCGCCATCGGCAAACGCACCTACGGCGAACACTACATCAAGACCTTTGTCGCCCCCTGGGCGTTCTGGCAGGGGGGCGGTCCCCGGGAAGTCCCCTACGGCGCGCTGCGTTCTGTCAACATCAGCAACCTTGCCGCAGGGGGCAGATGTATCAGCATCGAACCAAAAGCTGTTTCCGCCATCCGCCTGATGCCCGTCTGCATCGCCACCGGACAGGCGGCAGGGATCGCCGCCGCACTGGATTTCCCGGAATACAGTGTATTGCGTAAGGAACTCATCAACCAGAAATGCAAGTTTGAAATAAAAAAGGAGCAATAAGTATGCAAAAGAAGTTTTTTACCCTCATTGAACTGCTTGTTGTTATAGCGATCATCGCTATTCTTGCCGCCATGCTGCTGCCCGCTCTGCAGCAGGCGCGCGCCCGGGCTCAGGGAACAGCGTGTATTTCAAATCTGAAAAACCTTTACTTCGGACTTTCTGCCTATGCAGATGCCAACCGTGAATTCTTCCCTGCGGCAAACAGTACCGTCTATTACGCTGAAAGAAAGAAAAAATATACCTACTTCGGGTGGACTGCCGTACTGGTGATGTATAAACTGCTCCCGGAGTACAAGAAAGGCAGCACAACCAATATCTTTCTCTGCCCCTCCGGAACCTACGTCCCTGCCACCTCTAAGGGATGGTCTGATACCGGCGATGTCTCCTACGGTCTTGCCAAAGGGACCACCGGATGGGGACAGCCTGCCTATTACGAACCTGCTGACACCTATTACCACGCCAACAGAAAAGAGTTTCTGGAGCCTGAAAAGCGCAACGCCATTCTGGGCGGAGACAGCATCCACACCAAAAGTCTTTACCAGACCAACGCCCTTTACGTCAAAGATCCCTCAGTGACCAACCGTGCCGTGGGAATCGGCGGCAACCGTGCGTTGCACATGCGCCACAACGGCAAAGCCAATGTATTTTATCCTGCCGGGCATATCAAGTCTCTTTCCAAAAGCGAGATAACACCTGATACATGGATGATGTACGCCGGAGCCGTCAATCCCGGAGCTCAGTAATTCAAGTTTCTGAACAGGAAAATTTATCATGAAAAAATTTTTGCTCTTCATATTGTCCGCGGCAGCACTTTCTCTTGCAGCTGAAGTCGATATCACCCGATTCAAAAAGCCCTCAAACACCTGGAGCGATGCATTCAATGCCGCCGTTGCCAAAGAGAGATCCATCAGGATCCCCAAAGGCAAATACACCTTTGCCAAAACTCTTACGGTCACTGACGATCTGAAACTGCTCTTTGATGAAGGCGCCCAGTGGCATTTTACCGTCAGTCCTGCCATCGTCCTCAAAGGCGGAACGCTCCGCATGGAAAGCAGCGGAGCCGGAGCTGCTGTTTCAAGCAATTCCAAATTCACAGGCTTCGCGCCCGAACAAAGGGGCGCTATGATCGACCTGAACAGCAGCGGCAGTGATCCCAAACTGAAGCCGGCTTCTCTCATTATGCGGAACATGGAACTGCGGGGAGCTTTCTGCGTTGACGGTTCAAGCCGTCGTATCAAAGCTGTAAAAATCGGCGTCATTGATCTTGAAGATTGCCGTTTCATTGCCGGAGAAAGAGGCATTGACATCCTCTGTCCTGTAATAGAATCCGTCAGAGTTGTCAACTGCCGTTTCACCAATGGCAATGTGGGTATGCAGTTCAACGCCGCCATTCCCGGCGGAGCGTATGTGTGCGGCAACATCCTGCGGAACATAGGCCGCAGCGCCATTATGCTGGGCAAAGGCGGACAGATCGCTCAAGGGTGCACCACCCATCTGCCCAATGCCATCGTCCACGGCAACCAGATCCTCAAAGGGGGACACGGCGCCACCACAAACCATACCTATATCCACGGTATCCTTATCTACGGACACAATGTTTCCGTGCAGGGAAATATCGTCCGTGACTTCCACCGGGGCGTCCCTGTTCCCGGCGCCAAATGCGGACACCATCTCATCGAAAACGGCAAGATCTTCCGTGAACGCACCCAGACCCGGAACGGCAAGCGTGTCCGTCTGGCGGGTTCCGCCATTTATCTGAAAGCCAACCGTGCCGTCGTTCACAGCAACATCTGCACCAACTCCGGGTGGCGTTCCGTCATTGAGATCAAAACCGGCGGCAAAGAGTACTACACCTCTGTGGTCAACAATGTGGTGGACGGCAAGGCACTTGCCATTGACGAAAGTTTCGCCTTTGAATGTAACAGCGGCCGCTCGTTGTGGGCGAACAACATCGTCTACGATGTCCCCCATCAGGCTTTCGTTGTCCGCAGCGGATATGAAAACTCATTCATGAACAACCTCATCATCAACGCCAAAGTGGGATTCGCCCTTTCCGGACGCACTCCGGGACAGAATGAACTCATCAACGGCAACCGCTTTATTGATGTTCAGTACCCCGTCGCTCTTGACGGCAAAACACCCCGGAACGCTGGAGGATTGGATGTTCACTTTATGCCTCCTTCACATCTGGATGCCCAAACGGAACTCCCCGTTCCCTCCCAACAGCACGCAGGACGCATAATCGTCAAAGGCAGCTCCATCTACTACTGTGTCAACAACGGCAAGGAGTTCCTCTGGATGGAGCTTGCAGGCAAGGCTGTACCGCAGAAAAAGTGGCGTGTCATCGGTCCGGAACTGGCTCTCAACGCCGATCAATCGGGCAAAGATGCCCTTCCTGACTCTCTCAAAAGTCCCGTCCACCCCGGCTGGAGCTGCTCCATGCGCACTGCCAATGAGCGGCCACTCAACCCTGCCGACGGACACATCACCTTTGACACCAAAAACTTTCTCACGGGCGGGCGTTCATTGAAGTTCCTTTTCAAAGGGACAACAGGGGAATTCTCTTTGCGCCAGCCTTTGAAACTTGCTCCCGGCAAACGCTACCGTGCCACTGCCAGAGTCAAGGGCGAAGAGCCCCGCAACTGGCGTTTGGAAGTGGTGCTCCCCAGCCGTTTCTCTGAACAGATCCGCGCCGAAGAAAATCAGAATTGGCAGACTTTGACCGTGGATTTCACCACCCCTGCCAACTCCGGGAACTGCACTTTGGTCATGCGGGGCTCCAAAACCAGCGAAGGCAAATCCATGTGGCTGGACTCTGTTTCTGTAAGAGAGCTTCAGGATGCCTCTCTGCCGCCGCCGCCTCCTGCCAGAGTCCGCAAGACTGTGGGCAAAGAGCTTATTGCGCCTGCATTCGCAGCTGCTCTCAAAGCCGGCAGGATGCCCCCCAAATGGATTCTCAATCCCGGTAAAAACGCTCAATACAAGATCGAACAGGGCAGCACCATTGCCTTTTCGACCAAAGACAAACAAAGTGCCCTTATTCTCAATTCCCAGGTAAAACTCCTCCCCGGCAAGAGCTACCGCTTTGCCCTTGAAATGCAGCTGCCGCAGGGTGGGTCCGCTTCCCCCAGTGTCAAATGGGATAAAACCGGAGTCAGTGCCAAGGTTGCACGGAGTTCTGAATGGCAGAAGTGCCAGGTGGACTTTGATCTGCCCTCCAATGTGACTAAAGTCAGCTTGAGGGTATGGGCAGGCGCCCTGTCCCCCGGAAAATTCATCAGGGTGCGGAACTTTTCTCTGAAAGAACTTGAAAAATAACTCCTCCCCAAATCAAAAAGATCGTCACCTCTATTACGGAGATGACGATCTTTTTTATGCCTTTACGGCTTACTTTTTGCGCTGATAAAAGATCAGAGAGACGGAACGCTTTTCAGGCATGACTTTTCTGAAACAGCGGAATTCTTCGCCTGAAACAGACTCCTTTGTGCCGCTGATGAAATCCCGGAGTTCATATTCAGCACTCCTGTCGATCTCAGGCAGCAGAGCGATGAACTCCTCCTCTTCCGTTTCCGGACGGCGGAACACCAGAACAAATCCCTTTTCCGTTTCTCTGTCGTGGGATTGCATGGCGCAGAATTCAGAGAGATCCTCCGGATTTTTGGTCAGCTGATAGTAATTGCCTTTGACCAGAAGTTCCCGCATCTCACGGATGGCAAAGAGGTGTCTGCTGAAAGTTCCATAGTCAAACTCCTCCCCGGAATAAAGCGCCGGGAATTGCCAGCGTTTGCTGCCGATGCCAAGGCCGCATCCCCCCGAAAGGATGGCGTAGCTGTCGCCGTCAGGCATCCATGAAAGGGTGCTGTGAAGGGGATAGACCTCGTTGAGGTAAAAGTTTTCCAGATGGACACAGGAGTAATTGTACTTCTGGAATGTTTCATAGTCGCTCTGGCACAGGGGGAAGGAATATGTGGCAAGCATGTAATCCAGCCGCCTGCCCCCTGATGAGCAGTTGTCGATAAACATATCAGGACGCGCCTTCCGCAGATCGCTCCAGAAACGGTAGAGTCCGTCGATATGTTTCATCTCGCTGATGCCCACCCGGTCGGCGGCATCATGCAGACGCCAGCTCTCCCAGAGGTTGATATTGGAGTCCTGGCGGTAGTGTTCGATCTTTTCTTTGTCAAGGAATTCCAGCATCCACTTTGTGAGCCACTCCCGTGCCTCGGGGTTCCCCAGATCCAGAACATAGCTCTCTGAGGGATTGCTGAGGAACCACTCCGGATGCTCCTCAAAAAGAGGCGAACCGCACTCTTTGTGGTAGCGTTCGGGCTCGAACCACACCAGAGTCTGCAAATTGCATGAACGGGCAAAGTCTGTGATCTCCAGCAGACCATTGGGGTGGGAATAGCGGTTGATGCGGTTGCATCCCACCCGGCGGGGCCAATCGCTTCTTTCCGTTGCTGTATCATCGCAGAAATGAGGACACGGTCCGTCATTGCCCTGCCACCCGGCATCGATCCAGTGGACCTCGAAAGGAAGCTGCTTTTCCTTGACGGTCTGCAGGACCTTTTTCATGTTTTCCGCTTCAACGCCGCCCCAGGAAGCAACGCTCAAAGGAGGCAGCAAGAGTTCCCCTTTGCTGTTCCGCGGCGCATGATACGCCAGCATGAAACGGCGGTGGATATTGATGAAATCCCCCACGCTGACCCCGTTGCGGAATCCGATAAAATATCCGGGGGCACGCACGGTTTCACCGGCTTTCAGATGAAAACGGGTATGGACCATCCCGGAGTCAAGGCTCCACTCGTTGCCCACTTGAAAAGGAGCGGCAAGAGCAGAGGCGCATTTGAGTTCGATATCCGCCTTCCAGCTGCCGCTCCATCCGACACCGATATCGAAGCCGTGCAGATCATCGAAGTCCATGCGGAAGAAGGGCAGAGCCCTTTCACTGCTCCTGCCAAGTTTTTCGGCGTTGAGCAGAACTCTGTTTTCCCCGTGCTGAGGGATCAGACGGCGGTCGATGCGGATAAAATCATGGGACGAAGAGTAACTGCCCAGATAGTAACTGACCTTGAGACGGCTGCCGGCACAGGAGGCGTTCCAGCTCTTGAGGATCAAGTCGCCGTAATAGTAACCGGTCAATTTGCCGTTGAGAGAAAGCATATTTAAGTCTTCAACGATGCCGGAGTCCTCAGAGCCCTGATTGGTCAGAAAACTTTCGTATTCCAGATAGGGAAAATCCTTGAAAATGCGGAATCGGAGTCTCAGTTCGATCCCCTTTGAACCAAGCTGCCAGACAACTTCTGCCCTTTCGCCGTGTTCATCTTTCACAAGAGTTTCAACACGGCACTCCAATTCAGAAGAACGCACCTTTTCCCCCTGACAGACACAGGAAAAGATATCTCTTTTATTCTCTTTGATCTCCTGCCAGAAAAGATCCCGTTCAGCAAAAGAATTATTCATAAAAAAAATCTCCTTTGAAAAAATAATATAGCACTGCGCAAAAAGAAAATCAAGAGAATACTATTCAGAAACCTTCCGCCCCAAAAATGAGTCCGGCGAAATTCCGGACTCATTTTCAAACCGTTGTCCCCTCTTCCTCTGGCGGGAAGAGAGTTCAGACAGTGCTCAGCCGCAGTGGAAATAGCTTTCCACCAGAGCGAGGATCTTTTTCTGATCGTTGCCGATGTCGGCACGCAGGGTGCGGTCGTTGAAGGCTTTCAGCTCGGCAATGATACCGTCGATCATGGCGGGAGCGAAACCCCCTTCTGCTTCGTAGATGGCGCCCTGTCCCCCGGAAAATTCATCAGGGTGCGGAACTTTTCTCTGAAAGAACTTGAAAAGTAACTCCTGAAATCCTTTTACTCCACGACCGTCACTTTTTCTTCAAAGTTGGCGGTCTTTTTTTTGGAAAATTCTGTGCATCTTTTTCTTGACTTATGAAGATTTCTGCAGTATATTACAACTGTTGTTACAGATCATCCGGAGTCATCAATGTCAGAAAATTATTTTTGTTCCAAACCTTTTTCAGCCTACAGTACGGACAGTTCTTTTTTGCGCAAGGTCCAAAGCGGCAGCGAAACAGCGTGGAACGAGTTTTATGAAAAGTACTCAAGCCTGATCCATTTTATCGGTCAGAAACGCCGGTTAACTCAGGAGGAGTGCCGGGAACTGACCGTTGATGTCATGACCATCTTCTGGAAAAAAATGGATCAGTTCGTCTACGACAGGAGCCGGGGAAGATTCCGCAGTTATCTGGGGAAGATCGCCCATAACTGTGCCCTGCTCATCTTTTCAAGAAGAGAGAAGCAGCCCCTTTCGCTTCCCCCGGAGGATTATCCTGATGAACTCGATAAAGCCATTATGGAGGAGTGGCGGGATTATCTTCTTTCTCAGGCACTTGAAGATCTCAAAGAAAAGGTGGATACAGAAACATTTCAGGTCTTTTACATGTCCTTTGTTCAGAAGTGCAGCGTGCAGGAAATCGCCGCCGTGACCCGCAGGACCCCCAGTAATATTTATGTGATCCGCTACCGCTGTCTGGCACACTTGAGAGCCCTCATCGCCAGCTACCGCAAATTCGATGAAGAGTTTTCAGAACGCCATTCACACAAAAAGCCTGAGGCAAACTGACTGTTTTGGAAGCTCCCCTTGTGGAGTGTTATAAAGTTTCTGTTCAGCGATGGAATGACAAGGGGAGAATCCTTGATTTTCAAGTCCGTTTCTTTCCCGGAAAGCCAGACCCATTTGCCGAATTTGGCATATCCACCGAGAAATATCCTGCTGCCTTCGTATGGAGCAAGTTTTTCCACAACAGCTTTCTGCACCTCCGGCGTATCAAGAGAGGCAAGTTCTCCCCCCAGAAGTTCACAGAAACGCCGTGCCGTATACCAGCCTGACTTTATGTTGAAAAGGATGAATCTTCTGCCGTTGACAGTAAAGCGCAGAAGTTCTTCCGGTCCTGCTTTCTTTTTCTCCCAGACACTTTTTCTTGCGGCGAACTCTTTTTCATCCCACTGACAAAGAAAGATCGCGGCACTCCTTGCCAAGCATCTTTCCCATTTTTTGTTTCTGAGCATCAGATATTTGCTTTTGCTGCCGCCTTTCGGGGTATGCCATTTCCCGAAGTCGATCTTTTTGGAGGTACTGATCCAGCGCCATACCCCATCACGCTCTTCCCCCCCGAGGATGCAGCCCCAGTCCATAGCGGCAAGAGGGAGTTTTTCCATGACAGACTGCAGGAGCTCCGGGGAATCAAGTTCGGCAAGTCTCCCCCCCAGCAGACGGCAGATGGCATCGGCTTTTTCTCTGGAAAAAGAGCTCAGATTTTCGCCTAAAAGTTCAAAGATCCTGCCTTGAGTTTTCATCTGTGCTGTGCCCCCGGTGAAGAAGTGGCGGTCGAAGTACTCCATCTCCCCCGGACCGATCACGATACGGAACCCGATATCAAAGGGGATATACTGGTATTTCAGATAAGGGACTCTTGCAAAACATCTTTTTTCAGAAGAAAGGAAAGATCCTCCCCTGATAACGACGGAGTTGTTCAGAGCATTTCTTTTGTAGGGCAGAACGATTTCAGAAACATTGCCGTAAATATCATTTATCCCCAGCTTATTGGGCTGTTTCGTACCGGGAACCATCAGTTTCTTTTGGGAATTGCCCCGGAATACGGCACGCTGGTCAAAAGGCACACTATCCCTGCCCAGCCAACCGTTTTTGGCGGCATACTCCCACTCAGCTTCAGTGGGGGGGCGGACGATATACCCGGGGGGCAGCAGCCCCCGGTTCTGCAAAGAAATGGTCACGCCGCGGCAGAAATGAAGAATATCGTTCCATGCGACTCTTTCCACCGGTGTCCCTGCCCGGGTGGAAAATTGAGGTGCAATGCCCATCAGGTAGGAAAAACAGGTATTTGTCACCTCATTTTTACTGATCCAGAAGTGATAGGGGATCTTTGCGATCTCGTTGAAGTGATCCATTCTGACAGCCCCGGGAGGCAGAAAAACCATGGGGTACATGAAGTTGTTGAAAGTATTCCACTCGCCCTGGCAGCGGGGACCTGCCCAGCCGGAGTAGAGTCTCCTTTCGACCCCGGCAAGCTGCTTCTTGAAGCGGCGCATTTTCTCAGGGGCAAGACAGGCGGCAAGGGGTGCGGCAAGAAATCCCTGTGCGGTGCCTGCAACTGCAAACTCCTCTTTGAAAGAGGTTGTTTTCTCAGGGATCACCGGCAGAAGTTTTTCTGCCGCCTCACCCAGAAAATGCTTCAGTTCCCGTACTTGCAGTGCGGCATTGCGCCACTCACCGCCCTTGACACTTTTCTGCAGACTCTTTTCAAGAGTCCGGTATTGATCGAGTGCCTCAGGCAAAAATGCGGCGATCTGCAATTCCAGCAGTTCTCTGCGGTGTTGATCGGCAGCAAGAAAGTCTCTTGTTTCCTTTTGCCATGCAGAAAACTCTCTTTCCTGACGGTACTGTAAATAAAGGAAGCTCCCGGCAGCAGCAGAACAGAGCAGAAACACAATAACAAAAAGATACAAAAGGAAACGGAATTTTTCCTGATTGAGATTCTTCCAATCACAGAAATTCCTGTACTTTCTTTCCCAGAAATTCGGCGGAGAGATCCTTTCAGGCAGATTTTTCAGAAACTCCTCAACAGAGGAAAAGCGTTTGGCGGGATTTCTGTTGCACATTCTTGCCAGAGCAGGGAAGATCTGACGGCGGACAGAAAAAGGCATGGACTCAGGGAGCTGCGGGTAGGAACATGGGGCATTGCCGGTGACCATGCAGTAAAAGAGTTTTCCCATGGCATACAGGTCGCTTTTTTTATCGGCATTTTTCCCCTCTGTGACCATTTCAGGAGGAATAAAACCAGGCGTTCCCGCCATGGAATTTTGAGCAGTTGCTTCTGCCACCAGTCCCGGATCACTGAGTTTTGCTTTGCCGTTGACAAAAACCACATTGTCAGGTTTGATATCCCTGTGGAGCAGACCGGCAGTGTGCATGACATCAAGAGCGCTGAGAAGATCTCTGATGATCCGGCACGCTTCTTCAGGAGGGAAGGTCTTGCCGGATCTGAGCATATTCCCTAAAGTACCTGGCAGATACTCACCATCCTCCCCAAGATCATCAGCGACCTCCATGGTGTAATAAAAGCCCTCCTGAAACTCCCCCACATGGAACACCCGCAAAAGGTGGGGATGGGATTCAGATATGCGGGTGTAAAGTTTCAGCCCCTTCAATTCCCTTGTTGAATTGTCACCGTTGACGACCACCTTGATGACAACATGCTGACCGAGAGCATTTTCAGCAAGATAAACCACACCGTAAGTTCCTTTCCCGCAGGGGGAAATGAGTTTACAGCCTGCAAAGGTATCTCCGCGTTGTAATAAAATGCTCATACTCTTCCGTAAAAGAAAGAGTCCGGAACCATTCCGGACCCCTTCACACTGTTTTCCGCCCCTTGCAGCACGGAAAGGGGCGGCGGTTCAGAACTTGCCTCAGCCGCAGTGGAAATAGCTTTCCACCAGAGCGAGGATCTTTTTCTGATCGTTGCCGATGTCGGCACGCAGTGTGCGGTCGTTGAAGGCCTTGAGCTCAGCGATGATACCGTCGATCATGGCAGGAGCGAAAACCCCTTCTGCTTCGTAGACGGCGCGCTGTTCAGCAAGGCAGTCGGCAGAAGCGGCGCAGCTGTCGGGCAGCACGCTCAGGGTATCAAGGATGCCCTTGTTCTCTTCCTTGTGGATATTCACATTGACGTAGGTCTTGGCGGCAACTTCAAGAGCGTTGGCGCATTCAAAACCGTAACGGGCAGCAACGGCGATACCGGCAAGGAGCAGATAGACGTTGGCGGAACCGTCGGGGGAACGCATTTCAACGGTCTGCTTCTGGGTGGTGTCATACTGGGCAGAGGGTTCGCCGGGGTTTGCCTGGCTGCAAAGATCCTTTTTGCTGGTCCAGCCCAGGGGCACACGGACCAGAACGGAACGGTTGCGGTCGCCCCAGCAGACATTGGTGGGAGCCTCCTGATGAGGAACCAGACGGAAATATGAGGTGGGGTTGGTGTTGCCGAAAGCGGTAAGGGAGGGAGCCAGCTGCATGAGACCTGCGATGACCTTTTTGGCATCGTCAGAGAGAGCGCCTTCTTTGAGCATCTGGTTGAGCCCGTCTTTCATGACGCGGAAGTGGACATGGAGTCCGGAACCGGCTTTGCCCACAGTGATCTTGGGGGCAAAGGTCACATCCAGACCTTCCTGATAGGCAAGATTGCGGATGATCCACTTGGCAATGGTCAGCTGCTCGGCGGCTTCTTCGGCATCCACGGGAAGGAACTCGATCTCGTTCTGCTCGTAGGTTTTGCCGTCAAGGGTGAAGTTGCCCACTTCGGAGTGTCCGTATTTGATGAGGCCGCCTGCCTTGGCGATGTAGTTCATGCAGAGCTGACGGAATTCGCCGAACTTGGCGTAAGGAGCGGATTCATGATAGCCCTTCTGGTCTACTGCCTGATAGACAGCTTCATCGGGAGCGATGACATAGTATTCAAGTTCGCCCATTGCCTGAAACTCTCTGCCGGTGGCTTTGCGGAATGCTTCGCAAGCCTTGTGGAGCGTGTACTCAGGGGAGCTTGCCAGAGGTTCGCCGTCCTTGTTGAAGAAGGCGCAGAGGAAGTTGATGGTGGGCAGCTCACAGAAGGGATCCATGTAAGCGGTGCGGAACTTGGGCACGACGTAAAGGTCGCTGTTGTTGGCTTCGATGAACTTGAACAAGCTGGAGCCGTCAACACGCTCGCCGCAGGAAAGGATCTCTTCCAGATAGTCGATGTCGTTGATGACAAAGTTCAGAGTTTTCAGTCTGCCGTCACCGGCGGGATACTGAAAATTGACATGGCGGATCTCGTTTTCAACGATGAAATCAATGATGTCGCGCTTGGTGAACTCTTTGGGGCTCTTGCCGATCTCTGCGGCAAGACTGCGGATACTGTAATTCAATTCCATAATTTTTCACCTTGTTTTTCAGGGGTTGATGATTATTTGATAAGATAATCCCAAAGTGCCATATTGTCAAGGGAAAACTTGTTTTATTTTACAAAAAAAGCTCTGAATGAACAGGAAATAAACTTTCCGGCAGAAAAAATGTTCCAGCTCCCGGCAAAAGAGCCGGGTGTTTTATGCTTTTGTTCTTGCAAACTTGCCCAAATGAAGGTATATTACATATCTGCCAAAGAGAATGAAAAGTGTTCTCTTGCGGCGTTCATATTTTTTGAAAGAGAGGTTTTTTATGTTGGGCGGGATCGTTGCGGGACTTGTAAGTGCTTTTCTGCAATCTTCGGCGTATGTCTTTTCACGCCGTTTCATCGTTAAGCACAAGTCTCCTTTCAAGCTGATGATCTACGGAACGCTCCATCTTGCTATTTTCAGCGTCATCATGCTGCTGGTACTGACTCCTTTTGTGAATTTCACCTTCACTCCGGCGGCAGGGGCGTGGATGGTGGTTTTCGCAGTCTGCGGATGTCTGGGGAACTTTTCCTTTTTCAGAGCCCTGCGGGATATTGAAGCCTCCCGTTTAAGCTCCCTTATGGGGCTGAAACTTGCGGTACTGACACCTTTGAATCTTTTCTTTGTAAGCGATCTTCCCGGCATCTGGCAGATCATTTCCATTCTTCTTTCCATGCTTGCCGCTGTGGGAATGAATTTCACCGGAGGTCCTTTGAAGCTCAGAGGGCTGATTTTCCTCGGGATCACTCTTGTCTGTTACTCCATGACCGACATTGCCGCAGCAGAAATGACCCGCATGGTGAACTGCGGACATCTTTCGGCATTCTACGCCACAAGTCTTGCCTTCACCGCCATGGGAGCGGCTCCTGCCATCATGCTCTGGAAGATGAAATTTGAAAAAGAGTGTTTCAAAGACGCCTTCCCTTACGGCGCCTTCTGGTTTGCCGCCATGATATTGCTTTTCATGACCTTCGGGCTTATCGGAGTCCTTTACGGCACCATCATTCAGGCGACCCGCGGCGTATTTTCCGTCATACTGGGCTGGGCGCTCCTCAAAACGGGCATCGACCGCCTTGAGCCTGAAGTTTCAACAGCGGCCTGGATCCGCCGCCTTGTCATGGCTCTGCTGATGATCGGGGCCATCGCACTCTATAACGCAGAAAAATTCTGAACGCTCTTTTTCTTAAAAATTTTGAACTGACTGCTTGATTTTACAATTTTTCTGTAGTATCTTAGACGCACAGCCCCTCCCTTTATGAAAATTAAGGAAAAAATCATGGGAATCAAACTTGGATTAGTCGGTTTAGGTATGTTCGGCAGTCAGTTTGCCAAACTTTTCAAAGCACATCCTCTCGTTGACAAGATCGCACTCTGCGACTGTGAAGCGGAAAAGGTCAAAACATTTCTTGAGGATCCTTTTATGGCGGACAAAGTCTCTGCAAAAGATTGCTATCAGCACCTTGATGATATATGCAAAGCAGATCTGGATGCCATCGTGGTCATTACCCAACCCTGGCTCCATGCGCCCCAGTGCATACAGGTTCTTGAATCCGGCAAACATGTTTACAGCGCCGTGCCTGTCATCTCTCTGCCCGATGATGAGGAGACCCTCGACTGGTGCGGAAAAGTCAGAGAGGCTGTCCGCAAAAGCGGACGGGAATATATGCTGGGCGAAACCACCGTTTACCGTCCCCAAACCATGTTCTGCCGCCGCATGGCAAAAAAAGGACTTTTCGGAGACTTTGTTTACGCCGAAGGTGAGTATATCCACGATGTAGACGCTCAATGCAACTTGCGCCAGGTCGCGCGATCACGCAGCACAGGCGCCATCGGTCAGCAGCTGTCAGCTCTGATGGCGCCTTATCGGGCCCGGGGGTGTAAATCCCATCCTATGGCATACCCCACCCACTCTGTTTCCGGTCCCATCAATGTAATGAAAACCCGTGCCCTCAAGGTCAGCGCCTACGGTGTCAGCAACACCACAAATGACAGTTTTTTTGAACACCACGATTTTTCCAACATCGCAGCCTTATACCAGCTTGCCAATGGATCTTCTCTGCGTATTGCGGAGTTCCGTGAAGCAGGCGCCAACAGCCTCGAACGGGCGGAATCTGAAATTTTCCGTCTTGTGGGCAAGATGGGGAGCTTTTCAAGAAATGTGTGGCAGTGCAATCACCGCACCGCCGAAGGCACCGCAAAGGTGATCCGACCGCCACACGCGGGTGAAGAGGAGTGCAAAGATCTTGAACAGACCGTTTACTGCACCCTGACACCTGAAGAGATGCGTGATCCCCTGCCCCCGAAAATCCGGGCGGAGTTCAAAAAGGTGCTGAATCCCGATGCAGCCCCTGACGATGATTTCAAGCCCACGGGACACGGCGGCAGCCACCCCTATCTGGTCCATGAATTCGTCAGCATGGTCCACGAAGAACGGAAGCCGGAGATCTCAGTGGAAGAAGCCATGCACTATATGGCAATGGGCGTTGCCGCCCACAAGTCCGCTCTGCGTGAGGGAGAACTCGTTTCCGTGGAACAGTTTGACTGACAACATTCTATTCTTGCCGGGATCAGTCTTTTTCAAGACGGGGCTTGGCAATGCCTGCAAAAAGAGCTCCTGAAAGATTGTGCCATATACTGAATATGGTCCCGGGCAGTGTCGCCGCCGTGCTGAAAAACTGCTGCGAAAGCGCCGCCGCAAGTCCGGAGTTCTGCATACCCACCTCAATGGCGATGGTCACAGCAGTGCGCTTGTCACACCTGAAAAGGCGGGCAAGAAAATATCCCGCCGCCATGCCGGAACCGTTGTGCAGAACCACCGCCGCAAAAACAGCCGCTCCCCACTGGCTCACGGTCCCGCTGTTGAGGGAAACGATGATTGCGATGACCCAGATGATGCCCACTGCCGATACCACAGGGCAGATCTTATTGAGCACATCATTGTATTTGCGCAGCAAACGGTTGATGATAAGTCCCAGAGAAACCGGCAGCGCCACCACGCACAATATGCTTTGGAACATCGCCCAGACAGGAACGGTCACACTCTGTTTGAGATAAAATGAAGCGATCAAAGGGGTCAGGAACACCCCCGCCGCCGTTGAACAGGCGGTCATGGTGATGGAAAGCGCCACATCACCTCCTGCAAGACAGGTGATGACATTTGAGGCAGTCCCTCCTGCCACGGCGCCTACCATGACAAGTCCGATAAACTGTTCAGGGGGCAAATGCAGCACCTTGCCGATGACAAAAGCCAGAAAGGGCATAAGGAGAAACTGCAGCAGCAGTCCCAGCAGCACAGCCCTGGGCTTTTTGACAGCATTGGCAAAGTCCTGCAAAGAGAGCACAGAGCCCATTCCCAGCATGATAAATCCCAAAAGGGGAACGATCAGAAACTTCTGCGCGTTGAATATCCACGGCTGCCACAAAGCAAGCATACTTATAAGAAGAGCCGCCGCAGGAAAAAACTGAACGATACGCACTGCCAGCATTTTTACATTTTCCTTGAATTTTATTGAACACCGTCTATAATATATCTCCTGGCGCGCTCTATTGCAAGAGTTCAGCTCATCGACATCTGCTTTAAGAGATTTGCACGCCATTCATCCGAAGCAGGCAGACTGTTTTCAGGTTCCAATTATATGAGACTTTCGACTTTGCAGTTTTCAGCTTTTTTGCGGGCATCCAAAAGTTTCAACAGTTTTTCTTCAGCCTCGTCGTCAGTTATGTTGTAATACGCCTTGCTCCAACCAATGCCAATATATCTTTTGACCGGAAAGCTCATAAGTTGGACAAAATTATCTTCAAAGCGGAAAATCATAAAACTTTTTCCATTTTTCGCTGTGACAAGCAACTTTTGAATAACTCCCGTATTGTGCATTGCTGAAACAAATTCAACTTTTAAGGCTATCTCAAAACGATCCTGTTCCCAGGGATAAACATACAGAAGCTCTATATGTTGAAGTGATTTGTAATCCCGGTAATAAGTATATTTGTATATGCCGCAGTAAATTCCGTACGCTCCTGCCGACATCAGCAATGCCGACAGGCATATCCACAGCAGGGTACGATATATTTTTTGAATTTCATGATTTTTTTTCATTCATTCACCAATTTGGGTAAATATCCCGATATAACACAAGAATTCATTCCATGCCAATAGGCATTGGGATAATTATCATTCCCCATTTTATCTTTCGCATAAATAACCTTTATCTCACTGTTCCAAACAGCGCACATTGAGTTAAGAAGCCATTGAGGAACATTCATATCGACTATATTATTTTTTTCTAATATAGCTGTTTTTCTTACAGAATACAACCCGGATTTGATAAAACCTTGTCCCAACTTGTCTTTTTTGACACTTTCACGAAATTCATCCAAATAATTTTTGAGAATTTTTGCAGCAACACTTGCGGTTCTCCCCGAAAGCTGGACAACTTGAAAAGGTGTAAAACGGTGCTACATTAAGAAAGGCAAAGTCAGCACTATGTCAATTTCTACAATGCGTAGAGAATACATTCCGCATTACAGTACAAACTTGCGGATGAAGTTTATTTCGGAACTTGCAATTGGAGCAAATAAAGGTTATATTAAAACAGAGTTGTTTACACCGATTTTTCAGAAAAAGTTGTCCAGCCAAAGGGGGCAAGCGCAGTGGTCAATAAAATGTTTTTTTGACCGATTGAAGCAAATCAATCCCTCCGTGTCGCTGATTTCAATCGGCACGGAGGAAAAGCAAAGGAGGAAATATGGAACACTGCTGCAGCAATATGCAGGGAATGGTCGAAGTAGAAAAAAGCATCATTTTCATTCCGGAATTCCGGGAATACGGGGTGCCGATCTGCGACGGTGGCAGTTCTTTTCTGGAAATGCAGTTTTGTCCCTGGTGCGGAAAAAAACTGCCGGGATCTTTGCGGGAGGAATACTTCAGCATCCTTGACGAAATGGGAAAAAATTATCCTTGCCCGCCGAATGAACTGCCGGAAAACATGCGTTCCGAAAAGTGGTGGCAGGAAAAAGAAGCGGATAACGTTCCATAATCCGGTCAGCGTGCATCCCCAGCCGGGTGAAATTGGTAATTAGTGCCATTCCACATAAAAAACTATCCATAAAGAATTTATAATTAAATTATTCGCTTTTTCCGGTTTTCCCGGACGCAAAAACAACCGCACGTCTTTTTTCCCGTTCCGCCCCGATTCACAGGCGGGGAACGGAATAATTAAATCATAAAGGATTGATTTATATACTGTTCCATAGAATGGCACCATTTTCACCAATTACCTTCAAATCCACATCACAGATTGCACGGACACGCTTGATGGCAGCAACATTTACTGCTACGGTCCAGATGCGTCCGGCATTATCGGTAAAACTTTTCATAATGGATTTTTCCTTATCTTGTTACTGCAAAAGTCATGAAGTCGGAAAAACACTTGACTTTTTGCAAAATCCTGTTATATTATTTCATCGGATAGGTGTCTATACAGAAAGGAGGAACATTATGTGCCAGCTTGACAGACTGACCCGGTTAAGAGCCGAAATTTATCAGATTGCACAAAAACACAA
>JAZODE010000131.1:0-14807 GCA_045596885.1 Victivallaceae bacterium
ATTGTCAAAGCGTCCTCGCTTCGATCTGATAAAGGGAGCGTTTTCGGCTGTTACCTTGCAGGTAGCAGCCTCAAACTACCCTTTACAGCTCTTTGCGAATGACATCTTTGCCATTTTTTGAATGACTTTTGAAATTACCTCAGGAAAGTGATTTTTCAGATATTTGTAACCGAAGGTGATTGTTGTAAATTATGAGAAGTGTTGTTTTCAAGAACCGTCAAATCCTCATTGACGGCAGAGCAGAACAGATCCGTTCCGGAGCCATGCACTATTTCAGACTCCACCCTTCCCAGTGGCAGAGCCGCATCGCCGCCTTGAAATGCTGCGGACTCAACACCCTTGAAACTTATGCGGCGTGGAGTTTGCACGAAAAAAAAGAAAACGAATTCAACTTTGAAGGGGCTCTGGATATTGCTTCTTACCTGCGTATGGCAGGGGAAGCCGGGCTTTATGTCATACTGCGCCCCGGACCTTATATCTGTTCCGAACTGGATCTGGGGGGACTCCCTGCCTGGCTCCTTGCCAAAAAGTGCCGGTTGCGCTCGGCTGATGCTGTTTATCTCTCTTACGCCAAACGTTATCTGGCAGCTGTTTTCAAAGAGATCCGTCCCCTGCTTTATACCAATGGAGGTCCCATTATTGCTCTGCAGCTGGAAAATGAGTTCATCGGGAACGACCTTCCCTATATGGAAAAGCTGCGGGATCTCTTTATTGAGGAGGGGATAGATGTGCCGTTGATGATTTCAAATGCTCCCGGAGACCTTTCCAAAAGTTTGCCTTCCGGGGTTTTTGCAAGTGTCAACGGCAGAAACCATCCCGCTGCCATGTGTAAAGCCCTTGAAGCGCTCCGTCCGGAGGATCCCCCTTTTGTTATGGAGCTTTGGAACGGGGCAGGGCAGTACTGGGAAGATGATTTCATCACCCACGCTTCTGAAGCTGTGGCTGCGGATATTAGAGAAGCCATGGCGCAGAAACTCAACTTCAATTTGTACATGTTCCACGGAGGGACCACCTTCGGATTTGCCAGCGGTTCCGGCGGAGTCGCAGACGGCGCACCTTTTCAATCACTCCTGACCAGTTACGATGTGGATGCCACACTCCCCGAAGGGGGGATGCCGGGGGAGAAATATTACGCTGTCCGCAACGAGATCCTCAAGGCGCTGCCTGATTTGAAACTCCCCGAGCCGCCTTTGCCCAAACGGTGTGCCTACGGAGAGATCAAACTTACTGAAGCGGCTCCTCTGCTGCCGAACCTTGAAAAGTTGAGCCAAGGGAGCGTCGCAGAAAAGCCATTGAATTTTGAGGAACTTGGATGTTGTTACGGCTTTGTCCTCTACCGTTTCCGTGCTCCCGAAAGGGGGGGACACTCTGTTTCTCTGCCCGATGTCCGGGATCGTGCTCAGTTTTTTGTCAACGGCATTTACACCGGGACCTTTCACAGAAACGATCCCCCTGGGAAAAGGATCTCTTTCAATGCAGAAAAGGGGCAAACTTTGGACTTTCTGGTTGAAAATTGCGGCCGCCTGAGGAATACTTTATCAGAATTTCAGCGTGACCGCAAGGGGCTGGGCAGGTGCATCATGGGGGATTCTTCTGAACTGACGGATTGCGTCTGTTATCCTCTGCCCCTTGAAGATCTGAACGCCTTGCACTTTGAGAGTTCAGAAAATTTCAAAACCAATGAGCCCGCTTTTTACCGGGGCTGCTTTGAGGTGCCTGAAACAGCTGATACCTTTATCCGCATTCCCGCAGGAACACGGGGCGCTGTCTGGATCAACGGCTTCAATCTGGGACGCTACCGCAACACGGGACCCCAGTACACTTTATATGTTCCTGAAGCCCTGCTGCAAAAGGGCAGAAACGAGGTGATCGTCCTTGAACTGGAACATTTGGGCATGAATATGGCATGGGCGCAGGCAGAACCCGATCTGGGACGCAAGCGCGCCATGCTGTTGTGAGCTTATCCGGGGTTTTCTTCCAGATATTTTTCCAGGATCTCCGCCGCCAGAGCCACCATGTCGGCGCAGGGGCGTTTTTTGTAGTATTCAGGGGTGCGGGCTTCGGACTCAGCCGGAGTCGGCGCTTTTTTGTCAAGTCCCAGCAGCTCCCGGCAGACGATGGAGCCGCATTCAGCTTTGAAGGCATTGGCAACGCTCTGGATCCGGGCGTAATGGCTGTCTTTGGCATTTTTATCTCCGGCGTTCCCTGCGCCGTAGATCATGTTGAGGACAAGGACCATGCCGCTGACAGCGCCGCAGACTTCACGCATTCTGCCCACACCGCCCCCGAATCCGGAACTGAGGATAAGGGCTTGTTCCTTACTGATGCCGCACTCCGCAGCAAAGGCGCCGCAGACCGCCTGGGCGCAGTTGGCACCCTCCATAAAGAGGGCTTTGGCTTTTTCTGCTTTACTCATAAAAAACTCCTTGAAAATTTATTGTTGTTGGTGTAAAATATAACACCAACGGGAAAAATTTTCAAATAAAATTCCTTTTCTGAATTGAAAAACAGGATTCCGGTGTTATAATATGGAAAAGTCAGCAAAAGGAGTATTATCATGTTTCAAGTACCTGTGACATTTCTTTACGAATTTGAACATATCACCGATAGGATGCGCCCCTATATCATGGCGGAGTTTGCCCGCTACGGCGCCAGACATCTGGTTTTGAGCGATACGCTGATTTCCCAGATCATCGGCAAGTGCGGACTTGAGGATACACTGCTTCAGGAAATGAGCGATGCCGGATTGAGTTTCTGCGACGCCCATGCTCCTTTCGGTCCTGTCCGTGACATGAACTGTCCCTGGCGGGAAAAAAGGCGTATGATGATCGCCCGCTTGAAACTTGCCCTTGAGATCTGCCATTACATGAAGGTGGATACCATCACCATCCATCTGGGAAACAATCGCTTTGTTCCCGGCATCTCTCTTACCGATGAAGAACACATCGGCATGATGAAAGAGAGTTTGAGTGAATTGCTCCCTGTGGCTGAATCTCTGGGCATCACCATTTGTATCGAAAACATCTGGTTTTCTGTGAACACGCCCGACATCCTCAACAGCATAAAGGCGGAGTTCCCCACAGATGCACTGGGCTTTTGCTATGACTCCGGACACGCCAATATCATGGATAAGGGCAGGCTCTACGCCACAGGCAACGCCTGGAAAGCCTGGAACGCCGCCGGGAAGGCGCTCCCCTGCTGGGAGGACAGGGCACTTGAAAAGATGCTTCCCCATGTTGTCAACTGCCATCTGCACGACAACTCCGGCTGGAACGATGCCCACCGTCTCCCCGGTGACGGATGTATCAACTGGGAGCATATCATAAAGCTCCTCAAGAAAGCTCCCCGACTCAAAGTCATCCAGAGTGAGGTGATCCCCGTTGCCGCCGGTGTGAACATTCCGGAACTGGTCGCAAAATTCAATGAGTTGGGGGAAATCGACTGAAATCAAAAAACTCTCCAGCCTTTTACAGGATGGAGAGTTTTTTAGTGGAAACTTTTTGTCAGTTGACCCCTTGCCGCACCACACGGGGAGAGATTGCGCAGAGGATATCCCATGAATGGGTACGCTTGTAAGTGCACCAGTTGGCGATGTCGATGGCGTCTCCCGGGGTGGAGCTGAAAAGCTCCACTTCGTCCCCCACTTTGGCTTCAGGAACAGCGTCAAGGCAGATCATGGTGTAGTCCATGGTGACTCTTCCCAGTATGGGGCAGAGCTTGCCGTTGACCCGGAAGAATCCTTTGTTGGTCAGTGCCAGCGGCACGCCGTCGGCGTATCCGGCAGCGACTGTTCCCACCAGAGTTTCGGAAGAAAGTTTGTGGAGTCTGCCATAGCTGACCGTTCCCCCTGCGGGGCAGCGGCGCACCGCCGCCAGACGGCTTTTGAATTTCACCGCTCCCGTCATGCCGCTGTTGGGCAGAACGCCGTACATGGCAATGCCGAGACGGATCAGATTGAAGGGGGGACGGCTGGCGCCGGGCATGAAAAGAGTTCCTTCGCTTGCCGCCAGATGGCACTGGGGCAGCTGAAGAGTTTGCGCAAGTGTGCTCATGCCGGCGATCTGCTCTTCAGAACCTTTGTCTCCCGGCTCCGCTTTGGGGAAATGGGAGTAAAGACCTGTGACATTGAGATTTTCAAGAGCCAGGATCCTGCGGGCTGTTTCTTCTGCTTCGGCAAGGCGGATCCCCACCCGCCCCATGCCGGAGTCTATGGCAAGCTGGACTGTTGCTTTGCGCTTCTGGCGTGCGGCTTCAGCGTCAATGGCAACGGCGGTTTCAAGGTCGATGACAGGGAGCGTCACCCCCATTTCAATGGCAGGAGCGATCTCTTCGGGCATGACACCGCTGAGCATACGCAGTTCCACGCCGTATTTCAAAAGCTCCGCAGCTTCGGAGAGTGTGGCAACTCCCAGTATCTTCACCCCTTCTTCAAGGAGTGCCGGGACCACGATATCAGTGCCAAGACCGTAGGCGTTGGCTTTGACGACTCCCAGAACATCGCAGTTCTGAGACATACTCTGCAAGGCACGCACATTGGCTCTGATGGCAGAACGGTCAACTTCAAGGCGTGCCCGGCAGGAAAAGGCAGCATTCATTTCTCAACTCAGCTCTTTACTTTGCGTATTCCACAGACCGGGTCTCGCGGATCACAGTGACCTTGATCTGACCGGGGTAGGTCATCTCTTTTTCGATGCGTTCACTGATTTCCCGTGCCATCATCTGAGCTTCGCCCTCGCCGATCTTTTCGGGGACGACCACAACGCGGATCTCGCGGCCCGCCTGAAGAGCAAAACAGGATTCCACACCGTTAAAGTCTTTGGCAATGCCTTCAAGCTGCTCCAGACGCTTGAGATAGAGCTCAGTGGTCTCGCAGCGGGCGCCGGGGCGGGAGGCGCTCAAGGTGTCGCAGGCGCCGATAAGGATATCGTAAAGGCTTTCGGGTTCCACTTCACCGTGGTGTGCGGCGACAGCGTGGACGACCTCTTTGTTTTCGTTGTATTTTCTCAGCACATCAGCACCGATCTTGGCGTGGGGACCTTCGATCTCGTGGTCGATGGCTTTGCCCAGATCGTGGAAGAGACCAATGCGTTTGGCGCGTTTTTCATCCAGTCCCAGTTCGGCGGCGATGATGCCCATAAAGTAGGCGGTTTCCAGAGAGTGCTGCAGCACATTCTGAGAGAAGCTGTAGCGGTATTTCAGTCTGCCAAGCAACCGGATAATGGCAGGGGGAACCCCCTGGATGCCGGTTTCAAGAACAGCGGCTTCGCCCTCCTGAAAGAGTTCATCTTCGATTTCCTTGCCGATCTTTTTGGCAAGTTCCTCCACCCGGGTGGGATGGATACGCCCGTCACCGATGAGCCGCTCCATAAGGCGGCGTGCCACCTCTTTGCGCACAGGGTCAAAGCAGCTGATGACCACGGCTTCGGGGGTGTCGTCGATGAGGATACTTACCCCGGTGACGGCTTCGATGGTACGGATATTGCGTCCTTCACGGCCGATGATCCTGCCCTTCATTTCATCGTTGGGCAAAGGAATGGTGGCTGTGGTGCGCTCGTAGGTGCAGTCAGAAGCATAGCGCTGAATGGCGTAGGTAAGGATGCGGCGCGCCTCCTTTTCGCTGCGCTCTTTGGCTTCTTCAAGGGTGTTGCGGACCATGATACCGGCTTCGTTGCGGATCTCATTCTGGAGTTTTTCCAGAAGCACCTCTCTTGCCTGTTCCCGGCTGAATCCTGAGATCCGCTCCAGTTCATCCACCTGAGCGGCAATATTTTTGGCAAGTTCTTCTTCCCGGGAGGTAAGTTTTTCCCGGAGTGATTCGATATCCTTTTCCTGTCTTTCCAGACCTTTGAGCTTTTCGTCCAGAGAATCTGCACGGCGGTCAAGATTTTCTTCACGCTGAGCAAGGCGTTTTTCGTTCTGCTGCTGTTCGCGGCGGCGTTCACGGATCTCCTGCTCGCACTCTTCGCGCATCTTGATCACATCAGCTTTGGCTGAAACTTTGGCGTCACGGAGCAGGTGTTCTGCGTCCCGTTCAGCATCTTTGCGGATTTTTTCTGCCCCTTTCTGAGCAGAGTCTTTTTGCATCTTCTGAATGCAGTAGATAATCAACGCGCCCAATCCAACGCCTACGACGCTGGCGATGCACGCGACTGCAATCACCTTCCAGTCTCCCATTTTCTTTTTTCCTCTTCTTTTTCCGGCGCTGCGGTCCTGTTATCGGCAACGCAGTGCTTTCAACAATACAGTACTTTGTTTTCTGTCACGATGATCCCCATTGGAAGATCATGGCAGGCGCACGGCAGCGAGGGGGCAAGCTGGCAGGAGTAGATCACGGCGACCGGAGGCTTTTCCACACCGGCAAGGAGCCGGTCATAGAATCCGCCGCCCCGTCCCAGCCGGACTCCGGCAACGGAACAGGCGACAGCCGGTACGAAAAAAAGCAGCTCTTTCCGGGTCAGTTCGGGAGCCGCCGCCGGAAGATCCGGTGATGGCTCCGGGATTCCGTATTTCCCGGGAAGCAAATCCTTTTCCAAATCGGTGATCTCCACCATTTCATATCCCTCAAGCTCCGCTGAAAAACGGGGCAGGAACGTGCGCTTTTCGGAAAACAGCTCTCTCAGATCCGGTTCTGCGCCCCAGGGAATGAAGAATGCGGCGCACTCTGTTTCCCGGTAGGCAGGCAGTTCCCTGACTGCGGCGCAGATATTCCTGCTGTACGCCTTTTGCCGTTGAAAGTCGATCTCCTTTCTCCGGGCGTTGTAAAGGCGGCGCAGCAGGGATTTTTCCTGATCGGACTGCTGTTCCACGAAAAAAACCTCTTCTTTGAAATTTCTGACATGTGCCCTGATCCAATATCAACTGATGTCAGGACACAGTATCATTACTAAATATAACACCATATTACTGCTAATTAAAGTTAAAAATGGTGTTTTTTTTAAAATTTCTTTGAAAAAATCGCTCCGGCTCTTTATTGATACGGAAAAAACTGCGGATCTTCAGGCGGAATAGATCTCTTCGGCGGCACGGGCGACGGCACTGCGGCCGTTGTTGCCTTCGCAGAGCATTTTTGTGACCCGTTCCATACCGGCGAGGGTGGACGCCCGCCGCGCTCCCCCCGGGAGGATGGACTCCAAAGCGGGGGTGATGTTGGAGCTTTTGAATTTGCTCTGGATGAATTCAGGACACACCGGACTGTTGTCTATGATGTTGGTCATGGTGATGTATCCCCGGAAGGGTTTGACTCCGTGGAGCCAGGCGACCATGTAGTTCACCGGGCTGAGGCTGTATCCCACCACAAGCGGCAGCCCCATGATGGCGCATTCCACGGTGACGGTGCCGCAGGCGGCGATGCCGGTTCCGGCGTGCTGCTGGCAGTAGTTGGTGTCACCGATGGAAATTTCAATTTCCGGCAGATCCCCATTCCGGCGGATGTACTTTTCAATGATGGCACGGCACTGGACAGCGATTTTTTCCCGG
This sequence comes from Victivallaceae bacterium, assembly GCA_045596885.1. Taxonomy (GTDB): domain Bacteria; phylum Verrucomicrobiota; class Lentisphaeria; order Victivallales; family Victivallaceae; genus UBA1784. The sequence continues at coordinate 7,477 of JAZODE010000131.1, forward strand.
GGAACCGGGAGACGGAATTTCAGCTCAGGGCGGCGTGCACTCAGCTCTTTGATACTGTCGAGGATGTGGGGCAGCATACGGTTGATCTCTCCGGCACGGCTCCCCGGGAGCAGCAGCACCAGATCGGGGTCACGGGGGATGGACGGATCTTTTTTCTTTGCCATGATGTCGATGAGCGGGTGTCCTGTAAAGGTCGCCTGCAAGGGGGTTTTGCTGAAAACCTCCACCTCAAAGGGGAAGATCACCAGCACTTTTGTGCAGATCTTTGCCAGTACCGGGAGCCGCCATTTTCCCCAGATCCACAAGTGGGGGGCGATGTACCACACCACCTTGATGCCTGAAAAATACATGGCAATGGCATAGAGCAGATTGAATCCGGGGTAGTCGATGAGGACAACCGTTTCCGGACGCTCCTTTCTTGCCGCCTTCACCATTTTCAGGTAGATGGCGATGAACTTGAAGATCAGCTTTGCCACTTCGACCACGCCCATGACTCCCAATTCGGTGGAGTCCACCTTGACGGGGATCCCGGCTGCGATCATCGCCTTGCCGCCCATGCCTGAGAGTTCTATTTCCTCTCCCCGGACGGCGGCGATGCGGCGCAGTTCCTCCCCCAGCTGAGCGCCGTACATATCGCCGGAGCTTTCACCGGCAAAGATCCAGATTTTCCGTTTCTTCTTCACTTGAGACCGTATTTTTTCCGCTGGATCTTGAAGGCGCGTGAGATGATGGCGTAATCTTCTGCGTTCATCTCTCTGTACCGGGCGGGCATGAAGAATCTCTGCTGGCGGATCAGTTTACCGTTGTAGACCGTGGGGATCCCCAGTTTCATCTGGTCAGCCATCAGTTCAGAAACATTGTTGATATAGCTGAACTCAAACTGACCGTCGGTGTCGATGAGGGTGTGGGGCATGGTATAACCGTAAACTTCGGCACGGTGCTGCATGGCGCGGCGGGTGGTGAGCCTTCCGTGATACATGTCGGCAAGGCGGACCATGTCGCTGGTGTCAGAAAGATAGGGATGTGCCACAAAGGTGCTGATACAGACATCTTTTTTCGCCTTATGTCCCGCTTCATAAAGGATATCCAGATAGCGTTTCTGCAGTTCCAGACCCCAGAGGTTTTCGTGATTTTTCAACCCCGGTCCCATGGGGAGTCCCAGCAGACCGTCAAGTTTGATGCCGTCGGCGTTGAGACAATCTTCAGCATCAGAGAAATAACGGCGGATCATTTCACGGAAACGGGCTTCGTATTTGGGGTTGGTGATATCGCCGCAGACCACTTGACCGTCTCTGGTGATCGCTTCGTCAAGGGGCACATTGTCTTTGTTCCAGGCGGCGGTCCACAGGAAAACTTTGATGCCCCGGCTGTGGCATTTTTCGATCCATCCTCTCATATCGGGGAACTTGTCGGTATCGGGATCAGCGTCGTTGAGGTTGAGCTGCCACTTGTCGTCAAGAATGACGATCCCCGGCTTGCAATCGTGTTTGATCAGTTCCCCCAGCCACTCTTCGGTGAGCTCTTCGGTACAGAATTCCCCCACCCGGGGACCGGTGTAGTCGATGTAGTTGCTCCGGTCCATCATGGTCGCTGCGACCTGATCGTGCCAGGTGCAGTAGATGGGGCTGCGCCACCAATTCTGGATGCGGCGGCGATGGGGTTTGGGCAGATACTTCTCGTCGTAGCAGACCTTGAGATAAGAGGGGAGTATATCATCGCAGCTGTCGCAGAAACTCAGTATCAATCGGGGCGTTTCCCAGGTGCCGGAAACATTTTTCTTCCCGGCGTATTCGATAGCGAACCCACCTCCCTTCATCTGGTCGCCTATGTAGGATGTTGCAGGCATGACGGCAGCGGGATTCCAGCGGAAGCTGTCCCAGGTGTATTCTCCGGGGCGGGCAGCGGCGCCTGCCACCAGATATTTTCTTTCGGTGCGGTCACGCAGACCGATACAGCTGCAGCAGCTTGCCAGAGCCTGACCGCCCACGGCGGGGGAAAGATCCTGGGCGAAAGAGGTGGTGAAACTTTCCACCGGATGATAGAAGATCTTTCCGTGAAAGTTGGGGGCAGCGGCATTGATGACCTCATCAAATTCCCCGATAAAGCCATATTCCACCTTGTTGACGCAGTTGCGGAAAAAGCGGACATCGTCCACATCCCCGGCTCCCTCGATCTCCATGAAAAATTCAATGGATCTTTCCCGGCAGACCACGGTGATCTTTTTCTGTTTCCACAGAACGGATCTTTCTGTGCGGGTGAAAACGATACCTTCTCTGTTTTCCTCTTTCTGCCACTTTTCAAAAACAGCAGTTTCGTCACAGCGGTTGATACAGTTCACACTGCCGGAAGGGGTAAAGCAATACTCCTGCCGGGAGTTCTGCAGAAAGAGCCTTGCAGGTTCAATACCTTCGTAAAGGTCCAATGTATACTTTCTGGCGTCAATGCGGTATCCGTCATTGTTAAGTTTTGCCAATTTCATTTTTTCTGTAACCTTTCTCTGGTTGGATTTTTTTTTGTTCAAATGCGCGCACATCTCTGGGCGAGGGCGCAGTCGGCAAGGACCAGCGCCGCCATGCTTTCAATGACAGGGACCACACGGGGAACGATACAGACATCGTGCCGCCCTTTTATGGCAAAGTCGTGCATTTTTCCGTCGATCCCCGGCATGGACTGCTCTTTACCGATGGAAGGAGTGGGTTTCACTGCCGCCTGAAAAACGATTTCGTTTCCGTCAGAGATACCGCCTCTGATACCGCCTGCGGCGCCGGGGGAGCTGTTGTTGACAGAGCCCACGCTCCGGGCGGCATCGAAACCGTCGCCTACGGTAAAGCCCTTGACGGCGCCGATGGAAAAGATGGCATGTGCCAGAAGTGCGTCCATTTTGTCAAAGACCGGTTCACCCCATCCGGCAGGGACTCCTGAAATGCGGCACTCAACGATGCCGCCGCAGCTGTCAAGACTGTTGCGGCACTCTTCAATGCGTGCCGCCATTTTTTCTGCTGCCTGACAGTCGGGGGCGCGGAGAGGATTTTTTTCAATTTCGTCAAAAGCGATCTTTTCCGCTCTGATGCCGCCTATTTCCAGAGCGTATGCGGTGATTTTTACCTGACTGATGCTTTGGAGCAGCAGTTTTGCAAGGGCTCCGGCGGCGACCCGGCAAGCGGTCTCTCTGCCTGAGGATCTGCCGCCGCCCCGGTAGTCCCGGAATCCATATTTGGCGTGGAATCCCCAGTCGGCATGGCCGGGACGGAAAAGGTTCCGGAGCTCAGAATAATCTTTGCTGTGCTGGTCGCTGTTGCGTATCAGCATACCGATGGAGGTCCCGGTGCTTTTTCCTTCAAAGACCCCCGAAAGGATCTCTACTGTGTCGCTTTCTTTCCGGAGCGTGGAACCGGCTGCCTTGTTCCCCGGACGCCGCCGGTCGAGTTCGCTTTGAATGAATCCAGGGTCGATTTCCACACCGGCGGGCATACCGTCAACCACAGCGCCGATGGCGGGACCGTGGGATTCCCCGAAGGTGGTGACTTTGAAAAGAGTTCCGAAGGTGTTGCCGCTCATTTTTCTACTATTCCTTTTTCCATAAGAAGTTCACAGAGTCTGCGGGCGTTTTCAGATGGGGAAAGCATTTTGTCCGCTTCAAAGCGCACTGAGGAGACAGCACTGAAAACAGCTCGGCGGCTTTCGTTGCTGCTCCGGAATGCGGCAAAGGGATCATCTGCCTGAGCGAGAAAGGGGGGCAGCCCCTTTTTTTCGATACGCTCAAAGGCGGTACGGTCATCCACATCGCACCAGATGATCTTGCCCAGAGCTTGGAGCACAGGCACATTTTCACTTTTGAGCAGTGCTCCGCCGCCCAGAGATATGACCTGAGGCGTTTCCGCTTCAAAGCTGGAAAGCAGTTCGCTTTCCCGGCGGCGGAACTCTTCTTCTCCGACACTTTTGTAGAGTTCACGGACAGTGAGATGAAAGCGTTCTTCCAGCATTTCATCTGTGTCTCTGAAAGGCAGGGCAAGCAGCTCTGATACGGCTTTGCCCAGGGTACTTTTTCCGCAGTGTTTGATGCCGCAGAAGATCAATGCTTTTCCCATGGGAAGAGCTCCTTGGAAAAATTTTTACATGATGGAATCGGGACGGATGATCTGAGTACCGATACCGGTGTCGGTGAAGATCTCAAGAAGCAGGGAATGGCGTCTGCGTCCGTCGATCATGTGGACCTTGTTGATACCTGCGTTGAGGGCAGATACACAGCTGGCGATCTTGGGGAGCATACCGCCGGAAAGTGTGTCGTCGGCGATGAGTTTGTCGATTTCGTCAGTTTTGATGGTCTCAATGACGGAGCTTTCATCGTCTTTGTCGGCAAGGATCCCGGGGACATCGCTCATGAAGACCAGCTTTCTGGCGTGGATGGCTTCAGCGATCTTGCATGCGGCGGTGTCGGCGTTGATATTGTAGATCTGTCCGTCAAGTCCGGTGCCCAGAGGTGTCAGGATGGGGGTGAGGCCTTTGGCAAGAGCTTCTACGATAGCCGCCACATCCACGCCGATGACTTCACCCACAAAGCCCACATCCTCCTGTTTGCCGGTGGCGGGGTCAGTGGAAAGAGTCCGTTTGGCTTTGAGGACCTTTTTGCCGCTGATGCCGCAGACGGGACCGCCGAACTCCTTGCCCAGCTCAACCAGATGGGCGTTGACATTGTGGAGCACTTCATCCACCACGCCGATGGTTTTATCACAGGTGTAACGCAGCCCGTTGACGAATTTGACGGGGATCCCCTGCTCTTTGAGGGCGGCTGAAATGGCTTTGCCGCCGCCGTGGACCACCACAGGACGGATACCGATGGCTTCAAGCATAACGATGTCGCGCATGGTGCCGCGAACCAGTTCTTCATCCTCCATGGCGCTGCCCCCGAATTTCACAACCATGACGGAGTTGCGGAACTTCTGAATATAAGGCAGAGCCTCCACCAAAACATCAGCTTTGTCTGTGATCTGCATAGTATTTTCCTCCCGAATTCAAGATAAGATCAAGATGTGTTTCCTATAAAATAGCACAAAAAGAGGTACTTGTCAAACGGACGGAAGGAAAAAATCAAGGGGTTGTTGAGGCAACATTCCCCCCCCGGGTGTCCCGGAGGCGGCAGGCGTTGTACAATGTGCAGCAGCTCAGAAGGAAAAAGAGCAGAAACACCGCAATGTAGGATTTGTTGGTGTAGATCAGGATATTGCCTGATTTGACGGGCTCAAACATATCCAGCAGGAATCCCACCGCATTGCCGAGGAGAGCCACCATCAAATAGACAAGTCCGTTGCACAAACTGACGATGGCGCCCATGGCTTCGGGGACATTGGTGTCTTTCATCATCGGCACCGACAAGGTCCCCTGATTGGCGAACCATGTTATGCCGAAAAGGAGTATCCCCACAAAAGAGGTCCGCCAGTCAAAACAGAGCGCCAGCAGGATGAATCCGTAGGAAAAGACCGCCACACAGCCGGATGCTACCAGAAAATGCTTGCGCCTGTTGCCCCATGCCTGACTGATGAATGCCATGCAGAAACCGCTGACAGAGGCGATGATACCCAGTACGGCGATGTACCAGGCGGCTTTTTCTGTGGGCATCCGGCAGAAATCTTCAAGAAACTTCTTGCCGATGACGGTGTGTATGCAGTAGTAGGTGCCGAAACTGCATGAGGAGTAGAGGATCATGTTGCGGTTGTGCTTTCGCTTCAAAAGCTCTCCGAATACCCGGAAGGAGAAGGGGGCGTTGGTTATACGGGGAAGCGTTACAAGATGTTTGGAAAGCACAAAGAGAATGTAACTGACCAGAGCGCCTGCGCCGAAAACCGCCATGGCGGTGCGCCATGTAAGGGCTTGCACCATATAGACAAGTGGGGCTGTCGCCACTACACCGCCTCCGTATCCGCAGAGCAGGAAAAATCCCAGAAGGATGGGAAACTTTTTGGGGAAGCGGAAGGCTAAGATCTTGACCAGACTCAAATAGATGGAACTGGCACCCATGCCCACCAGAAAACGGCAGAAATAGAGCATGAAAAGGGAGTTGCAGAAAGGGAAAAGAATGGAGCCCAGACAGAAGAGCAGTGCGCCGAAGGTGATGACTCTTTCGCCGCCGTAACGGTCGGCAAGGAGTCCGGCGCAGAGCTGTCCTGCGGCGTAAATGTACATGAACATGGAGCCAAGGGCTGTGATGTATTTGGCGCCCACATTCAGACTGCTCTGCAGCTCGTTGAAAATGGATCCGGGGATCGCCACGCGCTGGAAATTTGCGAAAAAATAAAGCATTACCCCCATGCCCAGCATGAGGAATACTCTGATGTGTGTGGAGGTTTTTGACATTTTTCCTTACATTCCCAGCCAGCGTTCCAGTATGGGATTCAGCCAGGGGTCCACATAGGGACCTGTGACCATCTTGACTGCGGCGATGACCACCAGAACGGTGACGATCTTTTCAAAGAGCGCCTGAGGCAGCTTCTTGAAAAGCACGATGCCCAGGAATCCCCCTGCAATAAGAAGAGGAACCATCCACAGATCCAGAAGCAGCACCTCTTTGGTGATCCTGCCCTGATACCAGAACATAGGCAGTTTGATCCAGTTGACGATCATGAAAAGCCAGGCGCCGCTGCCCATGTACTGCTCTTTGGTCAGCTTCATGGAAAGCAGATAGATGGCTGAAATGGGACCCGCCGCATTGGCAAGCATGGTGGTACTTCCCATGAGGGAGCCGTAAAAGGCGGAAGGCAGGACGCCGGAGGGGATCTTGTCAGGGTTGAGGCGTTTGCGGACAAAGTTCAAGATAAGGAGTCCGATAACGATCCAGCCGATGAGCAGTTTCATGGCTGTGGTGTTTTCAGGGGGGATGTAACTCAGAAGCCACCAGCCGATGGCAAGACCGCTCAGTGACCAGGGAAGCAGACGGAGGATCAGTTTCCAGTCGGCACTGCGGCGGAAATAGATCACTGCCATGATGTCCGCCCAGGCGAGCATCAGAAGCTGCATCCCGGTGGAAAGCCGGGCATCAAAGGTGTTGGCAAGGAGCACCACAGGGAGGATCCCGATACCGGGGAGAGCTGTTTTGTTGACTCCGATCAAAAGAGCGCTGATACAGAGTATGACGATTTGAAATACACTGAATTGAGAGATTGCTTCAATCATTTTTCAAAAAATTCCCGCTTAATAGAGGCAATTTCAAAACTCCTCAAAATTGTCAAAGCGCCCTCTTCTTCGATCTGATAAAGGGAGCGTTTTTCCGCCTTCGCATAAAGCTACGGCGGGACAAGCGCCTGTTACCTTTCCCCCTCCGCATAAAGCTACGGCGG
>JAZODE010000132.1:0-12319 GCA_045596885.1 Victivallaceae bacterium
GTCCTTACCGGCGAAACGATCGTCGGCGGGGCGAACAACTCCATGTTTGTCTCCTCCGGCGGTACAGCCAACAGCACCACCGTCAGTTCCGGCGGCGCAGTCTATGTCAGGGGCGGCGGTTTTGCAGATGTTGTCACTGTCAGCAGCGGCGGAACCATTTACATCTACGGTGAAATGTATGCACCGACAATAGATGATTGGCCGGTAGAGCTGCATGGCAGCGCCAGAGGAGTTACTGTTTCTACCGGCGGTTCAGCCTTTATCGGCGGCGGTGAAGTGGATGGATTGATGGTTTCTTCCGGCGCTTACGCTTCAGCTGGCGGCGGTGATGGTCCTTTCAGCAGACTTTTTTACGGTGAAATCAAATACGGCGGCACATTCACCATCGGTACCGCTAACGAATTTTGGGGCAGTACTGTTTTCGGCGGTACTGTAACCGTCAACGGTTGGGCGTATGTTTACGGTGAAGTCGTTTTTGACTTGAGTGAACGCTCTGCCGCGGATACATACATTGTTGATGATATAACCGGTTTGGAGCTGTACGATGACAGTTATTACACTATCTCCGTTTCTGACAATCAAGCCAATGGAACTTACAAACTTGCCGGAAACGCCTCCAGCTTCAGCGACACCATCACGATTGAGGGTGAAAGTCTGACCGTGAACGGTACCGGCGTCACTATCGACGGTAAGCAGTACACTCTTGCTGTTACCGACTCCATCCTGACCCTGACCATCGGCGCTGCGGTCCCCACGGGCGATCAGGTGAAGGTCTACTCCAGCGGAACCCTTGTCAAACAGGGAAAAGTCCTTACCGGCGAAACGATCGTCGGCGGGGCGAACAACTCCATGTTTGTCTTCTCCGGCGGAACAGCTAACATTACCACTGTCAATTCCGACGGCTGGTTACATATCTCCTCCGGTGGCGTTGCTAACAGCACCACAGTCAACGCCAGTGGCTGGATGAACATCAGCTCCGGTGGTGTTGCCAACAGTACCACTCTCAGCGGTAATGCTACGACTTGGGCTCAAGCCGGGCATTTGCGCATTTCCTCCGGCGGTGTTGCCAATGAAACAACCGTCGATTTCGGCGGTCGGATCGATCTTTATGGCGGTGCCGTCAACAAGACTGTTTTGAATTCCGGCGGATTTATGGTTGCTCAAGGTGGAACAGCTTCTCAAGTGACTATCAATGATGCTGCCGTGCTCCTGTATTCTGATGCTGTATTGATAGATGCAACCAATAATGGGGGAACGATAGCAGTTAGTTCCGGCGGCGTTGCCAGCAATATTTTTGCTGGAATTGAGGCGACCGCAAGTTCCGGCTATGCCCTAACCCGCGTCAGTTCCGGCGGCGTTGCCAATACGGTTGAACTTGGTAAGAGAGGCTACTTGTTTGTTTCCGGCGGGGGATTTGCCAGTGGTGTTTCAATCCGTAACTCTGGCACGATGTTGGTCAGAGGCGAAGAATATACTCCCGAAGGCGGAGAGATAGCAGAAGCACTTTATGGCAGCGCCAGAGGAGTTACTGTTTCTTCCGGCGGCTCTGCTCTTATCAACGGCGGTGAAGTGACCGGATTGATGGTTTCTTCCGGCGGAATTGCTTCAGTTTGCGGTGTTGCAGATGTTTCCGCTGTGGATGTTTACGGCAAACTTTATGGCGGTGAAATCAAATACGGCGGCACTCTCACCATCGGCAGCGGCGGTGTTGAACTCTGGGAAGATACAGTATTCGGGGGAACCGTCACTGTCAACAGCTGGGCAAATATTTACGGTGAACTCGTCTTTGACCTGAGCGAACGCTCTGGCGAAGATACATACATCGTTGATAATATCGCCAATTTGAATCTGACCGAAATTGGCTGTTACTCCGTCACCGTTTCTGACAATCAAGCCAACGGAGCCTATAAACTTGCCGGAAACGCCGCAAGCTTCAACGACACCATCACGATTGCGGGTGAAAGTCTGACCGTGAACGGCACCGGTGTTACCATTGGCAGCAAACAGTACACCCTTGCAGTGACCGACTCCATCCTGACCCTGACCATCGGCGCTGCCGATCAGGTGCCGCCGGTTCTCACCATCACCGGCAATGCGGTTGAGTGGACCAATAAAGATGTCGTTCTGACAGTTGAGTGCGACGATAAGGAAGCCTCCGTCAGTTACAGGGTCAACGGCGGCAGCTGGCAGAACTGCAGCGGCAGCGTGACGGTTTCCGCTAACTGCACGATCGAGTTCAAAGCTGTTGATGCCGCCGGAAACGCTGCCGTTGAAACGGTGGTCGTTGACCGCATCGACAAGATTGCTCCCACGGCGCCCGTGGTCACTGCGGATGTGACAGAACTGACCAACTCCAATGTCACTTTGACTGCCGACTTCGGTGATGCGGTCACAAAAGAGTACAGTTTCAACTCAAGATCCTGGTATACCTATACCGGCAGTGTGGTTCTGAGTTCCAACAGTTCCGTTTATTTCCGCGGCACTGACCATGTGGGCAATGTCTCAGAGATAAGCAGTTACAAGGTGGACAACATTGATAAAAAGGCTCCCGGGATTCCCGGAAATATCACCTTCGCCATCGACAAAGACAGTGTCCTTGTGGATTGGGCGGATGCGGCGGACAATGGTCCTGCCGGAACAAAGGGATATTATTTCCGTTACGGGAACAGTGCAAACCTTACCGGAACAGGTACTTTCAGCAGCGTGAGCAATATTCAGCTTGAGGATCTTGCCGTGGGAACCTGGTATTTCCAGATTGCTGCAGTGGATTCCGTGGGGAACATCTCTCAGTGGAGCACGGTGCAGAACTTTGAGATCCTCCCCGCCGGTCCCGAAAATCCCGTGGGCGATGCCGACGGATTGAAATGGGATGCTGTTCCGGGGGCAAAGGGCTATGTGGTGGAATATTCCACAGATGACTTTGCAACGGTCATTTCTGTTGAGACTCCCAGTAATTCTCTCGACTCCTTTGCCCTGCCTGAAACCACCTTCAAATGGCGTGTCCGCGCCCTTGAAGATGAGGCCTGGAGCTATGGAAATGAGATCACCGGCAAGGATGTTTCCGGTGCTGACAAACTCGTTTCTGACCGGGACGGCGTCAAAGATCTTTTCTTTGCCAACGCCGAGGGCGTCTGGGAAGATGGCTTTGCCGCACAGCATCTGGGCTTCGGCAGCTGGCAGGGAACATGGGAAAAAGTCTATCTTGCCGGTAAGAATAAGATGACCGACATTTTTGAAGGTTCAAGCGATGCCAGTGTCCTTGTCCTGACCGATGACAGCAACGGCGATGCTCTCTTTGTGGATGATATTTACTCCGCTCTCGGGACCAGCGCCCGTCTGGCACAGATCAGCGAGATCCGCGCCGGTGGCGGGGATGATATCGTGGATATGACCTCTCAGCGCTATGAATACTCCGGCAGCAGCATCCGTATCTGCGGCGGAGACGGCAACGATACCATCTGGGGCGCTGCCGGAAGCAATGCGCTCTTTGGCGATCGGGGCAATGACCGTCTGGTGGGCGGCTCCGGCAACGATGTGATCGCAGGCGGCGCCGGAAACGACTCCATGCACGGCGGCGGCGGTGATGATATCTTCACCTTCGGCGGCAACTGGGGCAACGATGTCGTTGAACAGTATGCCGCAGGATCTGTCACCTTGTATCTGGGCAGCGGCGTCAGCGGCAGCTGGAATGCCGATACCCGGACCTGGAGCGATGGAATAAACTCCATCAGAGTGGTTGGAACTGAAAATATTTCGATCAAGTTTTACGAGACTTCCGAAATTTCCGAGTCAGGAGCTTTTGAGGAGCAGGTAAGCCGCAAGATCTTTGAAGACAGCGGCAGCGGTTTCATCGCCTGACCGCAAAAGAGGGCGTGACCTCTTCAGGGGGGGAGAAAGGAAAAAAATCTTTTCTCCTCCCTTGTATTTTGGTTCAGATGAGTGTATATTATTATAATTGATCGTCGCGTGCCCGGAGGCGGGGAACAAAATCGGAGTTGGTTTTTTCCATAACAACCGCGGGTCGTCAGTGGCCGTTCCGGCGTAGATGGTCGAAACTCACCATTAAGGAATTGAAAAAATGGCTGAAGTATTTCTCGAACATGTGTACAAAGTGTACGAAGGCAAAGTTGAAGCAGTCCGCGACTTTTGTCTGGACATCAAAGACCGTGAGTTCATGGTCTTCGTCGGTCCCTCCGGCTGCGGTAAATCCACCACTCTGCGTATGATCGCAGGTCTTGAAGAGATCACCAAAGGTGAGGTCCGTATCGGCGACCGCGTGGTCAACGATGTGGCTCCCAAAGATCGTGACATCGCTATGGTGTTCCAGAACTACGCTCTGTATCCCCACATGACCGTTTACGATAACATGGCTTTCGGTCTGAAACTGCGTAAATACTCCAAAGAAGAGATCAACAGCCGCGTGATGGAAGCAGCCAAGATCCTCGGACTTGAAGAGTACCTGAACCGTCGTCCCAAACAGCTTTCCGGCGGTCAGCGCCAGCGTGTTGCTGTGGGTCGTGCCATCGTCCGTAAGCCCAAAGCCTTCCTCTTTGACGAACCTCTGTCAAACCTTGACGCCAAGATGCGTGTGCAGATGCGTACTGAGATCTCCAAGCTCCACCAGCAGCTTGAGACCACTATGATCTACGTTACCCACGACCAGACCGAAGCTATGACCATGGGCGACCGTATCTGCGTGATGAAAGACGGTGTGATCCAGCAGGTCGCTGCTCCCATCGAACTTTATGACAAGCCCTGCAACAAGTTCGTTGCCGGATTTATCGGTACTCCTCCCATGAACTTCTTTGAAGGCAATCTGATCAACAAAGACGGCAAGCTGACCTTCAGCTCCCCCGGCTTTGAGTGCGCCGTGCCCGACGCCTGGAAGGAAAAGATGGAGCCCTTCTGCAACAAGGCTGTCACCTTCGGTATCCGTCCCGAAGACATCGGCAACGAATCTGCCGAGCGCAATCCCGAAATGCCCAAAGTCAAGGCAAAAGTTGAAGTTATCGAGCCCATGGGTTCCGAGACCTACGTCTATCTGACCTGTGCCACCACCAGCTTCATCGCCCGTATCGATCCTCACCGCAAGCTGAGCGTCGGTCAGGATGTGGAGTTCGCTCTGCTGATGCCCAACGCCCACTTCTTTGACGGCGAAACCGAAAAAGCCATCATCTGATGGGCTGATTTCAGCAAAGATCCAACGGAGAGAGGTTTGCAAAAGAATTTCTCTCCTTTTTTTTTACAGTTTGGTATTACGACCAATTACATTGGCTTCGGGTAGAGAAATTCTTTCAACGGGATTCTAAGAGTATGAAAAAAGAAGTTTTTGCGATTTATTTTCCGAGCTGGCACCCCGATGGACATTATGAAAAATGGTACGGCAAGGGATTCTGTGAATGGGAACTTGTCAAAACCACAAAACCGCTTTTCGCAGCCCATAAGCAGCCCCGGGTACCGTCGTGGGGGTACTTTGACGAATCTGATCCTGAAATGATGAAACGGCAGATCGACCTTGCTGCCGGAAGCGGCATCACCGGATTCCTTTTTGACTGGTTCTGGTACAACGGCGTGGAATTTCTGGAACGCCCCCTCAATGAAGCATTTTTGAACTCTCCCAATCGCAACAGACTCAAATTTGCCCTCATGTGGGCGAACCACAACTGGGGGATCTGGCCTGTATTGGATCAGGGCGTAAGAGGTATGAACGGCAATGAAAATCAGGCAAGTTGTGAACCCTTTTTGAAAACTTTCCACAGCGAAGAGGATTTGCGTCATGTTATGGAATACTGCTGTGAAAAGTATTTCAAATGTGAAAATTACTGGAAAATCAACGGAAAGCCAGTCTATTCTTTCTACAGCTGCAACCGTCTTTTTCAGTCCATCGAACCTGCGGATGTCTTGAGGATCTGTAATGAAACTGTGCAGAAACACGGCTTTCCCGGTATCTATACTTTGATGAATATCGGCTGCTGCAATGACAATGAATATTTCTGCGGCTGGGGACGGATCCCCAAAATACGGGACGCAGGTTTTGACTCTGTTTTCGCTTATAACAGCGGGGTCAGAAGTGATTATGAAAAGAGCGTCAACCCGGGGGAACCCACCGTTGATTACGCCATCATGATGAGAAATCAGCGTCACTGCTGGGAGCAGATCGCCGCAGGTGGGATGTCCTTTTTTCCCAGCATCACTCTGGGGATGGATGTTTCTCCGCGCTGGAGCCGGGAGGTCAGTTATCCGTGGGATTATGAAAAGTTGGGCTACTACCCCATCGTTGTCAACAATACTCCTGAGCGCATCGCAGAACTTCTGAAAGAAGCGCTGAACTTTGATACCGAGGCCGTCATTATCAACGCCTGGAACGAGTGGACAGAGGGCATGTTTCTTCTGCCCGACAACTTCGACGGTTCCGGGCGTCTTGATAAGATCAGAGAGGTGCTTCTGTCATATAACGCCCGCTGATAAGGGAAGCGCGATCAAAAGACTCCACTGAAGCGAGTGTGGGAGAGAGAAAAAACTTCCGGCTTTTTTTTCCTTCTTAATTGCAAATTTCCGGCGATGGCTGTATATTAATTGAGCATAAAACACATTATGAAAAAAGGAACTGAAGTTTTATATGAGAGTCGTTATTGCAATACCTTGCTACCGTGAAAATATGGACCTGGAGGAAAGAGCTTCTCTGGTCCAGTGCAGCAGGGTTTTCGGTTCCAAATATGATGTTGTATTTTTTGCTCCGGCTGATTTGGAGTGCTCTGCCTATCTTGAAATCGTTCCGCACGGACGGGTGGAGCGTTTTGATAACAGCTTTTTTACCAGTGTTTCAAGCTACAGCCGCCTTTTGCTGACGCCGGAGTTTTACCGGCGATTCCAGGATTATGATTATATGCTGATCTATCAGCTCGATGCCTGGGCGTTCCGTGATGAGCTTGATTACTGGTGTGAAAAAGGATATGATTATATCGGAGCTCCTTTTGTTTTGAACTGGGGGCATCGGGAAAAAATCATTGTCGGGAACGGTGGTTTTTCTTTGCGGCGTATCAGCGCCATGTTGCGTGTTTTGGAGGGAAAACATAAGAAAATGTTTCCTCCAGCGCTGCTGAAGGAGTTTTGGCTGAACCATATTGCCTGCGGCAACTATGTCCGTTGTTTTATCCCTCTGTTGAAAATGTGGGGACTTTTCCCCAATTCCCGGGGGAAGTATCTGGAGCAGATCCGGCACGAAAAAAACAACAGCGAGGATATGGTCTTTTATTTCTTGAGCAAAAAGTTTACAGATGACGGTTTGCTCATCCCCGGCATTGATGAGGCTGCATGTTTTTCTCTGGATGGTGCTCCGGAACGGTTTTTCAAAAAACTGTCCTTCGGCTGCCACGCCTGGATGAAGGACGATGCAGGCTTCTGGGAAAAGATGATCCATGTTGTTGGCTCAAAGGATTGAGGCGTTGTGTGTTCCGTGGCTTTTTGTAAAGCAGCGTATCGGCACTTGCTCTGTGAAGAGTTTTTTTTGAGGCGGATAAGCAAAGAACAGGTGTACCTGGCTTATTTTGATGAGGAGTGAGATCAGATGTTAAAAGTATTGACGAATCAGTGAGGTGTCCAATGTCCGGTTGGGTGAAAAAAATAGCAAAACTGAAAAATCTTATTCGCATTGCGTTCCGTTCTCTCATAACGTTCCGGTTTCAAATGAAACTGCTCAGTTTACTGTTGCCCGGAAGAAGAAAGAGGAACAACGGGGCTTTCTTGTGGCTGAAACACCTCGATTCGCCTGAGTTATATTCGGAAAAGGTTTCCGATATGCCTCATTTGTTCAAAAAGTATGTGAACATCGTTCATTTGGAAATCTCATCTTACTGTAACCGTTCCTGTTTATATTGCCCAAACAGTAAGATCCCCCATGCAAGAAAGCAAAAAAAACTTCTGCCTGAAACGCTTTTTCTGAAATGTCTGCAAGAACTTGCAGCGATCCGCTATGATCAGTATATCGAATTCAACGGCTTTAATGAACCTTTATTTGATGAAGAAATATTTTTCAGCCGTGTCAAGGCTGTAAAGGAATTTTTGCCGGAAAGTCATCTGGTCATCAACACCAACGGCGACTGTCTGACTGAGGAGTATCTGAAAAGGATAGCTGCTGCTGATGTGCAAACTCTGCTTATTACTCTGCACCTGGTTCCGGAAGAGTTTTCTCTGACTCCGGAAGAACGGCAAAGCAAGATACGGAAATTTTTAGATCGCTTTCCGGGAGTGCGATTTGAGCTTGACGGAGAAAACGGGTTTCTTCCTCTCGGTAACACAAAAATATTTTTCCGTCTTTCCGAATTCAATGAAAAAGGACACAACTGGGGTGGCGCCGTGGGAAAATTGGAGTTAAGGCGGGTCATTCCCTGTTTTGTTCCTGCTAAACATATTTATGTGGACTATTCCGGAAGGGTAAACCTCTGTTGTTCAGTAAATATGGATTATGCGGGGATGGAGGATTTTTGTATCGGTAATATTGAAGATTCTTCCCTCTGGGAACTTTATGCTTCCCCAAAGTCCGCAAAAATCAGAAAATCTCTTGTCGATATGCAGAATATACCGGAGTGCTGCAAATACTGTAATGCTCAGACATGGTATTTCTTTCACCCGGAAGTTATTGAAAATCCATATTTCCCTTATCAGTTCAGAAACGGCATACCCCATTGAGTTTTCACTGGAGCAAATGGGGACCCCATGAAAAATAAATTCAAATGCGCTCCGCTCAAAAATAAGAAATTTCATAAATGGCTCTCTTAAAAAATATTTGGTCGCGAAAAGGTCTTTGGGGGAAAAGTTACAGGAGTACTTTGATCCAAACGGTGAAATTTGTCCTCTTGCGTATACTGACTTGGCATTTCAAGCATAAACCAACGGGTGTTGTGATTATCCGCAACGATCATTTGGGAGATATTCTGATCTCTTTATCTCTGATAGAGCAGGCTGCTGCAATCGCACACAGGAGAGCCCAAACAATAACGGTTGTCACCTCTTCCGGCGGTCATGAGCTGCTTCGTAATTGTACATACATTGACAATTTGGTCGTTTGCGATTACTCGGACCTGAGTTCCGGTATCTGGAACCGGATCAAAGAATATCGGAAGATTACCTGCTATCAAGCTCAAAAGGTCATTCTGCTTCCCTCTCTCGGGCGTTCCGGAGAAAGTGACTATCTTGCCTTGCTTCCTCCCGGGAAACAACACTATGCCATTGAAACGATGAATGTATGGCCTGTAGAGGCTGCAGTCAGAGAATACAGAGCCCATTTTTTCAACTTTTTTTACGATTTTCTTCTGGACTATGATAAGTCGTGTACAGTACGGGAAAATGAGGCAAGATTGCTCTCTTTTGCCATGGAAGAGATAATATATCCCAAAAAAGGCAGTACCGATCATTTGGGGGAATTTCCGCCATGCCAGATTTCTGAATGTCCCTATATTCTTGTTGTCCCCGGCTCTTTTGCCCCCGGCCGCCGATGGCCCGCAGAGAGGTTCGCAGCAGTTGTTGACCGTATTTTGGCGGAATATCCCTCGCTGTCTGTGGTTATCAGCGGCAGCTCCAGTGACAATGAAACTGCCGAAAAGCTGTTGGCGCACAGCCGTTCCAGGGAAAAGATAATCAATCTTTGCGGCAAGTCAACATTAAGGCAGCTTTTCAGCAATGTCAAAAATGCAGAGTTTATTATCTCCAATGATACCGGTACGATCCATGTGGCGGCAATACTTGAAAAAAAATGTTTTTGCATCGGGGGAAATTGGCATTATGGAGCGTATAATCCGGATCCCTTCTGTCCGTCAAATATTTTTATCAATGCAGACACGCCATGCCGGCACTGCTTTGAAAAATGTCATGCTCTGGCAGAAGAACGTTTCTCATGCCTTATGCTGGTCACAGTCGAAAAAGTTACTCAAACCATCTTTCGGGAGATTTCTCCTTCTGCTGCCAAAGAGAGCAGGTTTTGAACAAGGTGCTGAGAGGATCATTCAGACCGGATGATACTCTTTGAGCAGTTTGACAGCGAATATTCCAGTAGGTGGTCTTGCTGATCCTTTTAAGTATTCTTACTTGAGACAGCTGAATATAAAGAGCTTTCAAGCGGTACCAGCTTAGGAGATAATGGCGAATATGAGGTCGAAGTAGTCACTGTTGACGGCTTTTTACAGCAGCACGCATACGGAAAAATCGGTCTGATCAAAGCCGATTTGGAAGGGATGGGGTTGAAAATGGTCAAAGGGGCTGTTGAAACGATCAAGCGTGACCGCCCGGTTCTGCTTCTGGCGATTTATCACAATAAAGATGAATTTATGGGGATCTATGAATTCCTCAAAAAGAATGTTCCCGACTACAGCTACAGGGTCGAGGCGCTTTCCGGATTAAATGAAGTGACCCTCATTGCATGGCCCAAAGAGGCTTGCAAATGATCCCCCTGGTGTTGCGCATTGTCAGACCAGTCAGACCAGTCAGACTCGTCCGACTTGATCGGCGCGCCGGAAATGCCGATTGAAGGGGACAAAAGATTTGAAAAACTGTTTTTTTTGTGCTTTTTTTCAAAAAATGGTTGACTTTATCGCTTTGGAGTGATATATTTTGTAAGTGGCGTATACAGAAAACAGTATACAGCAAAAAGAGTTAAGTCATGACACGTTACAAACAGTTTCTGCCCCGGAAGGTGGAATTTGCCAGAGATGCGCTGGTGACTTTGATCCACGACCGCAATTTGCAGTCGGGGGATCGTTTGCCTACCTACACGGCGCTCCGGAATGAATTGGGCTTGGGAAGCCAGACCATCGCCGGTGCCGTGGGACTCTTGTGCGACGCAGGTGTCCTTGAGGTCAGGGACAAGGTGGGGATCTTTGTCAAAAATCCCGCAGGCGGTCTTCTGGCGGGCAGAACCATCGCTGTGGCTGTCCGCGAACTTGAAGGCAGCGCCTATGCCGCTACTCTTGCCGCTTTTATCCAACGGTTTCTCAATGAACAGAATTGCCGCTGCCTTACCTTTTACCGCAGGGCAGGGGCACGGGGCGAAAGACCCGGCATCGAAGAGTTTCCCGGATTGGGGCAGACCCTGACCGAACACCGCTGTGACGGCGTGCTGACTTTGTGTCCTTTTTCTGATACCTCCCTCAATCAGATCACCCATCTGGGGATACCTTGCTGTTTCATCGGCGACGACGACCAGCACTTTATCCATTTCGGTGTGGTCATTGAGGTCAGGCGTTTTCTCAGTGAGGCTGCGGAACTGCTGAAAAAAGAGGGGTGCTCCCGTATCGTACAGCTTGCTATCTCGCAGCAGCAGCTTGCTTTGCGTTCCGGGTGCGGACTCCCCGGCTTTGTGGGCATGTCTTACGCAGGAGGCGCCGCCATCGCCAAGGTGCTTTTGGAGCTCCCCGCATCACAGCGCCCCGACGGCATCGTCAGTGATGATGATACGGTGGTGAACGGACTGCTTTCTGAATTGATCCGCCGCCAGTATCCGAAAATCACCTATATGCCCCGGATCGCCACCATCGTCCACCGGGAGCTGGGGGAAAATTATCCCTCGGACCGGATGATACTTTTTGAGCAGTCCATCGGTGAATATGCCAGTATGGCAGTCTCTCTGCTTCTGGAACAGCTCCGGGGCGAAGAGATCGAAAAAAAACGAATAGTCTACCGGTTCAAACCGGTTAAAAATTAAATCCAAACTAAGGAGAATGAAAAATGGCTGATAAAGCTGCAGCTCTCGCCATCAACGGCGGCGAAAAGGTCTACAATGGTTCTTTCCCCATGTGGCCCCAGTTCAACCCCGAAACCTATGACAAGGTGGTTGATATCCTCAAAAGCGGAAAAGTGAACTACTGGACCGGCAAAGTCGGTATGGAATTTGAGAAAAAGTGGGCAAAGTGGATCGGCGCCGACTACGCCATCAGCGTTGCCAACGGTACCTGCGCTCTGCACACCGCTCTCGCCGGTCTGGGCGTCGGCCCCGGCGACGAAGTCATCTGTACCTCTTACAGCTTCATCGCTTCCAGCTTCTGCGCTCTGCAGGCTGGTGCTCTGCCCGTCTTTGTTGACTGCGGCACTGACCACCTGATCAACCCCGACCTCATCGAAGAAGCCATTACCGAGCGTACCAAAGCTATCGTGGTCGTCCACCTCTACGGTATGGTCGCTGATATGGATCCCATCATGGCAATCGCCAGGAAACACAACCTCTATGTCGTTGAAGACTGCGCCCAGTGCTTCGGCGGTGTCTACAAAGGCAAAAAAGCCGGTACCATCGGTAATGTCGGCTGCTTCAGCTTCTGCCAGAGCAAACACT
>JAZODE010000133.1:0-11063 GCA_045596885.1 Victivallaceae bacterium
GCTGAAAGAGCATAATATCACTCAAAGCATGTCCAGAAAAGGAAATTGTTTGGATAACAGCGTTATGGAAAACTTTTTCGGCAGGCTGAAAACAGAAATGTTTATCGGTGAAACCTTTAGTTCTGTTGAAGATTTTCAGCAAAAACTTGAAGAGTATATTTGCTATTTTAACAACGAGAGAGTATCTTTAAAATTAAAAGGAATGAGTCCGGTTCAATTCCGAACCCATTCCATGTAGTTTAAACCTTGGGGAATTACTTCTTTTGTTTTTCGATTTTGTCAACCACTTTGATGAACTTTTCAAAGTGGGGCTTGTAACCTTTGATACCGCTCCACTGGCCGAAGGCTGCGCCGATGCAGTTGGGATATCCTTTGGCCATTTCCAGGATGCCTTCAGTATGGGGATTGAATTGGGGCGCATCGAAATAGCCGGGGAATTCAACGAATTTCAACCCCAGCGTGCGCCAGTGGTCCATAGAGCCCTTCAAAGCGGCCCGTTTGGTTTTGACATTGGAAGGCGACCAGCGCATGATGATGATATCTTTGGGCAGATCTTTCCAGCTGCCCCAGAGAGCGCCCTTGTCCTTGATCATGTAGTAGAAACGGTCTTTGCTGCAGTTGGAATAGGGGTCAAACATATCGTTCCACAGATAAATTTGTGCCCCGGGGGCAATGCGTTTGATTTCTTTGTAGCTGTATTTGGCGATCATATTCAGCGCCTGGGCGGCGGAAAGACCGGATTTTTCGCAGTCGGGATCATAACCGTAGGCACGGTGTTCGTCGATGCCGATCAGGATGCCGTCGGGCCTGACGTGTTTCTGCTGCCATTCGATGGCACGGGTGATGAGCTTCTTTGTTTCAGGATTGTTGATGCAGATACAGGCATGTTTCTGTGAAAGAGCGACATGATAGTAACTGGCAAGGACAGTCTGCCCCTCTTTGATCCGGCTGCCGGGGAGCACTTTGATCTGCGGCGCGGCGTGGGCATCGTTGAAGTCACCGATCCAGCGGTAGTTGCCGGCTTCGGGGTCAACGATCTTTGCGTAATCTCTGCCTTCAGTATAAACAGTCTTACCGTCAGCTGAAGTCACTTTGGGTTCGGTACCTTTCCGGCGGATGATGTTGAGGAAACTTGCAGGTTTGATATCCACATCATCGATCCAGACTTCGCCGGGGCCCTGGATCTTCCAGCAGCCGAGGGCGATTTTGATCCGTTTGAATTCAAAGGTGTTGAAAACCACCCGGTATTCCTGCCAGTTGCCTGTTTCTTTGATGGGCTGTCTGTTAAAGATCGGATCACTCCGGTAAGTCAGATAACGGAACCCCTCTTTGGAACCGGGATCACTGCCGACGACCGCAAAGGAAACGCATTTTTTGTTGCCGGACCCCTTGATGTTTTTTGTCTTGATCTTGAAAGTCAGGGCAAGCTGCTGGAAAGGTTTGCACTTCAGTTCATACCAGATCCGGCTCTGGTTGTGAGGTTCTTTGCCGGTCAGTTTGAAGTGGACAGATGTTTTCCCTGAAGCCGCATTCTTTTTGTCAAGGGAAATATCCACATTGACATCGGGGCGCCAGTGTTTGAAGCCTTCTTCAAAAGAACCGTTCTTTATAACGCTTTGCGGGGTGAAAACGCCTTTTTTAACGGTATAAGGTTCAGCAGTCACTTTGAGACATTCTGCCAGTTCAGGGGAGCCCGCCAGATAGGCACAGCAGTCGCCGATGGGAATACAGCTTGTTACGACTTTGAACTTGTATTTGCGCAGAACGTCCACAGCCTTTTTGACATTGGTGATATAGGCGTCCCCGTGTTTCCAGGGAGTGCCGAATTTGTAGTCGCTCAAGTAAACAGTATTGTAACCGACCTTGGCGGCCCGGGCGGCGATGGCTTCGACCTGGGCAAGTTTTGTCGGAGGAAGCAGATTTGTTGCCAGCAGAAAGGCCCGTTCTTTGAAGTGTTCCCCGGCAGAAAGAAGTCCGCTGGCCAGCAGAAGAAGGAGAATTGTCTTTTTCATGTTGGTTGTCCTTAAATATTATGTGTGGAAAAGTTTGATCAATGTTATTGCCATGGTTCGAGAGCCCACGCATCATCTTTCCAGTCAGAACCTTTCCCCCGCAGAGGATAGTCGGAAAAAGAGCCCACGTGACCGTCAAAATGAACCACGTTGAATTTGCCGCTGTGACGGATGGCCACATTGGAATAACCGGCACGGAGATAGCTGAGAGAAAGTCTTTCAGCTCCGGTACTGCTGTCAAAACCCACTCCGCCGTCCATGACATAATAGGCTTTGGAAGGACGGTAGATCCCCGACAGGCGGCGGGCTTTCTGATAGGCGACACTGGTGCCCCATGTGTTGTGTCTGCACTGGGCGAAGTAATTCATGGCATAGTGAGTGCCTTTCCATGAGTTCCATTCTGACCGTTCACCGAGGATACGCCGTTTTTCGGAAGGGCATTTCAGAACGCCGTAGGGAACGGACATGTCAAATTTATTTTTGTAGTGAGGAAGCAATTTCAGCGCAACAAGTTTTTCCTGCCAGTAGTACATCTTGACTCCTTCGATAACAGCTTCTCTTTCGAAGGGGACGATCAGACCTGCATGGGCATCGGCATAATTAAAAAGAGCTGAACCGATCTCTTTCAGATGAGAAACACAGGAGGCCGTATGAGCCCGTTCACGGGCCTGCTGCAAAGCAGGCAGAAGCATGGCAGCCAGAATGGCGATGATAGCGATAACGACCAAAAGTTCAATCAGCGTGAACGCTGATTGAGTGAAGATGTGAAGGTGTGAAGAGTTTGCCTGCGGCAAACGTGAAGTGCGCCCTGTCGGGCGTAAGGATGTGTATTTTTTTATTTTTGAAAAACAGTTCTGTTGTGCAGTAGTAACCAGCAGCTCAATAAGCGTAAAACGTTTTTTCATGAAGATCTCCTTGTGTTTTCCGTTATTTGGCACTCATTTTGTTGACCATGACGAGGAACTTTTCAAAATGGGGCTTGTAATTGTTCAGTCCAGACCATTGGGCGAATCCCACACCGACGCAGTTGGGATCATTGAGAACGGGTTTCATGAAACTCCGGGAGCGGGGATTGAAAACCGGAGCGTCGAAATATCCGGGGAAGTGGATATAATTCCCATGTCTTTGCTCCAGTGAGCGACGGATTTTTCGACGAGTTTTTCCACACAAGTCCAGCGGATAATGATGATATCTTTGGGCAGTCCGACATGGTTGCCGTAGAGGGCACCGCGTCCCTTGATGAAATAATAGTAACCCCCCTTCCGGCAGTTTCAGTTTTGCGGTATCGACCGTGAAGTTGCAGGTTGAAAATTCAGAGGTCAGTTTGAACCGTTTGGTGACGTTGCCGCTCGACGACATCCGGAATCCGGCGGAAAACCAGCCTTCACCTTTGGCGGAAAAGGTCAGTTTGATCTTATCGCCCGGAAGAAACGACACATTCTGCCGGGAGTTTCCAGCGTCAGCATAAGACGCGCCGTCGTTGCGGCTCAGTTCCATAATGCCGCCGGAAAAGTTCACTTTCCCGTTCCCGGAGGTAATGGGAACCCAAAAGCGGCCGTTTTCGGCGAAATCACCGTTGATGGAGGGCATAATTATCTCGCTTCCCGACACAAGGACGGCACTCAGAAGAATCAGACAGACAACGACTTTTTTCATAACACAGAGTCTCCTTTGTTTTTTGCTATAGGAAATTTACACCGGATCGTAAAAAAATGCAAGAGCTTAAACATGTGTTTTTGTTCAAAATGCATTTGTAAAAATTCACATTCCGTACTATATTATTTCCGCGGAGGATAAAAAGATGGAAAATGACGAAAAATTGGTGGAGCGGCGTGGCTGCCGCAAAAGCTACGACATCATTGTAAGGACCGCCGGAGACAAGATACCTGTCGTTCCTAAGCGCAGGAAGCAAAACTGTGTTATACTTCCGGTACATATCGTCAAGGTTGAAGAAAACCGTAACAGCAGCAACCACTGGATCCGGCATGTGAACTACCGTTATGCCGCGCTGGAGTTCATTCTCGCCGGGAAGATCCGCTACACTTGGGATGGTGTCACCCGTGAAGCCGGAGAGGGGGAAATTTTTTTCATCAGCCACAAGAGCAACTCCCACTACATGCGGAATCCGCAGGGGGGAGAAGTACACAAGGTGAACATCATCTTCGACGGGTCGCTGCTGGGGATCTTTCTCAAGGAGCTGGGGCTGGAGGAAGATCGGCTTTTTCAACCTGAACATTTCGAGGAGTACATGGGCGATGTTGCGAAAATCGGCAAGCTGATGGAGAAGGGGGATATCGGTTCGGAGTGTATCGCGTCGGGGCTGTTGTGCGCCATGCTCTATCGCCTCGCAGGGCTACTCTGGACGAAGCGGGAGTTGCCTCCGGACAAAGGATTTCACATAGAATCGCTTCTTAAAAATTTGCGCTGCTACCTCGACAACCCGTTGGATAACAATGAACTTGCCGAGGCTCTCAATGTAGGCAGAACAACCAGTCACAAACGTTTCGTCGAACGGTGCGGCATGCCGCCTCACCGGTTCATGCGCCAGCTCAGACTGGAACATGCGAAAGAACTGCTTCTCAGTTCAGAACTTCCGGTCGGGGTGATCGCCGAACAATGCGGATTCCCGGACCTGCAGTATTTCATCACCTCCTTCAGAAAGAAGTACGGTCTTCCACCCGGCAAATTCCGTGCCGTAGAAAGCTCCGCCTCCGTTTTCAAAGGCGGCGGCAAGACGGTCACGCAGAAGTAACATGCCGATCGCTGCGATCACGGACTGCAACGGACAATGACTGACTTGTACGGTCAGGCAGTAACAAAACGATCGTTTATTACCGGATAATGCACAGAGCCGGAGAAAAAAAGGAGCTGCAGCAAAATGAAGTGCACCCCAAAAGTTGGACACAACCTTTGAGGTGCATTTTTTTATGGAGAAAACACAAAAGAAACCGCGTCAGTATAGTGTAGAATTCAAACTTTGTGCTATATTAGATAAGCTCGTTGAGCGTCTGTTCAAAAAACTACCGGTTGGAGTTGAGCCGTTGCTGCATTCCGATCAGGGCTGGCAATATCAAATGAATGAGTATTGTAGAATGCTCAAAGCACACAATATTACTCAGAGCATGTCCAGAAAAGGTAATTGTCTGGATAATAGTGTAATGGAGAATTTCTTTGGAAGATTGAAAACAGAAATGTTCTTCGGTGAAACATTTGCTTCTGTTGAAGATTTCAAGCAAAAACTTGAAGAATACATTTGCTATTTCAATAACGAAAGAGTATCTTTAACATTAAAAGGAATGAGCCCGGTAAAATACCGAACCCATTCCATGTAGTTTAAACCGTCCAAATTTTTGGGGTCACATCAAACTCTCCGGGATTTTTTTTATCTGTCAGATTTTTTCAGCTGCGGGGACTAAATTTTCCATCCTTATAGAATTGGCGTTTTTCATCCTGCAGTGCTGCATCGGCGGCAAAGACGATGAGATGACCGTTGATGGAGTCCGACAGCTGGGTGCATGAAATGGAAGGAGTGCCTCCTGCCACGAATTCAACAAAGTCCATGGCAAGACGCAAATCGCCGCCGCCGTGGTCCCCGAAGGCACCCGTGGTGTCCCCCATATTGCCCAGATCCACCACTTCCTCGGAATACTCTTTGGGGCCGGGTGTCAGATCCCGGTGGCGGATGACAAATTTGTTGTCGTCAAAGACGCCCTCGATTTCCCCTTCTGTACCTACGATATGGACTTTTCTCAAGGGACGGGCAGTGTTTGCCGCCATGGTGTGGGTCGCAACTGTCCCGTCGGCAAAGGTGATCATCACCGCCTGAGTGTCCGGCTGGTCGTTGTCGCATTTCCAAACGCAGCGGGCGTGGGTGTGTGAAGGATCTTTCAAGGCGGCTTCCCGGTATTCCGGTGTTCTGGCTTCAGGGCAGTAGGCGCTCTTGGGCCAGATGTAGCTCCGCCACCTGATAGGATTGTTCAAATGCAGCCGGCGCACAGAAAAGTCGCAGGTGTGCTCCAGAGGACAGTCGATGAGGCAGTATTTGCCTGAGTTGGCAGGGGCATTGGCGGCATTGAAAAAGTTGATCCCCCCCATGCTGTCAACGGCGACAGGTTCAATGCCGCTTTTGAACCAGGTGATAAGATCGATGTCGTGGCAGCACTTTGCCAGCAAACTTGAAGCGCCGCATTCGCTGTGCTTGGACCACTTGCCCCGCACATAGCAGGTGGCAAAGTGATGGTAGCTCACATGTTCAGCGGTCTGGATGTTCAGGATCCTGCCGATTTCCCCGTTGAGAATGCGCTTTTTGATTTCCGCATAAAAGGGGGCATAGCGCAAGACGTGGCAGATCATCACCTTGCGTCCGGTGCGTTTCACCACATCAGCAAGGCGCTGGAGTTCTGCTTCATTGACGGCGAAGGGCTTTTCCAGAAGCATATCGTACCCTGCTTCAAGCAGGGGGATCGCTGTGTCAACATGCTGTTGATCCATGGTGCCGTTGATAATGACATCAGCAAGTTTGCCCTTTGCAGCGAGTTCTTCGGCACTTTCAAAGCACATATCCTCCCCGAAAGAAAAGTATTCCCGGGTATATTTCCGGCGTTCCGGCTGAGGGTCTGCCACACCGACGATCTTGAGGGATTCCCCTTTGATTTTGGCAAGTTCGGCATAAGCCAGTGCACGGTGTCCGGCTCCCACGATGATTCCTGTGATCATGATGAAAAATTCCTTTTATGAAAAGTTGTCTTGAAGCATTGTAAAAAAAGTGTTTACCGCTGTTGAAGGATCTCCGCACTCATAGTAAATTCTGCCGATTTCCCCGGTGCCAGCATGACCCTGTGAAAGACCGGCTCAAAGGTGGAGCAGTCGTTGCGTTCCTCATCCCAGACCACAATGGAGTGGGGCAGGGGGGCAAAGGTCAAACGCAGCGCTGTTTTGCTCCAGGGGGCTCTGAGTGTCACCGGGAAGGATTTTGCTCTGCTGATATGTTTGGTCCTTTTGTATGTTTTTTCCAGCAGCGGGTCTGATTTTGAGGTCAGTATGATCTTTTGTACATAACTTCTGGGGAACCTTTCACCTGAAGCAAATTTCAGTTCTCCGACCTCTCTGCCCACTCTGCCAAGCAGGGCGGACATATTGTGGAACCGGAACGAAAATTCAACGCCGTCATGGAGCAGATTGGTGAACTTTGCTGTGCTGGTGATCCGGGAGGCGCTGAATTTATGGGTCAGTTCAAGTTTCATGCCTGCCAGTACTTTGTTGTCTCTGCTTGAAATGATTCGGGAAAGTTTCACCGTAATACCGGCACTGTCAGGCGTGACTGATTCAAGTTTCATGCCGCTTCTCAGCATCAATGCCGCCTCTTCGGGATACCATACGGCGGGGACGCCGTAGCCCCATTTGCTGCGTTGGGTGATGATGATATCTTTGCCGCACTTCCAGTTGTGGAGTCTGCCCCCTTTGGCGAGGTCGAGGAGCAATGAGTAACGCCGAGAGGTGATTTTCAGCACCTTTTTTTCCGGTGTCAATGTGACTCCGGCAGAGGAAATTTTTTTCAGAGATATATGATCCACTTTGGGCGCATCGCCCGCAGTATAAGCTGAAACCCTTTTCCAGTGCACCTTTTCCCACTCAAGAGCTCTTTTGATCCGGGGCAGACGGAAGTTCATCAATTTCTGCAGATCAGCTTGCGAAAATGCCCCTTTGACGGGCGCACCGATACGGATAAACTGCCAGCGCAAGGCGCCTGTCTGCATCAGGATCCCTGAGGCAAGTTCTTTACCGGTAAAGTTGCCGTATCCTTTGCCTGAAACTTCCACACCGTATTTTTGAGCAGGAGACAGCCCCTTGACTTTAAGTTTGAAAAAGTGTTCTCCTTTCTGCCAGAAGTTGCCGGTACAGATCAGCATTTCATTTTTGCGGCGCCACACCTGGTACTGGAGTATCTTTTTCTTGCTCAGTCCGGGAAAGTTGCCGCTTTCGCCTTCAGGCTCTTCCGCCCCGGGGGGATAATAGAGCTTGGCAGGTGCTCCCGTCAGCGGTTCCACGGAAACGCCCCGGTTGTCATTTTTGCCTTCAAAAATAAAATCTTCATAACGGGCAATAAAATTGTTTGCCTTTGCCATTGCCGCCCAGTGGCGGTAGTCGTAGCCCCGGGGAAAGTAGTAACAAAAGACTCCTTCAAAGCCCCTTGCAAAGAATCCCAAAGTTTCAAAGGCGAGAGCTTCAGGTTCAGTGACCCAGCTGCTGCTCTGATAGGCATGGGGGAAGGCGATCAATTTGGGAGCTCCCCCTTTGGGAAAGTGGTCACGGAAAAACTCTTTCACCATCCCCGCTGCGGTGTAAGTTACCAGATGGTGGGTGGGGAAATAGTCGTAGTTCTGCCCTGCCTTATGGTAGATGTAGGGACCCCAGGGTTCCAGCCAGGGCAATTCACCCATGAATTCTTTGATGTTGTACTGTTTGCAGTAGTTGTTGTGTTTGTGGGTGGCAGTTTTCCACGAAACCTCAGGAATAAGCAAACTTTCCTTGCCGACGCTTTTTCCTAAAGCTGCAATGTCCTTGTGGAGCGTCACCACCAGTCTGCCATGCTGCCAGCTGCGGAACTTGAAATATTCGTCGGCGAACTTTTGCAGCAGTTCCCCCGGCCAGACCTTCATGATCTCAGCTTTGGAAGGGGTCCCTTTGGAGTATTTGATGAATTCATCCCGGCAGCGGTTGCAGAAACACCCCTTGGAGTCCAGATAATAAGGCTCCCAGTTGGGCATGAAACTGTCGGTCAGGTCTTCATCAACGATTTTTGCCTTGAGGATATTGCCGTAGATCTCCTTCATATAGTAAGGACCTCTGGTGTAGACTTCAACGGGGCACACCTTGCGGGGGTAGGGCTTGCCGTCGATCATCTTGAACTGGGCAAATTCAGGCTTGTTGCCTTTGCCCAGCTTGAAGCCGTTAGCCAGATCGGAGCTTTGCATGTACCGGTGGAAATTCCTGGCTTTCATCGCCTTGGAAACGGGACCTTTTGCGCCGAAGATGGCTGAGAATCCGCTTGTCATGTAAAAGTCTGCAATTTTTTCCACCCCCTCTTTTTCAAAGGTCCACTCATTGTTCAGCATGGCGGCGGAACGGAATTTTTTGGGGCGTTTTCCGTGGACGGCGGGAATGATCTTCAACTGGAGCGTATTTTTTTCACCTTCCCACTTGCCGTCCTTGAGCCGGTAAGTTGCGGTATAAAGTTTCTCAGAAGGGGGCAGGGAACTTTCGATCATAACGGCACATCCGTGCTGGGCGTACCAGGGGCGGCTGATGGCGTTGGGGAGCAGCTGCATAAGACCTATTTCCCAGACCCCTTTGCCTTTGGGAGTGAGTGTACAGTTGTGCCGTACATCGACCACCTTGAATCCATCAGGCAGACGGAGTTCAAGGAGCATATTTTTGCGTTTGAATTTTTTATCAGGGGCATTGAAGGTGAAATTCACCACCCCGGGGAGTTTTTCGCCGAGACAAAACAAGTTATCCAGAAAAGAGTAGGGCATGACCTTTACCCGGATGGGTGCAGTGCTTTCAGGCTTTGCCGGGAAGATACGGACATCGTCGAGACAGACTTCCCCGACACCGTAAAGGGAAAGTGTCAAGCTGATTTCCTTGCAGTTGGCTGGGAGTTTGAAATCAAAGTTGTGGGAACTCCACTGAGGGCGCAGGGAAAAATATTGCTGGGTGCCGTATGCCATGTTTTTCCGTGTCCTGGAGCTTTTTTTTATGCCCCGGGGAAAGACCTGAACAAGGAACAAGCCCCGGTTGGGCGCCGTAGGAAGGTGATAGCCCTTTGCTTTGAAACTCAAACGGTAATTCCCATCGGCTTTGACCGGGATTTTCACCGTCTGGCTCAGGCGGTTGGAAATTTGAGGAAAGGGCTTGTACCACTTGCTGACCTCATCAGGGGTTTTGAGAAGAAGGAAATTTTTCCCGTCAACGGCGCCATTGCTGCGGATCCTGCGGAGAATAGACTCCGCAAAGCGTTTTTGAAATGCCTGGACCTCAGGGGTTCTTTTCAATCCATGTGTCCGGGAGCCTCCATGCCAGTACCCCTTGCCCCGGGGACCTTTGAAGTCGGCGGGCTCTTCAAAGGAGCCGTTGCGGACATAGTTGATCGAACTCTTTTTTTCAACTTGGGCTTTTGGGGCATAATTTGCCCAGTCCACGGCAACGCCGCCAGAAGAAAATATTTCACCGCTGCAGAGGGCGCAAAACAAGAAAATAACAGATAAAAACAATTTTTTCATGAACAATTCTCCTTGACGCAGCAACTTACCAATCCACACTACCTTTGGGATACCAGAACAGGTTGCCGCTAAGGATCTCTACACGGTTCAAATTTTTGAAGGGGATCCGGGCGGTGGCAATGGCTTCCACATGTCCGTCAAGCATGACGGCGTTGAATTTGCTTTTGTTGCTCAAGCGTAAGATGTTCAAGTCGTATGATAAATTGGTATTGCCGTGAACAGGCAGGGGGAATGAACAGGAGCCTTCAAGCTGAAAATAGATACGGGGCTCAGTACCTTCGGCGAAGAAATTGGTTCGTGTCGGGCGCTTGACTTTAGAGATGTGCAGCACCTCACTTGTTCCCGGCACAGCCACAACTTTGGCGTTGGCTGAGTAACCGTAGCGCAGATAGGAAGTGTCAACATAGACTCTGAAACGCTCTTTCCCGTCAACAGCCGGGCAGGCGAATCTGCTTTTTTCAAAGGGAACGCGTTTGCTTTCGTACCAGCCCCCCAGAGGCGCATTTTGATCTACTCCCAGATAAGGGGTGAGCATACCGGTATCTTTGCCGCCGTGAAGCACAAAGCGGCTGGATTGACTTTTTTGTTTGGCATTGTACAGCATGGGGTAAAAGCCTTTGTTTTCATCGTTGTACATGAGTCCTGCCTTGCCGATGGAATGTAAATTGTTGGCACAGTGGGTCTGGTGAGCCCTGGCGCGCGCCTGCTGCAGCGCCGGAAGAAGCATGGCGGCAAGAATTGCTATGATGGCAATTACAACAAGAAGCTC
>JAZODE010000134.1:0-13194 GCA_045596885.1 Victivallaceae bacterium
AATGGCAAAGATGCCATTCGCAAAGAGCTG
Organism: Victivallaceae bacterium; assembly: GCA_045596885.1. GTDB lineage: Bacteria > Verrucomicrobiota > Lentisphaeria > Victivallales > Victivallaceae > UBA1784. Next base: position 31 of record JAZODE010000134.1, read on the forward strand.
CAAAGGGTAGTTTGAGGTTGCTACCTGTAAGGTAACAGCCGAAAACGCTCCCTTTGTCAGATCGAAGCGAGGGCGCTTTGACAAATTTGAGGAGTTTTGAAATTGCCTCTACAGTCCGGAAATATAATGATGTGAAAAGGAGGTACGATGTCTGAGGATTTCAATGTGCGTCATTTTTTTGGCGCTGTTGACCGTTTCAGGGAGCGTATGATCTGTTCGCAGCCCATGAAATTTGACGTTGATATTCTTTCTCTGACCATGAGTCAGCAGCGTTTGCTGCGGGAGATTTTGCTTCAGACTGCTCCTGAATCAGAGGGAGTGTCCCTGAAAAAACTTGCCGATGAATTGAATCTTTCATCAAGCGCCGTATCGGTGATGGTGGAAATGCTGGTGCAGAAAAAGGTTCTTGAAAGAAAAAGTTCTGAAGTTGACCGGCGTCAGGTGCTGATCCGCCTTTCGGACGCAGCGTGGGAGTCGGTGGCTCTGTATGACGATGCCTGCCGGATCTGTTTTTCCGATTTTTCAGAAGAAGAATTGTCGCTGCTCCGTAAAATTTCGGAGCGCCTCTCGCAAAGCGGCAATATCGATATTTCAAAAACAACAAAACTTCATAAAGGAGAATAAAAAGCAAATGAGAAAATCATTAATGACCGCAGGGCTCCTTGCCGCAGCTGTGATGCTGGGGGGAGCTGAAGCCAAACCCAAAGCCAAGGCGGCGCCGCAGATGCCTGTGCCCACAGTCCTCGCAGGCAAGGCTGTCACCATGACCAACAACGAAACCAAGAAATACATCGGTATGCTCAAAGCATATCTTGATGCCACTCTGGTCGCCAAAGTCTCAGGAACGATTGTTGACCAACCTGTTCCTCATGGAAGTTTTGTCAAAAAAGGACAGAAGATCGTTCAAATCGATGATCTCGTGTATAAAGCTCAGGTGCAGGCTTCCAAAGCTCTCATCGCCCAGACTCAGGCGGAACTCAAATTCGCCAAGAGCAATTATGAGCGTCAAAAAACCCTTTTCAACCAGAAGGCAACTTCCGAAAGCGCCTTTGAGGAGGCTCAGAAAGTCTACTACACCACCCTTGCCAAACTGGACAACTACAAAGCTCAGCTGATCCTTGCTCAGGACAGTCTTAACGATACCCGGGTCTGCGCTCCCTTTGACGGACGCATCGGTAAGGTCATTCTCAGCCCCGGAAACCACGTTTCCCCCGGTAAAGAGCTGGTGCGTCTGGTGACCATCTCCCCTGTGAACGTGGATTTTTCCATCAGCTCCCGTGACTTCCTTGAACTTTTCGGCAGCATGGACGCTCTGAAAGCCAAAGGCAAGGTCTACGTCGAGCTTGCCGACGGTACCAAATATCCCGGCGACGGACGCATCACCTATATGAGCAACAGTGTTGATACCAACACCGACACCATCGAAGTTCGTGCCAGTTTCAAAAACGTTGACGGAAAACTGATCCCCGGCGGTCTGGTGACTGTCCGTCTGGGGTTGCGGAATCCTCCCAAGATGACGGCTGTGCCCATGTCTGCCATTCTCAACAATAAATCCGGCAGCTATGTTTATGTCCTTGACAAAGAAAACAAAGCCCTTTTCCGTTCTGTGAAACTCGGTCCTGTGGTGGGCGAATATCAGTTCATCACCAAAGGTCTCAAAGTCGGTGAAACTGTTGTTATCGGCGGCACCAACAAGGTGATCCCCGGATTTCCTGTCAAGCCTGTCTTTGAAAACAAGGCGGAAAGGTGATGAGATAAAATGATCTCGCAAGTATTCATCGACCGTCCCCGCCTGGCAATCGTCATTTCTATTGTGACAGTGCTGCTGGGCGGACTCTGCCTCTTGAAGGCGCCTGTTGCAGAATATCCTGAAATCGCCCCCCCTTCACTGGTGGTTTTTGCCAACTACACCGGTGCCAGCGCCGAAGAGGTCGCCGACACTGTCGCAACTGTTATCGAAGAGCAGATGAACGGACTTGAAGATCTGCTCTATTTTTCCTCCACCTCAAGTGACGCAGGTCTCTACAACCTTTCCATCACCTTCAAATCCGGTACCGACACCGATATCGCTCTGGTGCATGTCCAGAACGCTGTGAGCCGTGCGGAACCTCTTCTGCCTCAGATCGTTAAAGATAACGGTGTGAAATACTTCAAGCGTTCCAGCGATATTCTGGCGCTTTACAACTTTTCCACCGACGGCAGCGAGCTGAATCAGGTGCAGCTTTCCAACTACATCCGAACCAACATCCGTGACCCCCTGGCGCGTGTGGACGGTGTCAGTGAGGTCAGTATCATGGGTGAACGAAACTACTCCATGCGTATCTGGGTGGATCCCGTCAAACTTTCCGCCTTGAACATCACTCCCGATGATGTGGCAGCTGCGGTCCGTTCCCAGAACCAGCAGGCCGCCGCAGGTGCTGTGGGTACTGAATTCAGCCACAACTCCATGCAGCTCAAAGTCAAAACTCTGGGCCGTCTGAAAACCGTCGAGGAGTTCGGCAACATCGTTATCCGCAGCGGAACCGCCGGGCGTCAGGTCAAACTCAAGGATATCGCCCGCATCGAGCTGGGGGCTGAACAGTACGCCAACAGCAGTGCTTACAACGGCGAAGAGTGTGTGGCTCTTTTGGTCTACCGAAACGATGACTCCAACGCTATTGAAGTTATCGACCGGGTCAATGCGTTGCTGAAACAGCTTTCTAAAACTTACCCCAAAGGGGTCAGTCACACCATTGCATACGACCCCACCAAATATATCCGTATCTCTCTTGAAGAGATCACCATGACTCTGCTCATGACTCTGATCCTGGTGGTGGTCATCACCTATCTCTTCCTTCAGGATTGGCGGGCGACATTGATCCCCACCATTACCATCCCTGTGAGTTTGATAGGAACCTTCATCTTCCTGATCCCCCTGGGATTTTCCATCAACCTTCTTACCATGTTTGCCTTGATCCTTGTGATCGGGTCGCTGGTGGATGACGCCATCGTGGTGACAGAAAACACTATGAGTATCATGGAAAAAGAGGGGCTTTCACCCAAAGAAGCTGCTTCAAAGAGTATGCAGCAGATCACGGGGGCGGTCATCGCCACCACTCTGGTGATCGTTGCCATCTATGCCCCCGTGGGATTCTACGGCGGCATGGTGGGAACCATCTATGTGCAGTTTGCTGTGACCATGTGTATCTCTCTGTGTCTTTCAACAGTCAACGCCTTGACACTGAGTCCTGCTCTCTGCTCCATACTGCTGCGTAAACCCCAGCCCACACGGAATCCTTTTTTCAAGGGCTTCAACTTCTGTCTGAACAAGAGCTGCGGTTGGTATCTTAAAGTTTCAGGATTCCTGATCCGTTACATCATCATTACGATCATTCTTTTTGGCAGTGTGCTTTTCCTGAACTACTTCTTCTACAAGCGCATCCCCGGGTCCTTCATCCCCACTGAGGATAAAGGTGCCTTCATGGGATCCGTGGAACTGCCTCCCGGTGCTGCTTTGAAGCGGACCGATAAAACCCAGAACGATGTTCTCAAGCGTGCCTCCAAGATCCCCGGCGTCAAGGATATCATTACTGTCAGCGGATTCAGCTTCACTGGCGGTACCGGCGAAAATGTGGGACTTGCCATCTTCGTTCTTGAAGATTGGGATAAACGCACCACCAAAGAGACCGAAGCCGATGAGATCATGAAAAAGATCCAGGGGGAATTCTCTCAGATCCCCACCGGCAGCGTGCAGGTCTTCCAGCCCCCCGCCATTATGGGACTCGGTGTGACCGGCGGTATCAGTTTCCAGCTGCAGTGTACCGGCAAACAGACACCTCAGGATCTTGAGGCTGCGATCCGCAAACTTGTCGCTGATATCAGAACTTTCCCCGGTGTCCGTATCGCTTTCTGCAGTTACGATGCCTCATCTCCCCAGCTCTACCTTGACATCGACCGTGACAAGGCTGAGGCAATGGGAGTTCCTGTCAGCCGCATCTTCTCTGTGCTGCAGGGAAATATCGCTTCAGCTTACTTGAACGACTTCAACCTTCAGGGATATTCTTTCAAAGTGAAACTGCAGGCTGAGGGGAAAGAGCGTGAGACCGTCAATACATTGAAGTCTCTGATGGTCAAAAATAACGAAGGCAAGATGGTTCCTTTGAGCTCCTTTGCTACCATGCGTTACACCGTCGGTCCCCGTCTTGTGACCCGTTTCAACCAGTACATGTCCGCTCAGGTCAACGTGATCCTGGTGCCCGGAACTCCCTCATCCTCAGTTATGACGCTGGTGGAAAAAGCCGTTTCGGAGAAACTGGGGCGCGACTACTCTGTTGAGTGGATCGACATGGCGCGTCAGGAGCGGGATAACGAAGGCAGGATCCTGCTGCTGCTCCTCTTTGCGACAGTGTTCGGATATCTCTTCCTTGTGGGACAGTACGAAAGCTGGACCATTCCTCTGCCTGTTATGCTGACCATCAGCTTTGCGACTTTGGGCGGATTGATCGGTCTGAAGTACATCAAAGAGATCGGTGCTCTTTTCGGTGTGGAGTATACCAATATGGACTTGAGCATTTACGCCCAGTTGGGATTGGTCATGCTTATCGGTCTTTCAAGCAAAAACGCCATTCTTATGGTTGAGTTTTCCAAGCAGGCGCGTGAAGAGGGACTTTCCATCAAAGACGCCGCTCAGGAAGGATTCAAACAGCGCTACCGTGCCGTGCTCATGACAGCATGGAGCTTTGTTATCGGTGTGTTCCCCATGGTCATTGCCACGGGTGCCGGTTCTGAAAGCCGCCGTGCCATCGGTGTGACCACATTCTACGGAATGCTTCTGGCGACCATTATCGGTATCGTCTTTATTCCGCCCTTGTTTGTGATCTTCCAGACCATCGGTGAAAAGCTGATGGGCGGACTCAAAAAACGCAGCTGATGCTGTCTGAACTCCAATACCTGCCGGGAAATTTTCCGGCAGTTTTTTTTTGCTCCGGCTCTTGAAAGAAAGAAGGTGTGTGGTATATTATCAACACTGCATGAGGTGACAACAATGGATGAAAAAACGCTTTTTGAAATAATTGACTTTTATTACCCTGTGGAAGATGATTTGCGCAAGACTCTTTTGAAGCACAGCTGTCAGGTGAAAGAGAAAGCTCTTGAACTTGCGGGAAAGACAGATATTCCTTTGAATAGAGAAGTTCTTGCCGCAGGAGCCATGCTCCACGATATCGGCATCAAGCTCTGCCATGCCCCCGGCATCTTCTGCTGCGGAGAACTCCACTATCTGCGCCACGGCGTAGAAGGTGCCGGATTGCTCAGAGCTTACGGCGCCGCACACGCAATGGATCTGGAACCTTTCGCATTGATCTGTGAGCGGCATACCGGAAGCGGTTTGACAACTGAAGATATCATTTCTCAGAAACTGCCCTTGCCGGAACAGGATTTTCTTCCCCTGACTCCGGAGGAAAAAATGGTCTGTCTGGCAGACAAATTCTTTTCCAAATCAGGGGATATGGAAGAAAAATCCTTTGAAAAGGTGCGGCGCTCCATGGCGAAATTCGGGGATGCCTCACTGGAACGTTTTGATAACCTTTGGGCGTTTTTCAATTTCCGATCCGTCTGATCTCCACATCGTCAACATGGATCCGGGCTTCTTTGATTTTAGGGAGCATCTTGTAAACCATGCGGAATACCCCCAGTGATCTCTCCTTGATCCGGAAACGGAAGGTCAGTTTTTTCCAGCCGGGCTTGCCGATATCTTTGTAAGAAAGGGAACTGAGTTTGAAATCCGGATGGGTGGTGGTGTCATGCTCCACCTTGTTTTCCGGAGTGATCTTTACGCCGATGCGGGCGCTGTATTTGCCGAACCCCAAAAGACGCATACCGATCTGCCTGATCTCTGTGTCACGGGATTTTTTTATGGAAACAGTGTACTCCCATTCCCCCGGTTCCATACGGAACTTGGCACTTGTCAGGTCCCCGGAGGAAAAGTATTTCTTTGTTGTCATATCGAGACGCAATGAGGGGGCACTACGACCGAATTCCTTGTGGTCAAGTGTATAGTAATGCCCCCGGAAGGTCATGAACATGGAGCTGATGATCTGTTTACCTTCCACAAGGTGCCAATAGCGGGGATAGGGCTTTTTCAACGCCCATTGGGGATAGCGGGGGGAACCGATACCTTTTTTCGGGATCACCAGATCACTGTAAAGCAGTGTTTGGCTGAAGTCACCGTTGAGGAGTTCGGGGGCGGCTCCCTGCCACAAAAGTTTTTTGATTTTTTTCAGCTGTTGGACTTCGCTGAAATTTTCAGGGAGAGTTGCAAGAGGGGCTGCCATGAAAACATCCTGGATATTCCCTCTGATCCGTGTGGCAAGAATACCGCAGTAGGCTGTGTCAACGGCAAGATCAAGGTACTCTTTTTTGCCGCTTACTTTTGCATACATGGCAAGAACCGGGTAGAAGAAGGCACCCCGTCCGAAAAGGTAGTCGGTGGCAATGGTGGGGAAAAGTTTTTCCGCAGGGAGCCCGGGCCAGTGGGTTTCGATTTGAGGGCGGTATGTCATTTCAAAGTTCATTATGTTGGCAAATTCTTTTTCCAGTGTCTCTTTGATGAGTGGGTTACCCGTAAGCATGTACATCTTGAGAAAGGCGGTCAAACCGTACCAGCAGTGGAATGGCACCAGACCGGAGGAGGTGACATAGAAAAGACTGTTCTGCCGGGGAATGGATGTGCGCTGCAAGCTCATTTCAGCGGCATTGGGAGCTGTTTTGGCGTAACGGGAGATTTGGTAGTTCAGCTGTGCCATATAGCGTTCAGCTGCAGTTTTTTTGCCGAAAATGGCGTATCCCTCAGCAAGGGTCAGGAGGTAGAATCCGAAATTTCTGCCCTGCTGGATCTCTCCGGAATCCAGAGGGAGTTTGATGCAGCTTTCCAACATTCTTCCGGCACTTTGGTAGAAAGCCGGATCGCCGGTGAGAAGCCAGGCGCTCATGACGCCGGGGATCCAGGCGTGTCCGAAGCCGTTGCCGCCGATGATGTGGTTGGCGCTGTGGATATGGGGCAGGGCGCTCCTGATATCGGTATCGATGTCGGCATAGTGGCGTGAAGCTGTCTGAGCCAGTTGAAAAAGAGCGGGATCTTCTTTGCGCATGGCATGGTGGTAGAGCACATAATCTTCAAAGGACTCCAGATTTGCCCATCCGCCGTCACCGGGGTGGTCGCCGTAGTTGAATTGTCCGTAGCAGAAGCGGTCATGGAGTTCTGCAAAGGAAAGTCTTCCCAAGCCTTCCTGCAGTTTTTTTTCCATGAGAGGGAATTTTTTTGTATCTGATGGACACATGGAGATCATGACGCCTGAAGCGGCAAAATCTTCTGCCGAAGCCATGGCAGCTGCCGGATGGTCAAGTGCTTTCCCCAGAGGAGAGGGGGAAACGAGAAACTTCTTTCTCAAAGTCATCCCGGGAGCAAGAGAGAGCACTTTTGCCGATGAGGGCCACAGGGCACCCCGGACAAAGCCGGGAGCAAGTTCAAGTTCGTTTGGGAAACTCTGTGCCCGGTTGAAGACATGAAGCGAAATACCGTTCTTCCCCTGAAGGGGCGTTTCCGGAAGATCTGCGTGATTTCTTTTGTACGAATTGATCTGTTTTTTTCCGGCAACGGTCAAAACTTCTGTGAAAGTTTTTTTCTGGTGATCTCCCCAAATGAGGAGTTTCAGCGGCGCAGTGTCTTTGGGGGCGCGGCTTTCCCAGTAGAGTTCTTTGATGAGAATGAAATGCTTTGATGTGTTGGAAACTGCAATATCCATTTCAACGCCGGGGCGGGGCGCCCGGGACTTCAAACGGATATCCGCCATGCCTATGGATTTGCCGTCTTTTGAAACAAGTGCACCGCGTTTGAAAAGGATCCCGTTTTCAATACGGGCAGTACTGCTTTGAAAAGTGTATTCCCGCCCTGTGTAATCTTTCCCTTTGAGAAGGGCACTCTTGAGTTTTCCGTTCTTTTCCCAGATGTGGGAATTTGACAGATTGACAGATACGCCGTTTTTGAATGAATAGACCCCGGTGGATGAAGGATCCGTAGGCAGGACAGGAGCTTTCCCCGGAGTGAAACGCAAGTGAATAGTTTTGACCTTTGAAGCTGTGTCGGCTGTGAAATCAACTTTCAGCGCCGCAAGAGATTTGTCCTGAGGCCAGGCGGCAATGGGGTAGAAACAGGCAGAAAGTTTCTTAATGCCGTCGTATAGGGCGAAAGTGCCGGAGTTGAAGAATACCTTAGACTTGGGGAAGAGCATGACGCCTGAAACGGGGACCGCTTTTTCAGCTCCGGCGCCGCCGGGGAAAAGCCGGAATTGCCAGCTGCCCGGTCCGCATTTGCCGGAAGCGAACTCATTTGCCCGGGGCAGGGGAATGTATTGGGGGAGGGGCATCTCTTTTTCGGGGACACCGCCTGAGGGACCGTGGCTGTAAACTGATTGCCTGCCGGCTGTTGACAATCTGCAGTCGTCGATAAGAACTTCACTTTTCCCCGGATCGATAATGAGTTGAAAAGGTCCTATGGTCATGCCGCTGCGGCGGAATCTTCCGAAAGGATTGCCGAAGGAAAACTTGAACTCCTGCCATTGTTTTTTGACTGTGAAAGTTTTTTCAACACTGTGCTTCTGATGGGTGTTCAAGTAAAAGACACACCTGACTTTGACTTTGGCTGTTTGGGGAGCTTTCATCTTCAGGGCGAAAAAACTCCCCGGCTGCCGGAATCTTCTGTTGGATTCTCCGCAAAATCGGATCTTCTGACCTTTCAGCCAAAGAGAACGCTTGCCCGAAACGCTGTCGGAACTGTAGGTGTATCGTGTTATTTTTCCGTCGGGAACAAGGGGCAGGTCATCGGGCATCCGGTTCCAGACGGGGAGTATGTCATGCTCAAATGAGCTGTTGGGAAAATCGTTGGCAGAAAGAAGTGTGCACAGTGCGGCACTTAAAAGCAAAAGATTTTTTTTCATGATTCAAGTCTCCTTGTAAGCAATTTTTAAGAATATACTCCATAAATTGCTCCAATTCAATCAAGAATTGAAAAATAATCGGCTTTTGTTCACTTGTTGAATAAAGGGAAAGCTTTTCTGCGATCCGCTCTTGAAAAACCGTTTTTCAAGCAGATGTTTGCGGATGGACATTTTTTCAGTTCCTGTAACGCCCGAAAAAATGCCCTGAGCCCCCTCACTTTGTCATAAGTTTTTCTGCCAGTTCAAGAAGTTCCCGACGGCATTTTTCCATACCTTCCATATCGCTCCTTGCGCCTTCATTGATAATGGCATCAAACTTCTTCTGCAAAGAGCTGTCGGGGTTCTTTCGCAACATATTGCGGCAGAACCGGGCAAGTTTATAGTCTTCCAGCCCAAGGATATGAGCTTCTTCCCGGCGGGAAGAAAGGACTGTCCCCATATCCAGATCGGTAAAAATGGTACCGTAATCGGTAGTTCCCGTTTCACCGTCTTCCGAGTTGAATCCGTCTCTTCCGGCGTGGCTGTCAAGATGCCAGTAAGAGATCATTGAGGTGAATCCGTCACGGAAACTTTGCCAGTATTCCCGGCGGTAGGTAGCGGGAGGCGTTGTTTTCTGATAGATACCGTAAGTCCATATCTCCTGCTTCAGAGTTTTGAAGCTCTTCAGCTGCTTCGGTCCCAGACCGGGACGGTAAAATTCAAAGACATCGTAAACTTCAGAAAGTTTTTGCAGTGTTTTCAAGTCGTTGCGCTGCAAAACATGGGGGTGGGGATTGACCATGGTTTTAAAATCCTTCCCTGCTTCTTTGATATATTTCCCTGAAAGGTAGGCTTTATACATTGTGCTGGAAGGATCATTGATATTGCCGCTGGGTTCATCTGTTGTGTAGAAAAAGATCCGGTCTCTGGTGATGCCGTATTTCTTTTCCATGGCAGTTGTAAAATGATGCAGAAAACTTTTGAACCCTTTCTTCCAGGCGGGCGTACCATATTGGAGGATCCTTTTCTTTCCGGGCACAAGCATTCCGTAAGAGTGCAGTTCAAGAACACATATCAGTTTGATACGCTCTTTGGGGATCCCGAATTTGATCTTGGCATCGATCAACCGCTCCACCTGGGCATAACTGCCATAGGAAAGGACATTGCCCTCTTTGTCAGTGACGGGGTAGACATTCATGCTTCGCTGTCCGAAAACTCCGCCGGAATAGATGACATTAGTCTCTCTTTCAGCAAGAAAGCGCATGAAACTGTCAAAAGGCGCCCGCTGGTTGATCCAGTTGTAATGAAAAGAATCCAGCTTGATTTCTTTCAGATCGACCTTTGAAACATTTATTTCCACAGGGATCTCAATGGGAGAAAATCCCCTGTAAGAGGGCTTGAGGACCATGAGGAAGGTGTGTTTCCCGGGAGCCAATCCTTTGGAGCTGACACGCATCCAGAGCTGTTTCGACTCATTGCTCCCCGCACGGACCAGGGTATTGAGCGGCAGAGGGATCAGAGGATCAAGAATCACTCCGTCAGACATAAGAGGCAGAGCCTCAAAAAAACTGATATTGGTGTAATGGGGGCTTGTATCCCCTGTGTGATTGTAGTTAAAGTGGTTGTAGATCGTCTTCTTTTCTTTCCTGAGCATGGAAAAACATTTGATCTGTCCGAGAAAGGAACCGGGAGTCAGATTACTGAAAACAAAAGATGTATAGATAAAACTGTTTTGAGGCAGATCAAGTGTGATCTTTTTCAGAGGCTGAGTGAGAGAGGAAACCTGAATGTCATTGCCCCATGGTCTATTGCTCTGCCAGATCAAATTTGTTGTTCCGGAAAACTTCAGCTGTGTGTAACGCAGCACCATACGGTCGATGGCTGTTGACAAAGGAGTAAAGAAGTTTGCCTGTTCCCCCTGACTTTGGATGCGTTTTTCAATAGTTTCAAGTTCGGCGGCAATGGCTTTCCGCAGTCCGGCTTCACCTTTGACGGCGTTGAACTGCTGACGGCTTGCGGCAAGTTTCCTGAAAAGAGCCTTCTTATATGAGCCGAAGACCACAGGGCGGAACCGGGGAGGATTGTGAAAATTTGATCCGACCAATGCCCAGGTGGAGTTTCCGCCGCCGCTTTTCCCGGAACGGGTAAAGTTGGCAGTTGCGATCCTGCCGTCAATGGCACCTGCGATCCCGATTTCACTGCGGGGAATGATGAACTCAGCTTCCCAGCGGTCGGGAAAGATGTAACTTTTGATCTTGCTCTGACTTTTGAAATCACGGACCGGAGTACGGGGAGAGGAGTATTTTATACCTGTTTTGAAACCTGAAACATTGGCAACATACTGAAAATAGCTCTTGCTTTCCGGTTCAGGACAGAAGAAAAATTCAATCAGATCCCCCGTCCAGGTGGCATTGGGGACCCGTGAGAGTGCCGTGCCGGCAGCGATAGGAGCTTTTACGCGGACAATAAGATCGGAGTGCGTAAGTCTTAATTCGGCACTTGCAGCCGCATCAAGGTATTTCTGTTCCGGACGGACGAAGCTGCCGAAATTCTTACCGGGACGTTCAAGAACATGGAATGTGCCTGTGCTGACAACATGGTTTTCTTTTATCAGACAGATCTCTTTGTCCTGTCCCGACGCTTCAGTGATGATCCCCGGCTCTCTGAAAGTGTTCCACACCTTGATGTCATCCACAACGCCGTTGAGAGGTCGGAAGATCCCCACCGGATAAGAGAGATCGTTCCCTAAAGTCAAAAGCGGATAACCTGCCGGACTCTTCCTGACCAGACGGTTCATGCCCCAGGAGCCTTTATCTCTGATGGCGACGAGTTCTCCGTCAAACCAGATTTTCATAGCGCCCTCATCCTGAGATGCCACCCGGACGGTGTAAAATCTGCCCGGCTCAAATTTCAGGACTTTTGAGGTGAGAAAAAGTTCATTTTTCCGTGCCTCCTGTGTAAAACGTGCCTCAAGCTGACCTTTCGGTGTGATCTTGAGGAGAAACTGGGAACGGTTCCAGGAGTGTTTGGCATAGCAGAACAGGGCATTGCCCCTTTTAAGATCGATGCCCTTATTCAGTTTGAACTTTATTTCAAAGGTGAAACTTTTCCAATCAGCGGCGGGCAAGCGGGTGGAAATGCGTTTTTTATCCCCCAGTGCCAAACCATTGCCCTTGAAGCCGGGAACCAGGTCAGGGGAAAACAATTTGAATTTTCCGTCGGTTGAAAGGGTGTTTTTCCTGCTTCCGTCCGGCTTGTCAAAGTCCCAATGACAAAAAGGAACTGCAGGAAGCGCCCCTGCAAGAAGCATTGCTGCAAAAAAGGTCTGTTTTTTCATATCCTGTAATCACCTCTTTACTCCTTCCAATAAAATCTTGATCTTACTTCCATACCACCGTAGGGAACTGTGGCTGTGAGGGAAGTTATGCTGCTGCGTCTGCCGAACTGCTTCAGAGAATAGACCCCCCCGGCAAGATTGGCAATATTGGTAACATTGTTATGGTATGCCCAGACAATGCCGCCGTTGCTGTCGGGCGAATGGCTTGCACCGATATAATATTGAGATGTTTTCCAGCTTGAGGATATGGTATCACCATGATAGAGTTTTTTTGCGGGATTTCTGACCTGAGTCAGTTTGGGGATACTTTTTTTCAAAGGGCTTGAAATATGATCGTTTCTGGTGGCAAATGAGATTCCCAGAGATGCTCCGTAAACCCTTCCGTAGTAGAGTTTGATATAGGCACTGGAGTTGTCGGGCAGGGAGGGACAGAATAAAAATGATGTTTTTGTGCTTACATTTGCCCCCCAGGTGGGGATATAGCCTATTTCACGCCAGATTTGATAAGGTGCAGTCCGGACATAGGTAGTCCCGTAAGTATCTCCGGTACTGGGTCTTAATCCCGAATAGGAAAGAGCGTGGGGCAATACCCAGTCATTAAAATCATTGCAGTAAGTTTGGGCATAGGTCGCAACCTGCTTCAAATTGCTGATACATTTGGTGCTTTGCGCCCGCATCCGGGATTGCTGCAGCGCAGGAAGAAGCATAGCGGCAAGAATGGCGATCATCGCAATCACAACCAAAAGTTCAATCAGCGTGAACGCTGATTGAGTGAAGATGTGAAGGTGTGAAGAGTTTGCCTGCGGCAAACGTGAAGTGCGCCCTGACGGGCGTAAGGATGTGCAGTTTTTATGAATTTTTTTGAGGCAATACAAC
>JAZODE010000135.1:0-6831 GCA_045596885.1 Victivallaceae bacterium
ATACGGCAGGTGACTTCGGCAAACTTGAGGGTGCCGGACTCAGCATGACGGATACAGGCACCGTATTTCCAGTTGGTGCGTGACATATCCACAACGCCCCGGCGCCCGTCGCCGTAGATGACGTGGAAAACATATCCGTCACGGTCTTCGGTAGCGGAAACAGCGACAGCTCCGCGACCCATGACAGTTTCCAGCATTTCAACGGTGTGGCAGCCGTACCAGATCACGGAAGAACCGGCAGGACCCTTGCCGATCTGGCTCCCGGGAACTTCAGACTCAGACTTAAAATGCGTGAGTGTGATCTTTACAGTTTTGCCGTCAAATAAACTTTTTCAGAAGCTGACGGCAAAGACCTGTTATGAATTTTTTGACCATGACAGGGAACGTCCCTCTCAGGAACGTTGCCAGTGTTCTCTGATCTCCTGAGAGAATTCTCCTCCGCCTTCACCTTCGCAGCAGACAGCAAAGGCTTCCACGTGTTCACAATCCAGACCTTCTTCCCATGGACGGAATCGTATGTGATCGATGGAGGGCAACTGGCACTTGTGAAGTTTCATGGCTTCCATCTTTTTGCTGTAAAAATCACTGATGTCGATGTAGGTCTGCCGGCCCACGGTGCAGATATTGCCGTAAGGAGTCTCATCGGCACAGGGCCAGAGGAGCAGCATACCCGGGAATTTGCACTCCCGGACGGTTTTTGCCACCAGAAGTGAGGTCCCGATATGTTCCATGTCGTTTTGAAAAAGGTCATGGGTCAGGATGGCCTCAGGCTCGTACTGCACAATGAGTTCTGCAAGTTGTTTCCGTGCCGCCGGTTTTTCATGGGCCATCAGGATCGTGGGGGTGTTTTCAGGGACACACCCCGGACGGGGAACTCCGTAGGCAAGATCGATCCTCTCAAGATCATCGTTGATATAGTGCCGCTGGGGGTGATCCAGATGAATGGCAGTCGTCCCGAAAGCCGCTGCGCCGGCGGCGGCTTCGATCTTGCGCTGTGGCATGATCTCATGCCAGGGGACCGTTTTGTAGACTCTTTTGCCCTTTTCGTCAAGAGATCCCCAGGAACCGGACATGTTGTTGGTGGCAAGGATATAAACGATCTCATAACCTTTTTCAAGGTATTTGAACAGAGTTCCCCCTGCGTTGAATTCAATATCATCGGAATGGGCACCGATGGCCATCAAAACTTTTCTGCTCATGGATGTTCTCCTTTTTATCTGACATAAAGGTTGCGCCATTTGGGGAGGATCCTGTAGGGGCCTCCCGTGGGGGCGATGGAAAAGGAACGGTATTTTTTGCCTGTCATGCGGGTGCGTCCGATCTGGATGCCCCAGGGGTACTGACGGGAAGGTCCCAGTTTGCCGAGATCGCTGACGGGGATATGGATCTCCGCTTCCCAGCGGTCGGCATATTTTTTCACAACCGCTTTGCAGCCGGGGTTCCAGAGGATGGGCAGAGTGTCTCTATCCACGATGGCCACATCGGTGGACTCATCATAGATGGCGCCGTTGGTATTGACGGCGATCTTGAAGTAGCTGCGCTCAGGGGAATCAAGATAGACTTCGATCACGTCGTCATCAAAGATCGTGAATTCGTCATTCCGGGTGCTGACCGCTTTGATGCCCTTCATATTTGGTTCATAGCAGATGGCTGCCACCCGGATAAATTTACGGTTGTTTGAAAAATGGGCATTGACCCTTGTCTGGAGACGTTCCGCAAATTCACCTGTGTTATTATCGACCATATTCTGCCAGCCGTGTCTGTATTTGGCAAGGTTGCCGTCCAGAGGGGCGTTGTCCGCAACGCGGTAGGCTCTCATAAGGGCACCGGTCCGCTTCAGATTGCTGAAAAGTTTTTTCAGGGGCTGCAGGGCCTTTTCGATGGCGGCGATCCTGCGGAAATAAACCGAATTTGCAGGAACAGCAGCCTTGGCTCTGGCAAGAAGTTCAAAGTATCTGGGGACATCCTTTTCTTTGAGGAATCCGGTGGTCAGAGTAACACTTCTGGACTCCTGACGGCTCCACACCTTTTCGGCAAAGGTGTAATACTCTTTCATAACCTTTGCCGCCGGACCGTAATAGAGTTTGTAATACTCATCGAGGAGTTTTTTCATATCCAGATCAGGATCCCAGAAGAGTTTGTTCTGCACATAGACCATCAGGTGCATCAGGGGGACCATACCGAGACGGTCGCCGTCAGGACGGCCCCGTTTGCCTTCAGACATCCACGCCGGGGAGATCTCAATGAACTTGCCGTCGGCGTAAGGACGCATTTCCTTCATTTCACGCTGCAGTGAAGCCGTGAAGATGATGGGATAACGGGGGGAGGTGGGGGTACGGTAGTAGAGGAAATAATCCCAGACGGGGCTTTTGCGCTTGCCGTTGACCTTTTTCAGCCACTCCTGACGTTCCGCGATCACGGCACGGTTGACTGTGTCAAGGACACGGGTGGCGCTGTAGGGCTGTGCAAAGGGTTTGACGATATTGTCAACTTCACCGGGACGGAAGTTGGTAGGAAATGACCTGGCGCCCGCGCCGTTCATGTAAAGAAGGGTCTTCCCGGGATGACTTTCAGCAAGTCCTTTGGCGAGATAAACGTTGAAATCCCAGAGGACATTGGCGGCTGCCTGATCAGGATTTTTGTATTTTTTCATGTACTGGGCCATATCCCTGTAGTCGATCAGCACGGTGCCGTCCGGGGGGCCCGCGGCAAAAGCGGAAAGGTTGGGGAAAGCATCAAAGACTTTGCGCAGAAACTGCAGACTTGCCTTGCGGAATCCGGGATCGTTGTAACGGGGACTTCCGGAGCCTGCGGGGTATCCCGAGAACTTGACACCGGGGGCGCTTTCGGCAAAGAATTCAGGATGCTTTGCATACTGTTCTCGCGTGGAGTAGACCCCGTAGGTGGCGTGATTGTAGATGATCTGTGTATGGTTGCCGCATTTCAATCTTTTGAGCCATGAGACACCTTCTTTATCTACATTCATGGCGCTGTAATAGGTCCATTCCCTGCGGCCGAAGGCGGCTTCGCGGCTCAAGCGCATGGGTTTGACGCTGATGTTTTTTGCAGAGGGGATGATGGTCCCGTCTTCATAGGGGGCATAAAAACGGACCCCGAGATGCTCCAGAAAAGCGCTGACAGCGTACCAGTTGCCCGTATCATCGTTGACATGGATCTGGAGCGGCGTATTGAAATTACCAGCACCCGGCCCCACATTTCTCAATGCAAAAGGCGCGCCTGCGAAGTCCCACCACTTTTTCAGCCCCGGTGAGGGATAGTTGGCCGGTTTGGGTGATTTGTTGGTCAGAGGGGCTCTCTGGTAGCGGGTATCGCTCGGGAGAGTGGAAAAAGGAGAACGCTTGACGATCACCATGGGACCTGCCAGGACCGCGTAATTCTTTGCAACAAGAATGTCATAAGCTGAATTTTTGAACTTGGGCATTTTATATCCCAGTTTGCGGGTATGGCTGCTTTCACCCACATAAAGCTGATTTGCAACACCGGCAGTAGGTTTTCTGACGATATTGATTTTTGCACCTGAGATCTTGCTGATGAAGTACTGCAGATCTTCAGCCGCACGCAGGGTGCTTGTGTGGGCATCTGCTGCGATCACGATCTCTGAGACCGCTTTGCCGTTTTTGACGATATCTACCGCAGCAAGACTGGTTGCGGCAAATACACCTGCCAGGAGAAGTAAACTTGATTTTTTCATTGTGAGATACCTTGACTTTATTTGATCGATTTCATCTTGTTCTGAAGACGCTTCTTAAAACCTGCCGCAACATTTTTTGTGCTGAGCGCCCGGTTGTAGAACTCTTTTGCCTGGGCCTTTTTTCCTTGAGCAAGGGCAACGTCGCCGCAGGTCACAAGATAGTGGAAATACCAGACACCGCCGCCTTTCCAGTTGCGTTCCCGGTTGAAGTCGGCAAGCGTTTTTTCGGCGTCGGCAAATTTTTTCTCCTGGGCAAGTATCCTTGCCTTGGAAAGGCAGGAGTCCAGATAGGCATGGAAACCTCTGTGAGAAGTTATCCTGATGACCTGATCGGCATATTTTACTGCCGCTGCAGTGTTTTTATTTTGCCATGCGGCATGGATGAGGGAATTGAGTGCCAGGATTTTGACCGTGTTGTCTGAACCCGCATCGGCAGCGCATTTTTCAAGGTCTGCTATGGCACGGGGATATTGACGGGTGTAGAAAAATGACCTTCCTCTGTTGAAAAATCCCAGATAAGCTATATCTTCGCTCCAGGAGTTTATATCGGCGGAAGCAAAATCCTTGACGATCTGACGGTGTTTGCCTGTGGCACTCAATATACGCAAAGTGGTGTAAGCCTTCCAGTCGGGAGCTGTGATCCTTGCCGCGGCGGCATTGGCCTCTTTGACCTTTCTTCCGCTGGCCAGAGCGATGGCGGCATAAGACAGGACCTTCTCTTTGACCGGCCCTTTGACTTTTTTCTCAAGGGCAAGAAACTTTTCTGCGGCTTTGAGCCAGCGGGAGCTTCTGAACTCATTCTGCGCTGCCTGAAAATCTTTGATCGTTCCCCCGTTCAGATGGATAAAACAAAGACACGCGAAAACGCCCAACCATAATTTTTTCATTTCTGCTTTTTTCCTGTGATTTTATTTCCACGAAATATGACGGCCGACCCAGTTGATATATCCTGGGCTGGCTTGTAAGTATATGCTGTTGCCTTCTCTTGCCTTTTCCTGCCATTTGCTCATACCGGAAGAGTGGCCGTCAAAAAAGAGCATTGCCGCTGTTGTGTGGCGCCAGGCAAGATATTCGGGGCTGACCCAGAAGGCTGATGCAAGAGAACTTTCTTTATCCTGACATTCCCCTGCAAAAATCAATGCCGAAGGACGAAGGATCTGTGTTTCTTTGAAAGTGTATTTGCGCAAATAGTCATTGCCGCCGATGGAATAATATTTGGTTCCTCCTGTGTAAACAGATGCCGGGCAGGCAAAACGGTCTCTGCCGTTTTTAGTGATCCTCCCGATCTCTCCTCCTGTTCTGAGGTAGGTGGAAAATTCACACGGACATCCTGTTCCTGTTGCCCAGCTGTGCGCTGTGCTGCAGACTGGCACATCTGCTTTGTTGTTTCCACGGGTCGGCGGAGCGTATGAGTAGTCGTGCATATACGAATTAAGGGCGAACCCGATCTGTCTCATATTGCCTGTGCATTTGCTGAAATAAGCCCGTCCCCGGGCCTGCTGCAGGGCAGGCAGGAGCATGGCGGCAAGTATGGCGATGATGGCTATAACGACAAGAAGCTCTATTAAGGTGAAGCTGTACAGCTTCACCTGCCCATGGGCAGGTGAAAAAACTTCTTCCTTGCCATAAACACGATCACAGCAGAGATGTGATCTTTTCACCAGCAGTTCGATCAAAGTGAATTTATTAGAAAATGCTGTATTCATCAGATTTTCCCCCCTGTATTTTTAGTTGCTGAAAAACTGTCTATTTTGCCTTACAGGAGAGAATATAAATGCAATGTCTTCAAAATGCAATATTCGAAACGATTATTATTGTGTTTTAAACGATTATTTTTTGTTTTTCGGGGCTTTTGACTGTTTTCCGGAATTGAAAAAGGGGTAGTCGTCCTGAAAGTTGCTGTTTTTCAGCATGGAACTGTATTCCCGGGGGGTAACCCCCGTGAGACGCTTGAAGATCCTGAAGAAAAAGGCAGGAGAAGCATATCCGGTCGCAGCAGCGATCTCTGATGAACTCAGGATCGACTCCTGAAGCAGACGCTGTGCCTCATTGATACGGACTTCATGAAGAAGAGTCATAAAGTTTTTTCCTGTTTCCTTTTTCAGAAGGGAACGCAGGTGTGAGGCGCTCACATTGAGGGATCGGGCAACATCCATCATGCGCAGTTCATACTTGAAGTTTTCGCGGATGATCTCAATGGTCTTCCGGGCAAGTTCGCTGTACCGCCGGGTGGTCCCGGATGGAAGAAACGGTTCCGGATCTTTCTCTGGCAGGGCGGCCTTTTCACTTTGCACCTTTCTGAGAAGTACGGAACGGCTGAAGAGCAAAAGGAGTTCCGTCAGGTGGCTGATGACAAGTTCTTCAAGAAGAAGAGAAGGGAGTTCATGGTCATTTTTCAGCCGTTCGAGAACAGTTCTCGAAGGCTGATCCACCGGAATGATCCTGCCGAAAAGTTCTGCCGGGACCTTGCCCCGGAACATGCTGTTGAAATAACTGAAGGGCATGGCGGAGTTCCCGGCATAAGTATGCCAGGTTCCCCCTTTGATCAATATGGCATCGCCGGCTTTCAGAAGAAAAGTCTCCTTGCCGATGGTCACATTGACCTCTCCGTAGTCCACATAGACGAATTCGTGACCGAAAACGGCATGGCGGTGAGAACGCTGGACATAATCCCGTTTACGCCGCACATACTTGATATATGAGACGTAACGTATTTCAACGGTCCGGGGGACACGTTTCAAAAACATGATTTGAAACTCCTTGACTGGAAGGGGCAGAAAAAATCCCCGGTGTCGCTGAACGCCGGGGATATGGATCTGAAAGATCAGATGTGATAGACAGGCTCAGTTTTACCGCTTTTCACCGCGCGGTCGCAGGCATCCAGGACCGCCATGGTTTCGAGAGCATCTTCCAGAGAGACGGGCTGACCGCCTTCAAGGAATTTTACGATCTCTTTCAGGAGCATGCAGTAGAAGGGAATACGGCAGGTGACTTCGGCAAACTTGAGGGTGCCGGACTCAGCATGACGGATACAGGCACCGTATTTCCAGTTGGTGCGTGACATATCCACAACGCCCCGGCGCCCGTCGCCGTAGATGACGTGGAAAACATATCCGTCA
>JAZODE010000136.1:0-67046 GCA_045596885.1 Victivallaceae bacterium
AAATGGCAAAGATGTCATTCGCAAAGAGCTGTAAAGGGTAGTTTGAGGCTGCTACCTGCAAGGTAACAGCCGAAAACGCTCCCTTTATCAGATCGAAGCGAGGACGCTTTGACAATTTTGAGGAGTTTTGAAATTGCCTCAAAAGCCCAAAAAAAACAAATGAGAGAAGAACAAAAGTACGATTTCCGCACCAGAATGCGGGAGCATTATCTGAAGTACCGCCGCAAGGAAAATCTTTCCTGCGGGGCAGAAGAAGTTGAGATCGGCGGCAGCTGGCAGATCACTTGCGGTCCCCACTTTCTTGAGGAGCGTGCCGCCTTTGATTTGAAACGCTTTCTTTCCTCTGTCATGGGGGTGACTTTTGAGGAAAATGGGGAAAAAGAGATCATCATTACTGCGGGGGACGATCTTGAATGCCGCCCCGGATGCGCCTTCAAAGTCACTGAAAACCGTATTGAGATCCGGGGAACCAATCCCAGAGGCGCCCTTTACGGGGCGATCCATCTTGAGGATATGATGCGGAACGCCGAAGCCCCCTTTCTTCCAAAGGGGGAATTCAGCTATACCCCTCTGACCCGTATGCGGAGCACCCACTCCGGCTCAGGACTGGACCATTTTCCCGACTGGCAGCTGGATTGTATTTTGCACGCAGGCTTCACCGCCATCGACCTTTTTGTCAGCGGCATAGACGAGACCACTCAGGGACATGTTGACATCGCCGCCCTCATCGACCGGGCGGAGCAGTACGGTCTTGATGTGGTGATCTACAACTACCAGACCTGTTATGTCCACCCCGATGATGAAGGGGCGGAAAAGGCTTTTGACGATATTTTCGGCGAACTTTTCCGCCGTTACCCCAAAGCGGCGGCGATCCATCTGTGCGGTGAATCCCTTGAATTTCCCAGCAAAGACGCCACGACTATCAAAAAGTCCGAGGTCGAAGAGGGCAGCGAAGGGCTTCAGGCGACGCAGCAGCCCACCGGATACTATCCCAACAGCGATTATCCCGATTACCTTGCCAAAGTGAGCCACGCCATCCACAAAGCCGCCCCCGGAGCCGAGGTGATCTTCAACACCTACAACTGGGGATGGGCGCCCCTTGAGCCCCGGAAAAAGTTCCTTGAAGCCATGCCCGGAAGCGTGAATTTGCAGGTGACTTACGATATTTTCAAATCCAACGACTCCCACGGACTCAAGCGCCCTCTTATGGATTACTCCATCTTTGCCGTGGAGCCGGGGGAATACTTTGACACCGAGGTGAAAGCCGCTGCCGAGGCGGGGATCAGAAATATCCGTGTCACCAGCAACCTTGCGGGGACCACATGGGATTTCGGATGTGTCCCCTTTGCCCCTGTTCCTTTCCGCTGGGCGAAAAGAATGGAAATATTGAGGGAATATCTGCTCAAGTATGATGTGAACAGCTTTTACGACTCCCACCATTTCGGATGGTTCCCAAATGTGTGCAACGACCTTGCCAAAGCGTATTTTTCTGAAACGCCCCCTGCCGATGCCGCAGAGTTTCTCCGCAATATCGCCCGCAGGGATTACGGGGAAAATGCCGCAGACAATGTGGTGGAGGTGTGGAGACTCTGGAGCGCTGCCATGGATCACTATGTGGGCTCCAACGAAGACCAGTACGGTCCCTGGCGGGTGGGACCTGCCTATCCCTTTGTTTTCCATGTTGCCATTACCCGCACCATGGACGATAAGATCGTCAAATTCCCCTTTACCAAAAACGCCTACAAAAGTAATTGCATGGTGAAACCCATGTACACCCCCTTTGAAAACGACGCCCAGTCCCCCGGACCTCTGCGTTACAAGGTGGAAACTTGTGAGCTTGAGACCATGCTTGAAATGTGGGGCAAAGGCGTGGAACTTCTTGAAAAAACGCTCCCCCTTGGGGATAAGGAAAAGATGGAAGATCTGGAGCGTTTGCTGGGTATCGGCAAGTTCTGTTACAACGCCATCCGCACCACTTTGGGGGTAAAGCGCTGGCGTATGGGGAACTTGCGTCTGCAGTGCTGTTGTGAAAGAGAGGAGATGGAAAAGATCCTTGAGGAACTTGAAGCGCTCCTTGAGGCGGAAAAAGAAAATGTCCTTGCCACGCTCCCCCTTGTTGAAGCTGACTCCCGTCTGGGATGGGAACCCCGTATGGATTATGTCTGCGATGCTCCCCATCTGCAGTGGAAACTCCGCCAGCTTGCCATTGCTTCAGAAGAAATGACCGCTTACCGGAAAATGATCCGGCTTTGAAATATTGAGGAAAACAAATGAAAAATCTTGAAATCACCACCGGACTTTTCGGCGCCATGCCCCCTTCAGAGACTTTGGGCTCTCTGGTCAAAAGCATTGAATTGCAGAAACAGGGCGTCGAGGTCTTCATGCTCTCTGTGGGGGAGCCCGACTTTGATACCCCCGACTTTGTGAAACAGGCTTGTGCCGAAGCCATGATGAGGGGGGAGACCAAATACACTGTCCCCGCCGGTATCGGGGAGCTCCGTGAGGCTTGCGCTGCCAAATTCAACGCCGACGGCGTGAAAACCACGCCGTCACAGGTCATCGTCACCCCCGGGGGAAAATTTGCCTGCGGCGCCGCCATTGCCGCTGCCTGCGGTCCCGGAGATGAAGTGATATTGCCCGTGCCCTACTGGGTGAGCCATCTGCATTTGATCAACGCTTCCGGAGCAAAAGCTGTGTTGGTTCCCACGCTGCCTGAGAACAACTTTGAGCTGACGGAGTCCGATCTGGAACGCTATGTGACAGAGCGCACCCGCATGGTGGTGCTCTGTTCCCCTTCCAACCCCACAGGGGCTGTGTACCGCCGTGAAGCTCTGGAAATGCTGGGCAGATGGGCGGTGGAAAAGAACTTTCTTGTCATGTCGGATGAGGTTTACGAAAAACTTGCCTACGATGAGAATAATCCCCATATCAGCATCGGATCTCTTTCTGAAGAGATCAACGACCGTGTTATAACCATTGATTCCTTCAGCAAGAGCTACGCCATGACCGGCTGGCGTGTGGGATTCCTGACAGCGCCCAGGTGGCTTTCTGCCAAGATCGACGCGCTCCAGACCCATCTGGTCGCCAATGTGACCACCTTTGCCCAGTTCGGAGCCTTGAAGGCGCTGCAGGAGGGTGACGGGGTATGCAATATGATGAAGGACTCCTTTGCCAAACGCCGTGATCTCTTTTGCGGACTGCTTTCAGAGATCCCGGGAATATCCTTCATCCGGCCTTCCGGAGCCTTTTACGTCTTTGCGGATATCTCTTTTTCAGGGCTCAAGAGTATGGAATTCTGCGACAGACTCATGGATGAAGCCCACATCGCCGCCGCTCCCGGCTGCGGTTTCGGCGCTGATGATTTTGTCAGATTCTCTTACGCCTGTTCAGAAGATGTGCTCAAGCGCTCCATGGCAAGATTCAAGGCGTTCTGCGCCGGACTTGCGTGATCCGGGGGCTTGTGGTAGACAAGCCCCCAGTACCGGAAAGCGCTCTGAGTGTGCCTGAGTGTGCGGTGCGGCGCTTTGTCGGACCGGTCAGACAGGTCGGACAAGTCAGACAAAATTGGTGCGCCGCCCCGGGAACAAGGCGCCTGCAACCCACAAGCCCACATTTGCCGATAATGTTTGGTCCGCAGACTGAAACTACCCTTTTCCTGTGCCGCAGCCACGGGGGCATGGCATACCGCCGAGCCCCCTGAAATCACTCGCAACTTAACGTATGACCGATACCCCCAAGTACTGTATAGCGCTCTGACTGTGCCTGAGTGTCTGGTGCGGCGCTTTGTCGGACATGTCAGACAGGTCGGACAAGTCAGACAAAATTGGTGCGCCGCCCCCGTATAATCATGCGCAAAGCACTTGATTTTCCCCCTTCACGATTTACTTGACCAGCACCGTTGAAGATATCGCCGACTTGCGTGTCCGTGAGGGCAGTGACATCGGCGTCCTCTACGTCAAGGGTGCTGACACGACTCAGTGGCAGTACTTCAAAAGCGTAGGCTCCGAATGGAGCACCGCCTTTGACGCTCAGGTCGTTTGATCCTGACTCCAATAAAACACAGGGCTGCGGCAGTTTTTGCCGCAGCCCTTTTTTAAACCTTTGTTCACGCCGCACCGGCGCACCAACTGAGTCCGTAAATGTCCGTTTCAGTCCGTAAAAGTCCGTAAAAGTCCGTAAAAGTCCGTAAAAAGCGCCGCGCCAGACACCCATGCACACTCAGAGCGCTTTCCAGTACTGAGGCAAAAAAAGAACTGGTGCCTGCCTTTTGAGGTGCACCAGCTCTTTGGTTTTTGGGGAAAGTTTACTTCACAAAGAAGGGGTTGGAAATCAGATGGGCGTTTTTGCCTCTGAGTTCCAGGTGGAAATAGGGAGCGTCCTTGTATTGAGCGATCTCAATGGTGCGCTCAAGAGCGGTCGTTCCGGAGCCCGGCGTTTCGCTCATGACCACCTTGTCCCCCGCCCAGAGCCGCAGTTCGGTGAGCTCTTCCGGAGCGGTGAAGGCGCATTTGATACCTTGTGCCAGAGCGGAAACAGGAACAGTGTCTCCGGGGAGATATTCACCCAGAGCCACAGCAGCTGTCTCAACGCCGAATCCCGGCATGACATGTCCGGCTTTCACCGCTTTGACCAGATTTTCTCTGGTGATGTCGCCGTTGTAACAGATGAAGTTGCACACAGGATTCCTGCGGAGCCGGGCAATGCCCCACATATCCACAGAAGCCATCAGGGTAATGTGTGACCCCTCCATCCACGCCTTCTGCACCGGATTTTCAGAGAAGGGACGGTTTTCGATCCTGTCGGGACCCCGGCGGGCGTAATCCCAGTCGTAGATGTCCACGGCGTCAAAGTCGTAGTTGCGCCAGTATTCATCATCGGGATGGGTGGCACATGAAGCGCCCCCTTCCTTTTTGATGTGTTCCAGCGCGGTCCGCACATATTCATCCACATCACCATCGTCAAAGAGGGAGCGGGTGAAACGGTTGTAACAGCTGCGCACACCCATGGCAAGCATGTGGTAGGCGTTCTGGCTGATGGGGTTCTGAAAGTTGAAGGGATGGTACTCCATGCCGGGGATGAGAGTCACTTTGTCGTCGCTGTACTTTTCGTAATCAGGAGCATCGTGATAGCTCAAGGCATCCTTGAAACCCAGCACCGCCGCGTCAAATTTGAGATAACGCATGGCGGCGTTGATATCCGCAAGAGTGTTGTCGGCGGCGTACCAGTCCAAACTGTGCAAATGGGTGATGGTCTTTTTCCACTCTTTCCCGGCAGAGATGTTCTTTGCACGGGGAGCAGGGGGGATCACAGTTTCACCTTTGCGGAACCTTTCAAAGTAGTTGACGGCGTTTTCGCAGTAACGCTCCCAGAACTTCATCACCCTGTCCCCTTCAGCGGGGCGCACTTCGGGGAAGAGGATCTGGTTCCAGAGGAAAAGTCCCTTGCCGTATTTCATCTGCATGACAAGGGCGCTGTTGTCGGGCATGGCGGCATCCATGAAGCTGCCCAGGATCTCCCACTTTTCCACATTGGTCATTGCAGACAAGGCAGTGGTCCTGACGGTGGAAGGAGCTTCGTGCATCCCCACAGCTTCAAAGCTGTCGGCTCCAAGCTCCCAGTAGACCATTTCCTCAGGGGTGATGTCGTTGGGGACGCAGAAAAGTCCCCTTCCGGCATCTTCCACCCAGGGCTGAAGATAGGTATGACTGTCAAAGAGCCCAGCCAGCGTGGCAGAGTAACGGTTGACCAGCAGCGGACGCCCCGCCTCCTCAGGGAGGAAACAGGGATTGTAACGCCGCCAATCCTGGTGCATGATCCAGCAGATACCGCCGTTGCGGACAAAATCATGGAGCCGGTCACGGTCGTTTTCAATGTAATCATTGACACCGCTCTGGCTGATGATGAGCACATCCACCGTGTCATAGTAGTTCTTTTTGGAGTAGTCCACCTTCTCAACGCTGAGACCGAACTTCTCTTTCAGAAAAGTGCCGATATGGTACTCCAGCTTGAACCAGTGCTCCCAGTAACCGATCCTCAGATTGCTTTTCATTTGCAGGGAACTTTCCTCAAAAGTTGTGGCAGACCAGACCGTCACGGAGTTTGGGTTCAAACCAGGTGGATTTGGGGGGCATGATCTCCCCTGCGTCGGCAATAGCCATCAGCTGATCCACCGTGGTGGGATACATGGAAAAAGCAATGACATAGTCCCCTGAGTCCACCAGACGCTCAAGTTCCGCAGTACCCCGGATACCGCCGATAAAGTCGATATCTTTGGAGGTACGGGGATCTTCAATGCCCAGCAGAGGATTGAGAACATAATTCTGCAGCACGCTCACATCCAGCTTGTCAATGACACCCAGCTTGTTCAGATCAAAGGTGGGGACTGCCTGATACCATTCACCGGCGATGTAAAGGTTGAAGCGTCCGGGCTTGGTCACGGTGCCGCTGCCGGCAGGGGAGATGCGGAACTTTTCGCTCAGCATGGTGAGGAAACTTGCAGGGGAAAGATTGTTCAGATGACGGACCACACGGTTGTAGGGCAGAATGGCGAGCTGCTTTGAGGGGAACGCCACGGCGAGGAAGTAGTTGTAATCCTCAGTGCCGGTGTGGTTGGGGTTGTGGGGAGCACATTCCGCTGCGGTGCGGGCGGCGGCGGCACTGCGGTGGTGGCCGTCGGCGATGTAGAAGCAGCTGACCTCTTTCTGGAACCAGACAGAAAGTTCACGGCTGCGGTTTTCATCCATGCGCCACAGGGTGTGCCGGATCCCATCCACAGCGGTAAAGTCAAAGAGGGGCTCTTTAGTCATCTCTTCATTGATGATGGCGTCGATATCATCGGAGTCCTGATAGGTGAAGAAAGCCGGACCCGTGTGGGAACGCAATGTCATGACATGACGGGTACGGTCATCTTCCTTGTCGGCACGGGTTTTTTCGTGTTTTTTGATGACGCCGGATTTGTATTCAGCGGCAGAAGCGGCGCCGATGACACCGGTCTGGCTGCGTCCGTTCATAATGAGACGGTAGACATAGAGGTGGGCTTTTTCATCCTGGAGCAGAGGCACTTCGGCGCAGAGTCTGTCGTAAGCGGTCTTTGCCTGAGCGTAGACTTTGTCATCGTGAAGATCAATGCCCTCTTCCAGGTCGATTTCCGGTCTGGAAACGTGGAGGAAGGACCAGGGATTGCCTTTTGCCAGTGCAGCGGCTTCGGCGGTGTTGACGACATCGTAGGGGACAGCTGCCACTTGTGCGGCGCGCTCCACGGGGGGCAGGACGCCCCGGAAAGGAAGGAAAGTAGCCATTCTCTAAACCTTAGGTTTCTGTATTTGTTGTTTTTGTTTTTATAATTCAAAAGGAGCGCCGCTGATTTTACGGCACTCCTTTGGGGATTTACTGGTTGCCGCCCTCTTCCGGAGCTTCTTCTGCAGGAGCTGCGGGAGCTTTGGGGGCTTCTTTTTCAGAGGTTCCGGCACTCTCTTTTGCAGACTTTTTGCCGGACTCTTCTTTTTTGCTCTGTTTTATACCATAGCGTGTTTCAAGGACTTTGCGATTGGCTTCTTCCACAGCCTTGCGTTCCTTTTCGGCGCGGGCTGCTGCTGCTGCGCGTTCCTTTTCCTTTGCCTCTTCGCGTTTCAACCGCTCTTTCCGGCGTTTGGACATGGAACCTTCGGCGCTGCGTTTTTTAGCCTCCTTTTTGGGGGTGGAACGCAAAGTGACCTCGATGGTCAGTTTATCGCCTCTTTTGAGTTTGACACTGCCCTTGACCGGTTTGGGACGGGAAAGAGTTTCGCTCTTTTTGCCCTCTTTTCCGGCTTGAGGACCGATCAGGTCCTTGCCGTTGACACGGAACAAAGTGCAATCGACCCACTCAAAGGCATCTTTCCTGTCACCATCGGTACGGGTGTAACCGCCGCCGATGGTGAAGGTATACTCGTCATCATTAAGCACCTTGAAAGTCAGCTTGGCACTCTGGAATTTCTTCCGGGGGCGCAAGCCCACTTCGGTGGTGGCGTTGTACCTTCTGACCCGGGAAGCAAGACCGGAACGCTCCTCGATCTTGAGGGAAGAACGCTTTGCCTTGCCTTTGATGACAATGACAGCATCAGCCCACAGAGTCAGGGCACACAGAAAGCAGATGATGACTGAGAGGAGTTTCATTTTGCGATTCCCTGACGGCCTGCGGCGAATGCCTGGGCGTTGGATTCAACAGCACCGGGCTTTTTGCCGAATTTTTCGCGGACTGCGGCAGTGAATGCCTGTTCAAAGTCAGCCTGATCTTCGGCGTTGAGAAGCCCTTTCTGCTCAAGGACCACAGAGAGCACACCGATGAGCACGGAGTTGACGAATTTGGGGCTGCCCACATCTCTGGAGGCGATACCCACAGCGTCAACACCCACCTTGGTCATAGCTTCGGGCAGCTCAGGCAGTGTGACAGCGGTGTTGTCGTAGATGAGGATACCGTCATCTTTCAGCTCGCCCACATACTTGTCAAGAGCGGTCTGAGTGGTGGCGATGAGAAGGTCGCAATCCTTTGAGATCATGGGTGAGGGGATCCGGTTGCGGCTGACGATCACAGCGCAGCTGGCGGCGCCGCCCCGCTGTTCGGGACCGTAAGAGGGCATCCAGCTGACATTGAAGTTGCGCAGCCGTGCCATGTTGGCAAGGGTGATACCCAGACTCAGGATACCCTGTCCGCCGAAACCAGCCATCTTGATACGCAGTTCACGGTTGAAGATCTCAGAGGTATTCTCTTTGATATTGGCAGCATCTTCCATGGCAGGGGGGAAGAGGACCTTTTTGACGGACTCCGCATCATGGGCAGGAGGTGCGGGCACAGTGCCGTTTTCCACCTCGGCGGAGCGGTCGCGGATACATCCCAGAGGGAACTCGGGGATCATCTGGTTCTCGATAAAGTCGTTGATCTGGTCAGCGGTCATCTTGAGGTTGACCGGACAGGGGGCAAGGACTTCAACAAAGGAGAAACCTTTGCGGTTTTTCAGGTTCTCAATGGCTTTGAAGACAGCCTTCTTTGCGTTCATGATCCGTGCGGTGGAGGTCAGAGCCACACGCTCGATGTAGACAGGAGCGGTAAGGGTGTTGACCATTTCAGCCACATGGACGGGGAATCCGTCGGTCAGGACATTTCTGCCGAAGGGGGTGGTGGCGGTCTTCTGACCGGGCAGCGTGGTGGGAGCCATCTGTCCGCCGGTCATACCGTAGTTGGAGTTGTTCACAAAGAAGATGGAGATCTTCTCGCCACGGTTGGCTGCCTGAAGGAATTCATTGAAACCGATGGCAGCAAGGTCGCCGTCTCCCTGATAGGAGATGACGTATGAGTCGGGCACCGCACGGGCAACACCGGTTCCCACCGCAGGCGCACGGCCGTGGGGCACGGAAATGGCACCCACATTGAAATAGTAGTAGGCAAAGACAGCACAGCCCACGGGGACCATGAACATGGTTTTTCCCTGAATGCCGTGGTAGTCAATGGCTTCAGCCACAAGTTTGTGGAGAATACCGTGACCGCAGCCGGGGCAGTAGTGCATGTTTTTCTTGATGGGACCCGGACGGCGCTCAAAGGGATCAAAGAACACCGGGGAACGGCCGAATTTTATTTTTTCGCTCATTTGCTCAAATCTCCTTCAGAACTTTTTTCGCCGCCTCGACCACTTCGTCGCAGCTGGGAACATTGCCGCCCATGCGGTTGTAAAGGTGGACGGGCTTTTTGCATTCAATGGCAAGACGGACATCTTCGATCATCTGACCGGCGGAAAGCTCAACGCTCAGGAAGCCTTTGCACTTGCCGTTGGTGGCGATCTTCATCAGCGCATCAGAGGGGAAGGGCCACACACGCTGGGGACGGAGCATACCCACCTTGTAACCTTCGGCACGGAGCTGTTCAATGGCACCGGCGGCGACACGGGAACAGATACCGTAGGCGACGATGACCAGTTCGGCATCGTCGGTGTAAAGCTCTTCAGAGCGCTGTTCAGCGGCCTGGACTTCGGCATATTTTTTCTGGAGCTTGCGGTTGATCTCTTCAAGATCGTTGTGCTCCAGATAGATGGAGGTGACGATATTGGCTTTGCCGTCAACCGCCTTGCCCATCTTCCATTCAGGATCGTAGGGACGGTCCTCAGGCTCAGGGAGTCTGACGGACTCCATCATCTGACCGATGACGCCGTCTGCCATGATGTAGCAGGGCATCCGGTACTTTTCAGCCAGATCAAAGGCGGTGCGCGCCATGTCGCACATTTCCTGAACGCTGTTGGGGGTCAGGACCAGACAGCGGTAGCTGCCGTGACCGCCGCCCTTGCAGACCTGAAAGTAGTCGGACTGCTCAGGACCGATGTTGCCCAGACCGGGACCGCCGCGGGTGATGTCAACGATGACAACGGGCAGTTCCAGAGCGGCGATATAGCTGACGCCTTCCTGCTTCAGACTGATACCCAGTCCGGAGCTGGCGGTCATGGTGCGTTTACCCGCAGCGGCGGCACCCATGACCATGTTGATGGCGCCGATCTCGGACTCAGCCTGCAGAAAGACGCGGTTCAGCAGGGGGAAGAGTTTGGCGGCGGAGTGTGCCACTTCGCTGGCGGGGGTGATGGGATATCCGAAATAGCAGTCGCATCCGGCGATAAGGGCACCGTGGATAACTGCTTCGTTACCTTTGAGCATCAGAGAGTTGCTGTAAGCCATGGTAAATTACTCCGTGATTTCAAAAATGGTGATGGCGCCCGGTTCAGGGCACTGGTAGAAGCACGATCCGCAACCGATACAAGACTCGGCGTTCTCAGCCTGGATGGCGAGATAACCCTGTTTGTTCAGTGCGTTCCCGACGGCGAGCAGCTTCTTGGGGCATGCCTTGAGGCATCTGCCGCAGCCTTTGCACTCATCAAAGGCGATCTGCACGCGAAATTTTTTTGCAGCCATTTATTCTATTCTCCTGTTGTTGGGAACAATTCCTTTGGAATATGTCGTTTCTTATAATATATCACCGTTTTTTATTTTTTACAAGAGCAGACAGTTAATTTCAAAAGTCATTCAAAAGAGGCAGTTGCCATCGACAAAAGTCCGGACTGGTCTTTGAAGAGTCCCATCTTCACAGATCTTTACGGTTTGTCGGCGTTGGGGTTCCAGGTCAAGCCATTGTATGAAACTTTGTCTGAGTCAGGATAGGCGGCGTATTTTATGTATTTGGTATGACCGTCAGCATAAAGGAAATTGGCTCCGCCCGCGTGCCGGGGAGGAACTGATTTACCCTTGCCGTCTTCACTGTATCTTTCCTGATAAGTACAGCGGTAGTCGATATTTCCCCAGCCGCAGTTATCAGCCATGTAAACCGTATATGCCGGGCGTTTCACCCAGGAGCTCGGGATCGTATTCTTTCTTTGCGCGCTGTTGTCCCCGTGGAAGTAGCGGTTGAAACCCAAAGTGACATAAAGTTCACCTTCGATGGCAGGGCGGCATACGGTCATGCCGTCTCCGTCTGATTTGACAAAACAGGAGGGCGCCGGGGGAGCGGCAGGACAGGCGTATTGGTTGATAACGATTTTTTTCTTGTTGTAAAGGCGTATACTTGCAAAGTATTCAGAGTTTGCCTTCTTGGGCGTATACAGGAAAAATGGACTGTATACGAACCAGATATAAGGATCACCGGCAATAAAGCCGGTTTTGCTGGTGTGCCGGGGATAGTAGCCTTTGTAATCCGCAATGTACAGTTGAGTCAGTCTCCCGATCTGGCTGAAGTTGTTGAGGCAGCTTGATGACTTTGCTTTATCCCTTGCCTGCTGCAAAGCGGGCAAAAGCATGGCAGCA
The DNA here is from genome assembly GCA_045596885.1 of Victivallaceae bacterium. GTDB lineage: Bacteria > Verrucomicrobiota > Lentisphaeria > Victivallales > Victivallaceae > UBA1784. The sequence goes on from JAZODE010000136.1 coordinate 11,815, forward strand.
AGTATGGCGATGATGGCTATAACAACAAGAAGCTCTATTAAGGTGAAGCTGTACAGCTTCACCTGCCCTTGGGCAGGTGAAAGACCTTCTTCTTTGCCATAAACACGATCACAGCAGAGATGTGATCTTTTCACGAGAAGCTCTATGAGGGTAAATCTTTTTTTCATATTTGTGCAACTCCTTATTTTACTTTAATTGAGTTTTTCCAGACGCACGCCCCAGAGACGGCTCCAGGTCCCCGCTGTCGTGTTGGGGGAGGAGATCTGCAGGGCAAACCAGCTTTCACGGGGGATAATGATGATCCGTGAAAAGTTCAGGACTCCCCCGGCTTTATGGCAGTCGAAGACAGCGAACTCCGGCGTGGTGAACTTCTGCTTGCGCAGCAGGGAAAGATCACTGAGGGCTGCCGGATCAAATTCAGGGAACTCAAGGAAGGCAAAACGCAGCTGATTGTTGGGACGGCAGGAGAAGGAAAATCTGTAGGTCCCCGCCGCAAGACGCATATACTGCCGCAGTTCAGGATTTTTCCCCTGACCGATAGCAAGATGGTTGTTGGCGGCTCTGGAGGGGACGATCTTCCAGAGGCTCTTGTACTCTGGGGAAGAAGTGGGGGCGAGCTCCTCAAAGAATACCCAGTTTTCCAGTTTGGGGTGGGCTCCCGGCGTTGCGGGATCTCCGTGGACGAACCTTTTGAAGTTGCCGTTTTTAATGAGGTTTTGAGGTTTTTTTCCCCTCATCTGATTGAGGATGGTGGAGATCTCAATGATGTCCGGGTACTGAGTTCTTGCTTTCTGCCAGTAGGCAACACGGGCTTTGCGCTTCATGTTTCTGCAATGGACTTTGCTGTGATTTTCCAGAGCCAGACAGAGGGACTCCAGCACATAGCTTGTGACGGTGTCCCGGTAGTTGTGGTAAAGAGTGTTCATACTGGCTCTCTTTTTGTGGATATAGCGGTAGATGCCAAGTTCATCTTTGCTGACGGTGTTTTTCCAGAGGGCATCAAACTTTTTGTCCAGTTCGACACATTTTTTCCGGAGGGCGCTGATTTGGGCAAGAGAAAGTTTTTCGCTCCGCAGCCGTTGTGAAATAAGGTAACGGTCTGCCAGACAGCCCACATATTCAAAGTAGGTGATGACATCCTGCAGCCGTTTTTTCTGCACATCGGTTTTGGGGGCGGCGGCGGCTTTCTGCAGTGCGGCGCGCATCTTGTCGGTGTCTCCCTGACGGAGCCCTTTGAAACGGTCGATGCTGAAGGTGAAAGGACCTCCTTTTCCGGATTTTTTGGAAAGAGCAAGATCGTGTTCAAAGACCTGCTCCCAGAGGTCGTAGTAGGCTTTGACATGAGGGGCGGCGTCTTTGCCGAAGGCTTTGGTGCAGTACTCCATCATCACCTTGTCGATATCGCAGTTGATGTCCCAGAGGAGTCTGCCGAGGATGTACTGTTTGGGACCGTTGGCGGCGTGGATCATGTACACTTCTCCAAAGTATTCGCTCAGCCCCAGCTTATGGAGTTTGCGGAGCCTTGCCGCCATATTTTTGGGAAAGTGGCGCACCAGAGGATAGGAGCGGTCGAGGTGGTGATCCCACAACCCCATCCGTTTGAGCCCCTGCCGGGCGAAACCGGGGAAGTCGGCGCTGCGGGTCCCCATGCCGATGATCCCGGGGTGGATCCTGATGTCGGGGACGTTCAAGGTGCAGTCGGAGTAAAGAAGAATGAGGATCTTTGCTTCAGGTTCCACCTTGCGCGCCTGATCGAGGATCTTGCCGTAAAAGTAAAAATAACGGTTGGAGTAATTGCTTTTGCTTGCAACTTTCGGGACTCCGGGAGCGGTGCAGTAACTGCATTCGCAGTGTCTCCCCCATCCGTCGTTGACAGCCAGACTCACTCCGTCGGCATCTTTTTTGCCGTAGTTTTTGACGATGTGATCGGCTAAAAGCTTCTGAACTTCCGGATTGCCCAGACAGGGCTGCCAATCCACCCGCTGTTTCCGGGGATTGGTGAAGCGTTTGCCCTTGATGAGAGGGAAATATTCAGGATGGGTTTTGCCGTACTTTTTGGGGTCGATGATCCGCCCCAGAGCGTGCCAGGCGATGTTGCGGCCGCTTTCACCCAGATACATGCGCTGGATCTCTTTGTCGATGAAGCTGCTCATGGTCCAGCGGCGGGTATGGAAAGAGGGACTCTCTGTGACGGAGATCCTGGAGGGCATCTGCCATTTTTCCCCCTTTTCGGGGAAAACAAATCCCGTCTCCCCCAAGCCCACAATGTCGAAGCCCACAAACTCCCGCAGGAACCAGCTGGTGGGGAAATAATATCCCCAGGCATCACGGGACATGAGGAGACACACATTCTTTTTTCCCTTGACAGTCACTGGATAGCGGATGAGAAAACTGTCTTTGGGTTTACCCTTGAGCACAGAAGCGTATTCCCCGCCCACGGCACCTTCACGGGTCATGAGGAAAATGGTTTTGGCGTTTGCCTTCTCAAAGGGGACGAAAGGGATCTCACGTTTGAGGCTTTGTGAAAGGCGTTTGGCAAAGAGAGCGCCCAGATCCTCAGGGCTCCACCCCGCCCGGCGGCGGGGTTCATCGGGACCGGGGAGGAAACTTACCTGAAATTCAGGAACCGCCCCCTGCACTGCCACACTGCAAAATGTGACAAGTGCCAGAAGCGCGCACAGATAAAAACGGTGGATTTTCATATAACTTTTTCCCTTTTGCTGTTTTTCATACAGTTACTTTCTGATGTTGGGGCACAGAAGTTTCGTTTACAGTACTTTCTCTTTCAAAAAGATAGTTTTTCAGGGTGATCCTTTTTTTGTGTGGGCGTTCTTTTTCCGGCGTGACGATGGCTTCAAGAAGATACTGCCACGCTTCCACGGCAAATTCGTGCCACTGGCAGAAAACGGTGGTCAGAGAGGGGGAGAAAAGTCCGGCGCCAAGCGGCGTCTGCCCCACAGCGATGACTGCCGTCTTTCCGGGTACGGGAATATCAAGAGAGTTCAGCAGATGGTAAAGCTGCAGTGCCGCCACTGAAGAACCGCAACAGATGGCGGAGGGAGGAGCACCTGAACGCAGCAGTTCGGTGAGAGAAGCGCAGTATTGGGGATTTTCTTTGAGGGTGGAGAAAATAAGTCTTTCATCCTTTTCCATGCCGCATTCCTCAAGGAGTCTTGAGACTTTTTCAGCGGAAACTGCGTTAAGGTTTCCGTTGAGGAGCAGCGCCGCTTTCCGGTGTCCCCTGTTCCGCAGACAGATCAGCGCTTCATGGATCATACCCGGCACGTCGCAGGTGATGACCAGACTTTCCCGGGGCAGTGCCGCAGGAGCGAAGCTGCTGTTGAAAAAGAAGAAAACTGCCGGGACATTGAGTTTTTTCCAGACCGGTCTCATTTCGTCGGGGGCGTCCAGATTGAAAGAGATATAGATCAATCCTTTGAAGCGTCCTGAGCTGAAAAGAGCTTCGATCTCATGGTCTGAAAGGTTCCGGGCAATGGCGGGTTCCACAGGTTCCAGAAGGGCGTTTTGCGCTTCGCCCACCTTGTAGAGCTCATTGAGAAGAGTCGCCTCCTGAATAAAGTTGGGGATGTTCGCCATGACCACCAGAATGCGGACCTTCCCGTCACTGCCGGAGTTCTTGACAAAAGTCCCCTGTCCTTTGATGCGGACAAGAAAATTTTCTGTTTCCAGCTGTGCCAGGACATGACGGAGCGTCAGCCGGGAGATCCCCAGTTTTTCAGCCAGTTCCGGTTCATTGGGCAACCGGCTGCCGGGGGGATAGATCCCCTCTGCAAGAGCTTTTTTCAGCTTGTTGTAGATCGCTTTGCGTTTGGTGGTGGTCAGCATATCAATTCAGTTTTTCCATTTTTACGTTCCAGAGCTGATCCCAGGTTTTGGGGGTGTGTGAAGGCGTGGCGATCAGCATACAGTGCCACCCTTCGTTTTCAATAAGCACCGTCTGCTTCACGGTACTGATGCCGGAAACAGGAAGGTGGTTGAAGCTGAAAATGGCGGGAGTCCGCACCTTGAAACTCCGGAGCGTTTTCACATCCTTGAAAGCCCCCTTGTGCATGTTGGGCACAGTATAGAGGTTGAAGCTCATGGTGTTTTCCCCCTCTTTGTTGAAGGAGAAACGGTAGATGCCTTTGGTAAGGTACATATAGGTACGCACCTCAGGATATTTTCCGTCGCCGAAACAGAGACGGTTGCTTTCAGTTTTATGTTTGATCCAGTTCCAGTGGTTCCTGTAGTCATCGGCAAGGACATCACCGATCTCATCGTAGAAATACCATCCCTCAAGTTTAGGGTGTTTGCCCTTGACGGCAGGGTCGCCGGGAGTGCCGTATTTAAAATCCCCGTTGATGATGTGGTTTTTCAGTTTGACTCCGGCATTTTCACCTATAAGGGTGGCGATGGGGAGGAGTGACGGATTCTTTTTGAAAGCATCTTTCCAGAAGGCGAGTCTGGCGGGCTGGCTCATTTGGGCGCAGGTGCGGTTCTGGAAGTTCCGCAGAGCCATCTCTTCGGACTCATGAAGATAAGCCTTGACCGCATTGCGGTAGAGGACAAAGACCGTATCCATCCGTTTTTTGGATTTTCCGGCGCGCACTCTGCGGTAGAAACCCAGTTTGTCCTTGCTGACCATGGTGTTCCAGAGCTGGACAAAACGGGCATCCCGGGCAAGGCAGCGCTGATGAATTTTAAGGATCTCCTCCAGAGAAAGATCTTTCTGCCGCAATGTGAGGCAGTCCAGATAATTTTCAACCAGGCAGCGGATGTAGGAAAAGTGATTTTTGACCACCTGGAACCTTTTTCTTTCAAAGTCGTTCATGGGCGATTTTTCAGCATCGGCAAGAGCTTTTTCCATGGTTTTCACATCCACAGGGCGCACTCCTGAAAACCACTCCACGCTGTAGGACATGAGTCTGGGTTTCGGTTTGCCGCTGCGTGCTTTACATTCACGGATGTAGATTTGTTCCCAGGTGTCGTAGTACTTTTTCATGAAGGACGCTGCAGGACCATAGGCTTTGCGGCAGTACTCCTCCATGATCTTGACGGGATCGGCTTTGAGATCCCAGAGAAGCCGGGCAAGGATGTACTGTTTGGGGGCGTTGGCGGCGGCGATCATGTAGACTTCACCGAAATATTCACGGACGCCGATACTGTGCATTTCACGGAGCTTTGCCGCCATAGCCTGCGGATAGTGGCGGGGAAGGGGGTAGAGGTAATCCAGCTGGTGTTCCCAGAGTCCCAGGCGCTTCATGCCCTTTCGGGCAAACTTGCGGATGGTGGCTTCTCTGGTGCTCATGCCCACCAGATTGGGGTGGATCGTTACTTTGGCAGGGACCAGACTTGTGGCATCGCTGTAAAGAAGAATACAAGCCTTGATCTCAGGATCGATCTTATTGGCGGCGTCAAGGACCTTCTTGTAGAAGGTAAAGTAACGGTTGGAATAGTGTCCCTTTGCCTTTTCGCCGGGATCGTCCCAGGCGGTGCATCCGGCACATTCGCAGTGGTTGCCGGAGCCGTCGTTGACAGAAAGCTCCACCGCATCGGAGCCACCGTTTCCGTAATTTTTCACCAGATAGTCAACAAAAAGTTTCTGTACATCGGGATTGCTGACGCAGGGAGACCAGTCGCAGCGCTGTTTGGAAGGGGCGTTGTGGCGTTTCCCACGGACGAGAGGGAAATACTCAGGATGTGTTTTGCCGTATTTTTTGGGGTCGATGATCGTGCCGAAGGTGTGCCAGGAGATGTTGCGGCGGCTTTCCCCCAGACTCATGCGGGCGAACTCCTTGTCAACGAAGGTGTTCATGGTCCAGGCACGGGTGTTGAAATAAGGGGACTCCTTTTCGTTTATGGCTTTGGGCATCTGCCATTTGGAGTTATCGGGGATCACAAATCCGAATTCACCGGGGAAAACGATGTCATAGCCCAGATATTTGCGCAGGAAAAAGTTGCCGGGGTAACAGTAGCCCCAGGGATCCCGGCTCATCAGGAGACAGACATTCTTTTTACCTTTGAAATTGACAGGATAGCGGATGATAAAACTGTCCCCGGGTTTCCCTTGCAGGCACTTGGCATATTCGCTCCCGGCTGTTTTCTCGCATGTGATGACAAAAAGAGTTTTTGCGGCGGCTTTTTCAAAGGGAACAACTTTGACCTCCTGCTTCAAAGTCTGGGAAAGACGCTGTGCAAAGAGGGCTGCAGTGTTTTCAAGAGTGATGACTTTGCGCAGCCGGGGCTCATGGACTCCTTTAAGATATGTTACCTGAAACTGATCTGCAGCAGCGGCAAGAAAACTTGCTGTGCACAACACCATTGCGAAGTACTTTTTGTAATTCAACATCCGGAAACTCCTTTTTGTTTGCCCTGAAACGACATGGTTTAAAAATGTTGTTCAGGTCTATGTATTGTGTATGTCTGTTTTTAATATATGCCTTTAAAAAACAATTTGCAAGTCTCTGTACTAAAAAATCAAAAAAAATTTTCAAATCTCTTTACTATACCGCTCAAGAGCCTGACGGCAGCGGGCAAGGATGAGAGGCAATTTGCCCCGCATGGGGTAGAGGAGCGTTTCCCCTTCACGCAGAGCGTCGCCGACGGCTTGAAAGCCGATGTGTTCGTAAAAGGTTTTGCGGGTGGATATGCCTGAGATGATGACCTCTGAGACCCCCTGGGATTCCAGCTCCAGCAGCAGAGGAACGGCAAGTTGAGAGGCAAGAGTGGTGCTGCGGTATTGGGGGAGAAGAGCGAAAAGGCGTATTTCTGCAAGTTTGCCCTCAGCCGGGGGCGTGACCACGGACTCCCCAAAGTGGGCGGCGGCGGAATAAGGCGGACGCCAGTGGGCGGAGATCATGCCTGCAAGGGTTCCGTCAGAGATGACACGGGCGGCACGGTAGATGTTTTTGTGATGGAACTTGTCAACGATTTTTCCCTCCTCTGAAATGCTGCGCATTTTCAATTCAGAAGCAAAGACTTGATGATTCAACTGCCAGAGCTGTTCAAACTCCTCAGCCGTTTCCGGCGTGAAGATCTCAATGTGATATTGCTTTTGACTCATTTAAGACTCTCCTTGTTTTTAAGCTGACTCTAAAGGAACCGGGGCACAAAAAAAGCACCCGGTCTTTTACGACGGGTGCTTTTATGATTCCATCAGATGGTGGATCAGAGCTCTTCACCAACCATCCAGCGGACGAAACGCTTCACCTTGAGGTTGGGAGCGATCTTGGCGAGGCAGGTCTTGTCATCCATGATCCAGGGCTGGTTCATGAGACAGACTTCGGAGTAGAAGCGGTTGATCTTACCGGCGAGGATCTTTTCCAGCATTTCAGCGGGTTTACCGGCGAGCTTGGGATCAGCAGCAGCGGCGATCTCTTTTTCCTTGGCGATGACTTCAGCGGGAATTTCGCAGCTGCAGACATAGCGGGGGGAGAAAGCGGCGATGTGCATACAGATGTTCTTCTTGAGCTCTTCTTCGACTTCGCCTTCAAATTCGACCAGCACACTGACGCGTCCATCCATGTGATGATAGGTGGCAAAGGTGCTGTTGTCGGCGCCCTGGAAACGGACGGCACGGCGGATCTGCATGTTTTCGCCGATGGTGGCGATGGCGTTGGTCAGAGTATCCTTGGCGGATTCGTTGACAGCTTCGGTGACGCATCCGTCGCCGCCGGCCTTGAGAGCGGCGGTGGCGATATCGGTGGCAAGCTGACCGAAACGGTCGGTCTTGGCGGCAAAGTCGGTTTCGCAGAGGACTTCGACCATGGCACCGCTCTTGCACTCGGCGCAGACACCGGTCCAGACTTTACCCTGGTTGGTGGAACGGCCGGATTTCTTTTCGGCTTTGGCGATACCGCTCTTGCGGAGATTCTCAATAGCAGCTTCCATATCGCCGTTGGCGGCGACGAGAGCTTTTTTGCAATCCATCATACCGGCGCCGGTCTTTTCGCGCAGATCGGCAACCATCTTGGCAGTGATATTCATTATGTTTACCTCAAACTTATGGTTGGTTGATTATTCAGCGTCGGCAGCTTTGGGAGCCTTGGGGGCTTTGGGAGCCTTGGGGGCTTCGCCTTCAGCGGCAGGAGCAGCCTTGCGGGTGCGGCGGGGTTTGGCATCCTTGGCTTCAGCTTCGGCGTTGTTGGCAGCCTGTTCTTCGGCGATGCGCTTGGCGACTTCGGCAGCTTCACGCTCTTCAGCGGCACGCTTGTTGTAGATATCTTTGGCGACTTTGATGGCATCAGCAAAGATGTTGGTGATAATACCGACGGAACGCACAGCTTCGTCGTTGGCGGCAACGGGGTAGTCCACCAGGGTGGGGTCGCCGTTGGTATCGACGATGGCGACGATGGGAATGTGAAGACGGATAGCTTCGCGGACAGCGTTCATTTCGTTGTTCACGTCAATGACGACCATCACTTTGGGGAGCTTTTTCATTTCGGCGATGCCGTCCAGGTCGCGGTGCAGCTTCTCAGCGCGGTGGCTCATGCTGGCGACCTCTTTTTTCTTCATGCCGTTGACAGCGTCGCTGTTCAAAGTGGCGTCGATCTCGTTCATCTTGGCGATGCTCTTGCGGATGGTGACGTTGTTGGTCAGAGTTCCGCCCAGCCAGCGCTCGGAAACGCAGTACATGCCGGTGCGCTCAGCAAGCTCTTTGACGGTTTCGCGGAGCTGGGGTTTGGTTCCCACAAAGAGAACTTCGCCGCCTTCGGCAACGGTGCGCTGCAGGAAGTTGCAGGCATCGGCGATCTGACGCATGGTTTTGGTGAGGTCGATGATGGAGATACCGCCCTTGACAGTGTAGACATAATCTTTCATGCGGGGGTTCCAGCGGCGGGTCTGGTGTCCGAAATGACAACCGGCTTCCAGCAAGTCATTGATAGTGATCTTTGCCATTTTTACAACTTCCTTTTTTTCCGGCGCTTTACTTCCGCGATCTTTTTTTCAAGCGGAGTTATGAAGTCGCCTTTTTGTTTAAGTTCACGGTATCTCCCCAATGAGACACCTTGATTTACATAATATACACCCGGAACTCCTTCTTTTCAAGTCCCTGATGTGAAATCTTTTCAGAAAATGGTGATATGGTATCTCCACGCCACCGCACGGCACAGGGGGACTCTGCCTGAACTGCGCCGGATCTCACGGATCAGATCTTCTGCCACAGCTCCTGCGGAACGGGGATTTTGTCCTGTGATGAGATTGCCGTCAATGACCACATGGGAGCGCCAGTTGGTCCCGGCGCAGAAATAGGCTCCCAATTCTTTGAGTCTGTCTTCCAGCAGAAAAGGCAGTATGCCGTCAAATCCCATCTCCTGCTCCTCGGCGTTGGAAATGGCGGTGACTTTTTTGCCGTAGACCACCGGATATCCGTCGCTCCGCCGTGCCTTGAGCAGCGCCGCTGTGCCGTGGCAGACGGCGCCCACGGGTTTGCTGCGTTCAAAGAAGGAAGAGGCGATCCGGGCGTTGCGGTGGTCATTTGCCAGATCCCAGACGGAACCGTGTCCGCCGGGGTAGAAGAGGGCGCTGAAATCGTCGGGATCCACATCGGCAAGTCTTTCCGTTCTGTCAAGAATGGTGTCGTTCCCGGCGATGAAGCGTCTGCCGTCTGCCCCCAGTGCCCGGCGGCTGACGCTCCGGGGATCGATGGGGACCTCTCCGCCTGCGGGGGAGGCGGCGGTGACCTTGAATCCGCACTCCAGAAAGCGGTGGTAGCTGCAGGCGAACTCCTCAAGGTTCAGCCCCGTCTGCTCTGCCGAATATCCCATACGGTCATGGGAGGTGGTGATGATGAGTACTCTTTTCATTGTTTTTCTCCTCTTTGCTTGATTGCCGCCGGATGGTTTGCCGGTATTGCGGGGATGCGCCTTTTTTTGCCGGTTCCCGTACCGACGCTCTGCATAATTCATAAATAAACTGCCGGGAGAAAAAATCAAGAGGGAATTGTGAAAAATCTTCTTTATCCATTTGCAAATCTGCCGTTGACAGTATATATTTAAGAACAGGACTGTATTTACTTTTGGGAGAATGATTGCAATGACGGCAAAAAAAAGCGGCAAAGCTGCTCCGGAACTCCTTTATGCGGTGTCTCTGGGGTGTCCGAAAAATCTGGTCGATACCGAAATGATCACCGGGGCGTTTATCAGCGCCGGGGGGCGGCTGACCTTTGAACCTGAGGCGGCATCGGTCTATCTGATCAATACATGTGCTTTCCTTGCCAGCGCCCGGGCTGAGGCGCAGGAGGCTATGGAAGAGGGCGCCGCATGGAAATGTGAACATCCCGGGGGCAAGCTCATCGTTGCCGGATGTATCGTCAATCATCCGGACGCCCCCCAGTGGAAAAAAGCATTCCCCGAAGTGGATATCTGGGCTGGTCCCACCGAACTTGAGAAGATTTTTTCCATGCCCGTCTGCGGCAATGGTGTTCCGCTGCGGCTCCAGCTGACTCTGCCCCATGTGGCGTACCTCAGGATCGCCGACGGATGCGACAACCGCTGTGCCTACTGTCTGATCCCCACACTGCGGGGAAACAAGCGCTCCCGCACCATAAGCTCCTGTATCGCTGAGGCAAAGCAGCTCATTGAGGTGGGGGTGAAGGAGTTGATCCTTATCGCTCAGGATACCACCGCTTTCGGGGACAACGGGGAAAATCTTTCTGCTCTTGTCAAAGCCCTTGAAGAACTCCCCGGCGCCTTCCGTTACCGGATCCTTTATACCCATCCGGTGCACTACACTGACGAACTGATCGGTACTCTTGCTCAGGCAAAGAAATTTATCCCCGCTCTGGACATCCCCCTGCAGCATATCAGCGACAATATGCTTGAAAGGATGAACCGGCATACCGACTCAAAATGGATCCGTGATCTGGTGAAAAAGCTGCGCCAGGCTATTCCGGGCATCACCTTGAGGACCACATTCATCACCGGTTTTCCCGGCGAAACTGAAGAGGATTTTAAGGAACTGCTGGAATTTGCCGCAGAAGCACGCTTTGAGCGTTTGGGCGTTTTTGCCTTTTCTCCCGAACCCGGGACCCCTGCTTTTGAAATGACCGGTCAGGTCCCCCGTGAGGTCGCCGACCGGCGCGCCAAAGAGATCATGCGCCGCCAGCATCTGCGTACCGCCGCCGCCAACGCAAAACTTGCAGGAACCGTCATGGAGGTCATGGTGGATGATATTGAGGAGTCTTACGCCGTGGGCAGAACCGATGGAGATGCCCCCGAAATAGATCAGTGCGTGTATATTGCTTTGCCCCGGAAGATCCGTTTCGCCCCGGGAGACCGGATCAAAGTCCGGATCACCGGTGCCGTCAAAGGGGGAGATCTTGAGGCAGAGGTGCTTCAATGAGCAGATAAAAGAAAGTGAATGAATATGAAAAACCTACCCAACATACTGACCGTCAGCCGCATTTTTCTGGTCTTTGTGTTCGTTGTCATGGCAACGCTGGCTGAACCGACTCTTTTCAACACCAGTCCCGACCGGATGTATCTGCTGCGCTGGGTCGCATATATACTGGCGATCCTGGCAGGCCTTACGGATCTGCTGGATGGATACCTTGCCCGTAAATTCAATATCGTCAGTGATTTCGGCGCCCTTATGGACCCCCTTGCCGACAAGATCCTTGTGACAGGGACCATGCTCATTGCCGTTGAATTCAAACTTATGCCCGCATTGATCGCCGTGCTGGTCCTCTGCCGGGAGTTCATGGTCACAGGACTGCGTACTCTTGCCGCCAAAAAACAGGTGGTCATTTCCGCCGACCGCTGGGGCAAGCTCAAAACGGCGCTCCAGATGGTCATGCTTGCCATTGCGGGCTTTGCCTGGGTCATGGACGGGGGCGTGGAGTATCTCCACAGCGCCAAATGGTTCGGGGTCCGCATCTGGTACATCTGGCTTACCTATTTGTGGGGCATCGTGCTGGTGACGGTGCTTTCAGGTGTCGGATATTTTGTAAAATACCGTTCTCTTTACCTTCCCGGTGACGACAAAGGAAAGTGCTGATCATGGCAAGAGTCCGGAGATTATATTGTGCAAAAAAGCTCATCACCCCTGAGCAGACCATCGCCAACGGCGCTTTGCTGACTGAAAACAGCTCCATTCTTGCTGTGGGCGGTATCAGCGGGTTCCGGCGTGAGCAGAAGATCGAGATTTTTGATTTCCCCAATGCCTACATTACCCCGGGATTCATAGATACCCACATCCACGGAGCGGGGGGCTTTGACTGCTCCCGGGCGGCGGAGTCGACCAATCCTTTTTCCTCCATGTGCGCCATTCTCGGCAGCAAGGGGGTGACGGGATTTTTCCCCACTGTGGTGGCGGACGAGCGGGAGCGGATGCTCCGCAATCTGGAGTTCCTCGCCTCTGAAATGCAGCGCCCCCAGCAGGGCGCCGAAGCTATCGGTATCAATATCGAAGGACCTTTCCTCAATCCCGACAAATGCGGCGCCCAACCGGCAAAGTATCTTTCCGCCATCGACCTGGGATTTGCCAGAGAACTGGTCAGTGCCGGGAAAGGGCTGGTCAAACTCATGACCTTTGCTCCGGAATTGGAAAATGCGGACAAACTTATTGAATTCCTCTGCGAAAATCAGGTGATGCCCTCCATGGGGCACAGCTGCGCCGACGAATTTTCCGCCCTCAGAGCCGTAGACGCAGGCGCCCGTTACTGCACCCACCTTTTCAACGGCATGTCATCTCTGCACCAGCGGGATATCGGTCTTATCGGCATTGCCCTGACCGACCGCCGGGTGACGGTGGAGCTCATTATTGACGGGATCCACGTTCACCCCCGGATCGTCGATCTGGTCTGCCGCTGCAAAAGAGTCAACCGTCTTATCGGTATCAGCGACGGGACCATGGGCTCCGGAATGCCGGATGGAACCTACACCATCGGCCCTGCTGAGATCGTGGTCAAAGAGGGGACTTCCCAGACCGGTCAGGGGGTCCTTGCCGGGAGTTCCGCCATGCTGGATACCGGCTGGCACAGTTTGATGAGCTGCGGACACCTGAGTGAAAACGATGCCGCTCAGAGTGTGACCGCCAACCCTGCACGGGTTTTCGGCTTTGAGGACCGGGGCGTTCTGCTCCCCTGCCGCCGGGCGGATCTTGCCGTCTTTGAGATGGAAACCAACCGGGTGCTTATGACCGTCCGCGGCGGAGAGATCATCTACCGCGATGAGAGATGAAAAGAGAGTTTCTGATGAACAGCAAAGAGAAAAAAATACCTGTACTGCCCTACCGTCTGCTGGATAGCGGCAATCTGAAAAAATTGGAACAGGTCGGACCCTGCCGTCTGGTGCGTCCCGCCCTCAACGCCTTCTGGAATCCCACGCTGCCCGGCAGCGAATGGGAAAGTGCCGATGCCGTCTTTACCCGCGACAACTCCGGGGGCGGTAAATGGGATTTTAAAAAACGGCTCCCCGAATCGTGGCTGGTGGAGTATGCCGGATTCACCCTCAAGATGAAACCCACCAATTTCGGACATCTGGGCTTCTTTGCCGAGCAGTACCGGAACTGGGAAAGGTTCCGTACCGGGGATTTCAAGAGCGGACTCAACCTTTTCGGCTACTCAGGTATCGGTTCCATGGCAATGGCAGCAGGGGGCGCAAAGGTGTGCCATCTGGATGCCGCAAGGGGCATGAATGAGTGGGGACAGGAAAATATGCTCCTTAATCCCCAGGTGCCCAACTGCATCCGCTGGATCACTGACGATGTGAAAAAGTTTGTCAACCGTGAGGTGCGCCGGGGCAGCCGCTACGACCTGATCGCCCTTGATCCCCCCAGTTTCGGCAGGGGAAGCTCCGGACAGGTGTGGAAGATCGAAACCGATCTGCCCCGTCTGCTGGAGTGCTGCCGGGAGCTGAGAGATCCGGAGCGTTCATTCAATCTGGTGCTGAGCTGCCACTCCCCCGGATTTTCCCTTGAGGTTTTTTCCCGGATGGTCCGGGATATTTTCGGAACATCATGCCGTATCGAAGGGGAGGAAATGACCATCCCCGAAAGTACCGGCAAAGTTCTGCCCGCCGGTATTTCATGCTGGTGTATAGTTGATTGAAGCAGTTTTATCAATAAAGAAAGGAACAGTAATATGATCGGAACAGCTTTAACCCCCGGCGCAACCAAAGTCCTCTTTTGCGGTGCCGGTGAATTGGGACGGGAGGTCGTCATTGCCATGCAGCGTCTCGGCGTTGAAACCATCGCCGTTGACCGTTACCCCAACGCCCCCGGTATGCAGGTCGCCCACCGCAGCCATGTGATCAATATGCTTGACGGCGCTGAACTGCGCCGGGTCATCGAACTCGAAAAGCCCGACTACATCGTTCCCGAAGTGGAAGCCATCGCCACCCCCACATTGAAGGAGTTGGAAAAAGAAGGCTTCAAAGTCATCCCCACCGCCACCGCCGCATGGCTCACCATGAACCGTGAAGGCATCCGCCGACTTGCCGCCGAAAAACTGGGACTTCCCACCTCTCCCTACCGCTTTGCCGAAACCTACGAAGAGTATGTTGAAGCCATCAAAGAGATCGGTATCCCCTGTGTCATCAAACCCATCATGAGCTCCTCAGGTCACGGTCAGAGCACCGTCAAGAGCGAAGCCGATATCGACGAAGCATGGCGTGTCTCTCAGGAAGGCGGCCGTGCCGGTGCCGGAAGAGTCATCGTCGAAGGCTTTGTTGACTTTGATTATGAGATCACCCAGCTGACTGTCCGCAGCGTCAGCGGCACCATCTATCTGGAACCCATCGGACACCATCAGGTCAACGGCGACTATCAGGAGTCCTGGCAGCCTCAGGAAATGAGTCCCAAAGCCAAAGAGGAAGCACGCCGCATCGCCGGTACCATCACCGCCGCTCTGGGGGGACAGGGGATTTTCGGTGTTGAGATCTTCATCAAGGGTGACAAGGCGATCTTCAGCGAGGTGAGCCCCCGTCCCCACGACACCGGCATGGTCACTATGATCTCCCAGAACCTTTCTGAATTCGACCTTCACGCCCGTGCCGTTCTGGGATTGCCCATCCCTGCCATCGACTTTTACGGTCCCGCCGCCTCCAAAGCCATCGTGGTGGACGGCAACTCCACTTCCGTTTCCTTTGATGTGACCAACGCCCTCAAAGAACCCCTGACCGATGTGCGTCTTTTCGGTAAAGGAGAACTTTGCGGACACCGCCGTCTGGGAGTCTGCCTTGCCCGGGGCAAGGATGTGAAAGAGGCTCTTGACAAGGTCATGCGGATGCGCGAAAATGTGAAGGTGGAATTATGACAGAAGAACGCATCATTGAGGGCGTGACCTTCAAAACCGCAGCCTTCCCCACTGCCAACAGCATCATACTGCTGATACAGGGGGCAAAGGCAAATCTGGGATGCGGCTATTTTTCCATGGCGGCAGCCGAAAAGATGAAGGACCGCTTTGCCATCGTCCGGGGCGTCAGCACTATTGAAGAGGTGCTTGCCGCTCCTGTGGCAGATATGAGCCCTGAAGCCGCCGCCTGCGGTGTCACTGCGGGCATGAAGGGGCAGGAAGCCCTTTTGCTTATGGAGAAAAAGTAATAGAGGATCTTAAATGGATATGAAGTATTTCTCATTTCTTCTGGGCGTTGCCCTTTTGTTTTCGGCGGAGCTTTCCGCCGGGAGCAAAAAGCTGGATAAAGGCGGGGTGTCGTTCCCCATGGAAAAAATTTCGGCTGAACGCTTTGCTGTCAAAGCTCCCGCCGGAAAGAATCTGATAAAAAACGGGGACTTTTCAAAGGATTTCGTCCGTAAGAAACTTGACGGATGGAGCAAAGGACGCTGGATGTTCGGCGAAGCCAACCGCAAGAAATTCTTTGCCAAAGTCGCCAAGATCACCGAAGCACGCATTTCTGTGGTTGACGGTAAGCGAGTCCTTGATCTGAACCGTCCCATTGAGCTGGAAAATCTCGTGGGCTCCAAACTTTCAGGTTCCATCTACATTTCAGCCACCCAGAGAGTTGCTCTGCCTGACGCTCAGGGGGGGCGTTACAAACTTTCCTTCTCTTACCGCACTCAGAAGATCGGCAGCGGCAGTTCCTCTCAGGGGATATTGGTCTACTATCTTTCCGAGGTGGAAAAGAAGGGCAAAAATACCCGTTCCTATCAGGTCATTTACTATGGGGCAGTTCCCAACTGGACCGGTTATACAACTGAACTGACCGTTCCCGCAGGGACAAAGGCGCTGGATATTGCATTCCGCAGTGACGGCTGCGGCAGGACTCTGGTGAAAGATGTGGCTCTCGCAAAAATCAACGCGCCAGCCTTGCCTGTCACTATCGAAGTCACACCGATGAAGATGCTGGACAACGTCTTTGCTCTGGCGTCAGGGGACCCCGGCATACTGGGGATGCGCCTCAGAAACAATTTGCCCAAAGGCAAGTTCAAAGAGCGTACTTTCTCTCTGGGGCTGGAACTGCCCGCCCATGTGGAAGTGCTGGGCGCCAATAGCTTTTTCGGTCCCAAATACACTTTCAAAAACATCAAACGCAACGGCAAAGATTACAAGGTGTGGGAACTCCCCTTTACCGCAGCCATTCCTGCACTGCTCCGCAGCCGCAACACTTTTACCGGCTGGCATGTGCCAAGTGTCATGATCCGCAGCAATGCCAAGGCTGGTCAGAGCTGGGAATGCGCTCTTTATGTCACTCAAAAAGGGAAGATGCTCAGTGCCAGAGAAAATTTCACGCTCCGCATGATCCCGGCTCTCCCTCAAGTGGCACAAGCCAAACGGTTCCTGCCGGGATTCAGTTCTGTTTCGGCTGACATCCAGTTCCGGAACTCTCCTGCTGCC
The DNA here is from genome assembly GCA_045596885.1 of Victivallaceae bacterium. Lineage (GTDB taxonomy): Bacteria > Verrucomicrobiota > Lentisphaeria > Victivallales > Victivallaceae > UBA1784. Next base: position 28,610 of record JAZODE010000136.1, read on the forward strand.
CGTGAAGCCTTTGCCCGGTTCATCACTCAAAAGAGCGGTACCCGCTGGATCACCGCCAGTATCCCCGTGGAAGACACTTCGCTTTACAGAAAGTACGGCGTCAAATATGTGACCGCCGAACCCTGGGCGATCGCCAACGGATACCGTATCGGCAGAATGCCAAACGACAAGAAGCCTGCCTACTCCATCTTCAGGGATCTTCAGGGGCGTCCTGTGGACAACCACGGCGTTTACGCCACCTGTCCCGCCGCCATCTACCTCAAGACTCCTTATTACAAGGAGATCGTGGTCCCCATGATCAAAAGGTCCATTGCCGGATTTGACGGATTCACCCCCAACTGGGAGCCCTATACCTTCCGCAACCGGGGATGTTTCTGCGATACCTGTAAAAAAGAGTTTGCCAAATATGCAAAGATCCCCGCCGGTCAGATCGACAAAATCTGGCCCGGAGAGCTTCAGATCGGCAAAAAATACCGTGATACCGCCATCCGTTTCCGAGGCTGGCAGCATGGTGAAATGATCTTGACGCTCCACAAGGAGATCATGGCTGCCGGAGGTAAAGAGGTGGGTATGTGTCCCGAAGTGGGCACCGATCAGGTGATCCTCTACGACCAGAATTTCCAGCAGCAGTGGGAGTTTGGACCCTACAATTACGCCGGACGCACCAAGTGGCTCAATGTCTGGGGACCCTACATCTGGTTTATCGGCGACCGTCCTTATGTTTACACCAAAGGCGCCTACGTCCGCACCTGGGAGGCTTTGCAGCGGGTGGTCAGGGACTACAACAAGACTCTGCCTCAGAAACGTGCCAAACTTCTTGCCATGCCCCACGGCAATCAGGTCAATACCACCGCTCTGGGGCAGCCCGAAGGTATGGCAATGGATCAGATCAGCGCTTTCCTTTCCGGGTTCCACGCTTCTCAGCTCTACTTCTTCCCCAGAGGATATGACCACCGGTTCTGGGGCGAGCTGGGCCGCAGCTCCCGTTTGATCGCTCTGACTGAAGATATGGTCATGACCGGGAAGAGGATCAAAGAGATCGCAGTTGTCCCTGTGACTCCTTTCCCTTCTCCCGTCCTCAATGTGAGTCCCCGGCTGATGCCTGACATCAAAAAGAGCCCTGTCCTTCAGGCGGCGGCTTTTGTCAAAGGTGACAAGATCCTTGCCGCTGTGGGCAACTTCTGGGAAAAGGGTGATGTGATCTTCAAACTGCAGCTTTCAAAGGTCAATGCCAATGAGAGCTATTGCGTCCGTGAGGTGGGACGCTCCCGCCAGTTCACAAAAGCTCAGGGAAAACTTTTCAGCGGCAGTGATTTGCAAAAAGGGATCCTGCTTCACGCCGGAGCTTTGCGCTGGGTTTTCTTTGAGATCGCTCCCTGCAAAAAGGTGCCCGCTTTGCTGCAGCTGACCGCCGCTGATATGGCAAAGGCGAAAACCGCTCTCGACAAGAGCAACAAGGCTGCCGCAGCAAGGGAAGCCGCTCTTGACAGGGCGCTTATGAGCGAAAACGATTTCGGCTCATGGCAGAACTTCAAAAAAGGCGGATTTGAGTGCAAAGTCGTGGATCCCCGGGATAAGAATCAGCTTCAAATCACTGCCGGGAAGAACACTGCCCTTGTGGATCCCAGAGGATTGGTGATCCACTCTCTGAAAATCAACGGCGCCGAACAGGTCCACAAGAATTTCGGTATGAGCTGTTTCTGGAATCCGGGCCCCCACGGTATGCAGGCTTACCACGCCTTCAAGGTCACAGAACAGAAGGTGACTCCTCAAGGGTTGCGCATCGTCGCTGAATGTACCACTTCAGGCAGAAGCTATCCGGCTCTGCCCAGTCTCAACATTGTCCGTGTTCTCAATTTCAACAAAGATCTGACGGCTGTTACTATTGAGACCATTCTCAAAAACACCACTGAGATCTCCATGGAGGATGTGGGATTCCGCTGGTATTTCATGCCCACTGCGTGGGACAATAAGAATGGCGGATTCATGGAGATCGGCGGCAAAAAGATCCTCCGTCCCCACGGATACAGCTTCTTCAAAAAGGATATAGATCCTGCTTCTGAAGCCAAGATCCGCCGTATCTTCATTGTGAAAAATCCCTCCATCCCCATCAAGGGCAATGTGTTGACTTTCAAGGCATCCAACGGTAAGACCATGACCATCGACTGTCAGGCTGCCGGGGATTTTGGCGGCGTTGCGGTATGGGATACGGCTGATCTCTTTGCTGCCACCTGCGAGCCTTTCTATAAACCTCTTTCCATCGCTCCCGGAGGGAAGGTTTCCTTCAAGGCGGAGATCCGTATCAAATAAAATCTGCCTCAAGGGTTGTTTTTTGCTGCACAAAGGTACTGTCAAAAGTACTTTTGTGCAGTTTTTTATGCCGGAAAACTTGACTTTAGAGAAAATGGGATTTATATTGTAGAAATGTTTGCACGATTATCAAGGAAACTGTTGTCATGAAAAAATACTTTATACTGAATCTCTGTTTATGCTGCTGCGCCGCATGGCTTTTGTGCGGCTGTCAGACACCTTTGGACGATAAGCCCCGCAACGCCCCCTGGACCTTATCGGAACTGGAAAACCGGGCGGCGGGCAGCGACCCCATCGAACCCTTCAACCGGGCGATGTTTTCAGTGCAGCATGTGCTCATGGAGTACCCTGTCGATTGGATCGGCAGAGTCTACACCTCCATTCTGCCCCGTCCGGTGATAAAGTGTGTCAACAATCTCTGCCTCAATCTGGAGTTCCCCGCGCGTTTCATCAGCGCTCTGCTCCGGGCGGAGTGGCGGGGATCGGGACATGAATTTCTGCGTTTTCTTGCCAACTCCACACTGGGGATCGCCGGACTCTTTGATGTGGGGTATCACTGGTTCGATCTGCACTCTACGGACTCCGATTTCGGGCAGACCTTCCACACCTGGAAGATCGACCCCGGATGCACCCTTATATTGCCCTTCCTGCCCCGGGTGAACTGCCGTGATGCTCTGGGATTCGTCTTTGACTACGCCCTTGATGCCAAGACCTACATCCCCTACTCCAGCGCCGTCATGCTCAATCAGGTGATCGTGGCTCAGGAGCTTTATCACAACGCTGTCAGCGGCTCCGCCGACCCCTACAAGAGTTACCGGGAAGCCATGGTTTTGCGGCGTGAACTGCAGAACAGACTCTGGCAATACCGTCTGGGGGACCGCAAGAAAGAGCTCCTGACACCTCCGGCAAAGCCGGAGCCTGTTCCCCTTTTCAAGGCGCCCCGGGGAGTGAAGGGAAATTGGCACGATTTGAGAAATTTCGGAGAGTTTTCCCCTGTCCTTTCCACTTTGCAGGTGGCTTTGTGGCGTCCTGAAGCCCGGAACGACTGGTGGTATATGCCGCTGTCCATCTTCAACAGCGACTTTGCCAACCGGATGAAACGGGTATGGGTGAAGCTCCCCAACGGCGGGGAGGTCGCCTGCGGATTCTGGAAGGGGGAGGAGATCGATTACTCTGATCCCGATAAAGTTCAGCCTGAGCCCAAACTGGTGGTCCTGCTCCCCGGCGTGGGGGGGACTCATGACGGCAATTCCACCATGGCGCTGGCTGAGATGTTCCACAAACAAAAGTGCTCTGTTCTGACGCTGGACTGCGCTTTTTCCGGCTCTTTCATGGTACAGAGCAACTCCGGGAAACTCCCCGGCAATGTGGCTTATGATGCAAAGATATTGAAGATGGTCCTCAAAGAAGCTCTTAAAAAAGTGGAGGAAAAAGAGCTGTGTCTGGAGCTCCCTGAACTGATCCTTGCCGGTTACAGTTTCGGCGGACTTTACACTATGAAGATCGCCGAAATGGAGCGTATCGCCCCTGAGTTGTACTTTGACCGCTATGTGGCGATCAATCCCCCCGTCTCTCTGGAATATGCCTCCAAAGTTGCCGACAGCCTTGCTCTGGCAGGGAGCAAATGGAGCGAAAAACAGTGCTTTGACAATCTGACCGAAATTGCCGGAAGAATGGTCACGGCAGCCAATCTTGAAAAACCTTCTGCGGACAAAGGCGTTCAAATCCCCCTCTTCCGCCCTGAGGAAGAAATCGGCAGGTTCGTTGCAGGACTCTATTTCCGACTTCCTCTGCGCCATATCCTCCACAATGCCAGCTCCGAAGGGATCAAAACGCCCCTTAAGACCCCTTACAGCTGGTGGAGTCGCAACGATCTTTATCTGGAAATCGACAAAGTGGGCTTCAAAGAATACGCCCGGAACTTTGTCTTCCCCCAGTTCCCCGGAGAGACTCTGGAGCAGCTGTATGCTCAGGGAGATGTGCGTACATTCAAAGGTCTGAAGAATTTCCCCCGGCTGCGGGTGATCCACGCCTGGGATGACCCCCTTCTGGCGCCGGAGCACCGCCGCTATCTTGACAGGACTTTCGGCAAAAGGATCACATGGTTTTCCCGGGGCGGACATCTGGGGAACATGCATTTGAGGGAGGTCCAGACAAAAATCATTGAGGCGGCATTGAAATAAAATTTATTTTTGAACGAGTTTTGAAATTACCTCCCCTTGTAAAATTTAAAAATCGTGCTATATTATCACTTAACACTGTTTGCTGAAAATTTTAATCTCTTGAAAGGATTGTTGAATTATGGCTAAAAAAAATATTCTTGCCGAAAGCGTGAAAGTGGAATACGCCACTCCTCAGCCCTGCTGCTGCGAAGCGACTTTCACCTTTGCCGCTGATGCTGTGAAAGCTGAGAAGAACAAAGTCGTCGCCTACATCGGCGGTGTCGCCCGTCTCCCCGGATTCCGTGCCGGTAAAGCTCCCGCCGGACTGGTCGCCAGCAAATTTGCCGGCGAAATCAAAGAAGAACTCCGCAACCGCATCATGGGCGCCGCCTTTGCCAAGATCGAAGAGAACAAGGATCTTGAGATCCTGACCGTCGGTTTCAAGACCCAGCCCGACATGGAACAGGAAGGTGATCTTACCTTCACCCTCAATATGAACACCGCTCCCGAAATCGATCTGGGCGACTACAACGCCATCACCGTCGAACTGCCTCAGGACGCTGTCAGTGACGAAATGATCGAAGAGAGACTGAAACTTTACCACACCATGTACGGCTCCTTCACCGATGTGGAAGAACCCGCCAAGGCTGATGATATGCTCAAAGTCAACTACTCCAGCGACTTTGAACTCCCCGAAGATGCTTCCCCCAGCCTGAAGCGCCGCGTGGCTTGTGAAGATACCTTCCTCATGCTCAGCGAGCCCGAAAGCATCCCCGGCGCCATCGCCGCTCTGACCGGTGCCGAAAAGGGCAAGGAATATACCATCGCCGCCACTTTCGGTGACGACTGCGGTGAAGATGCCCTCAAAGGCAAGACCGTCAACTACAAAGTGAGCGTTCTGGCAGTCCAGCGCCGCAAAGAGCTGACCGATGAGGAACTTCTTGAGAAGATCAAGATGGACTCCATCGACGAGCTCCGCAAGGTGATCCGTCAGGGACTTGAGCGCGACAGCGAAGCCAAGCGCCGTCAGGAAGCTGCCGAAGCTGTCTTCAAGAAGCTGGACGAAGCTGCCGGTGAATTCGATATGCCTCCTGCCCTTCTGGACAGCGAGAATGCCAAAGAACTCCAGAACATCGCCCGCACCACTGTCCGCAGTGAAGCCGATGCCGAAAAGTTCAAAGCCGAACTGGATGAGCACAAGAAAACCGCTGAAGCTGCCGCCAAAGTCGCTCTGCGCCGCCGCCTGATCCTTTCCAAGCTTGCCAAGCTGGAAGGTCTTACCATCTCTGATGCTGAACTCAACGACCGCATCACCGGCATGAGCTACTACTACGGCATGAAGCCCGCTGAAATGCGTACCGCTCTGGAACGCAACGGCGCCATCGAAGAACTCCGTATGGAAATGGCTGCCGAAGGCGCTCTGGAAAAACTTGTTGCCAAGGTGCTGAAGTAATTTCTGCTTTGGAGTACAATACAGTGTTGTATCAGCCCGGTTCGTTCCGGGATACGATTTGACTGATCCCCGACCGGACTTTTGCAAAAATGTTCCGGCCGGGTGTACTTTTTTTTGATAATTGTAAGATTCCGGTGAAAGATTTGTCAAAAATTACCCATATATATAGTGAAGGAGAATATTTTTTATGAACAAACAGACCCAATCTTATCTTGTCCCAACCGTTATCGAGCAGACCGGTCAGGGAGAACGGGCTTTTGATATTTACAGCCGCCTTCTGAAAGAGCGGATCATTATGCTTTGCTCCCCCATTGATGATGCTGTCGCCGGATTGATCGTTTCTCAGCTCCTCTTTCTTGAAGCTGAGGATGCCTCCAAAGATATCTCTCTCTACATCTGCAGCCCCGGCGGCTCCGTCACAGCCGGACTTGCTATTTACGACACCATGCAGATGATCTCCTGCGATGTGCAGACCTACTGCGTGGGGCAGTGCGCCTCAATGGGAGCTGTGCTCCTTGCCGCCGGTGCTGCCGGTAAGCGCTATTCTCTGCCCAACAGCCGTATCATGATCCACCAGCCCTGGGGCGGCGCCGAAGGAACTGCTGCCGATATCAATATTCAGGCAAAGGAGATCATCCGGCTCAAAGGTATCCTCAACGGGATCCTTGCTTCCCACTCCGGTCAGAGCGTCAAGCGCATTGAAAAGGATACCGAAAGAGACTTTTTCATGAGCCCCGAAGAGGCTGTGGCGTATCACCTCATCGACAAAGTGGTCAGCCGGAAAGGCGGTAAGTGATCATGGCGAAGAACAACCGTACCATCTGCGGCTTCTGCGGCAGAGAATTTGAAAAGATCCCGGCAGATTTTTTCCCCAGCGGCTTTGAAGGCATGGGGATCTGCAGTTCCTGCCTCAAGGCAGGAAATGCCGCTCTGCAGGCACGCGCCGGTAAGAAGGACAGCTCCAAAACCGCCGAGGCTGTGGCAGCTTTGAAAGTTCCTTCACCCGCCGAGATCAAGGCGGAACTTGACCGTTACTGCATCGGGCAGGATGAGGCAAAAAAGACCCTTGCCGTGGCTGTCCGCAACCACTACAAACGGCTCCAGACCCGCTTTGCTGATCCCGATGCCGCCGCCGCTTTTTCCGAGGTCGAGATCGACAAGAGCAACGTGCTCCTCATCGGTCCCACCGGCAGCGGTAAAACTTTGCTTGCAAGTACTCTTGCAAAGATGCTTGATGTGCCTTTTGCCATCGCCGATGCCACCACTCTGACTGAGGCAGGTTATGTGGGCGAAGATGTGGAAAATATCCTGCTGCGGCTCTATCAGGCAGCCGACGGCGACATCGAACGCACCCAGATCGGCATCATCTATGTGGACGAGATCGACAAGATCGCCCGCAAAGGTGAAAATATGTCCATCACCCGTGATGTTTCCGGTGAAGGTGTCCAGCAGGCTCTCTTGAAGATCCTTGAAGGCACCGTCGCCAATGTGCCGCCCCAGGGGGGCAGAAAGCACCCCAATCAGGAGTGCTTGCACATCGACACCTCAAACATCCTTTTTATCTGCGGCGGTGCTTTCTGCGGTCTTGACGACATCGTCAAGCGGCGCTGCGGCAGGCAGATCATCGGTTTTGACAACGAAAAACCTGCCGACGATGAAACTGTCAGCGTCGAAGAGTTCCGGAAGAATCCTTTTGCCTTCTGTGAACCCGGTGATCTTGTCCGTTTCGGTCTGATCCCCGAGATCGTCGGGCGTTTGCCCGTTCTCACCAGTCTGGCGCCTCTTTCCAGAGAAGATCTGGTCAAGGTGCTTTCCGAGCCCAAGAACGCACTCATCAAACAGTATCAGCGCCTGATGGCAATGGACGATGTGGAGCTGAAATTCACTTCTGAGGCTCTGGAAATGATCGCCGACAAAGCTGTCAAACGGGGTACCGGTGCCCGGGGGCTGAGAGCGCTCCTTGAAGAGCTCATGCTGGATGCTATGTTTGAAGCACCCGGCAAATCCGGGGGCGTCTGCCGCATTGATGCCGCTGCCGTCCGCAAGGGCGTTGCCGCTGTGAAAAAGCGGTGACAGCAAGTAAGGGAGAAAACAACTCCCTTACTTGATCAAAAACTTAAATAATAAAGGCTTTGCAGATGCCTGCATTTGATGATACCAACACCATGGCACTTGATGCCGAAGAACTCAAGCGGATGATCCGGGCGGATGAGGCGCGTCAGCACGAAAGCGGCGGACCTCCCACCGGGGGCAGATTCGTCTGCTCCCTTGACTCCCTGCCTCAGAAGAAGCAGGAACGGTACGAACTTGTCCGCAGTATCGGTTTCGGAGGCATGAAGTGTGTGCTGCTGGTTTATGACCATGATACCGGGCGTGAGATCGCCATGGCGCTTATGCCCGATTTCAAAGAACGCCCCCAAAGCGATCATGAACAGTTCATCAAAGAGGCGCGTATCACAGCCTATCTGGAACACCCGAATATCGTTGCGGTCCACGACATCGGTCTGGACTGCAACGGCGCCCCCTTTTACACCATGTCCTACCTCAGGGGGCTCCCTTTGACCACGGTACTGAAAAGGATCCGTGAAAACCGTCCCTTTGAGAGCAGTTACTACACCCTTGACCGGAGACTCCGGATCTTTCAGCGGGTTTGCAACGCCGTGGGGTACGCCCACTCCCGGAACATCTGCCATCTGGATATCAAACCCGACAACATCAACATCGGTGAATTCGGCGAGGTGCGCCTTTATGACTGGGGACTTGCCTGTGAAACCTCTCTTGACGGCAGAGCCATTTCCAGGGAAAAGGGGAAATTGAAGGGGAGTCCCGGCTATATGGCGCCTGAGCAGATCTCCATCAACCCTGAGGCTCCCCCCGTGGGCAAATCCAGTGATATCTTTGCTCTGGGCGCTTTGCTTTACACCATGCTGACCCTGTCGCCCCCCTATTCCGGGAAAAACAACGAAGAGGTGCTTCTCAAGACTCTGACCGAGGATCCCCCCAAGGCGTCAAAGGTCGCCCCCAAAGGGGTGTCGGTTTCCAAAGAGCTGGAACTGGTCTGCCGCAAAGCCATGGCAAAGGATCCTGCCGACAGGTACGCCTCAGTCACCGAACTGCGCATGGCGGTTATGGCATTTCAGACCCGCTCCTTCCGGAGCATCATTTTTCACCGGCAGCGGGAGCATCTTATTTCAGGAATAATCCTGCTTCTCTTTATTTTCATTACACTTGTTGCGGTTTTGTGGAAAAATTTCAGCTGAAAGGAGAGTTGAGTGTTTATGGGAAAACGGTTTTTTTTATCTGTCGTACTTCTGCTGCTGGCAGCTGCCGTGCTTCCGGCGGTCGAATGTTTTTCTGAAAACGGCATCGCTGCCAACTTTGTGGATATCAAAGGCAAGTGGAAGGGGGATAAAAGCATCGTCCGGGTCAGGAGTCTGCCTGAGGGATTGCGCTTCACCTTTTATACCGGCGTCAAAAACGGGGATTTCCTTTTCAACAAGGCAAAGCATGATTCCCCTGCTGTCGTAGGGAAAGAGTCCATCGAACTCCAGATTTGTCCGGATCCTTCAACGGGCGTCTACTATCATATCGGTGTCAACCCCGCCGGGACTCTTTACACTGCCAGAAAAAAGGATACCTCATGGGAACCCGGACAGCTTAAAGCAGATGTGAAAGATTGGAGTCGTGTCACCATTGAGGTGTCATACGCCGATCTGGGGCAGAAAAAGCCTCCTCTGGGCAGTGCCTGGAAGGTCAACTTCTGCCATACCCGCGCCAAAGGGCACTACACCGAACACTTCAGCTGGAGCGGCACAAAGGATTTCCACAATTACAAAGAGTACGGCACTTTGCGTTTCGGAACTTCCAATGCACCTCAGGTCATTCTTTCTGAACAATCTGCCGTCGCTGTCAGGGCAACTCTCCTCAACGGGAAAGGGTGTCACCTTGAGATGGACGAAGATGGTCAGAAATGGCGTTCCAGCTCCTCCAACACAGGTCTTTTTGAATTCACTCCGCCCCGGCTTATGGAGATACCTGTCAAATCCTTTGGCAAACGCACCTTCCGGCTCAAAGACAGTTCCGGCAGGATCCTTTGGGAGCGCTCTGCTCTTTCAGGTTTTGACAACCGTTCTTACCTCGAACTTGACCGTTATTACTATACCCCTGCCGATAAAAAGCTCCAGTGGAAAAGTACTTTGAAAGGGAAGAAGGAATTTTCCCTTGCAGGACCTGCTCCCCGCAAGTGGAGCTCAGACCGTTCTTCCGGTTCTGAAATCCTCCCTGACCGCCCCGGACGCTATCTGCTGACAGTGAAAAGCGGCAACTGTCACATTTCACGGGTGCTGGAAGTTACCGCCGCAGCGCCTCTGATGCGCCATTGTGCAGGGAAATGGGAGCGTAAAGGGGAGTACCTCTACTGCGGGAACAGGATGCGCTTTCTGGTGGGGGGCTCCCAGACCAAAGTGCTGAAACTCCACCACGGTAACTGTTTCAATCTGGCACACATCTCTGCGGGCAATCTCCCCGGAGCCATTGAGCTGCCTTCCCTGACGGGCAAGAAGCTCCGCCGTGCCCCTGAGGGAACAGGGTATCTTTTCCCCGGGGATGAGGCTCAGACCCTTGAGTCCTACCGCGCTCAGGCGGTGAAGCTCAACAATCAGAAGTTGAAGATCTCACGCGTCGCCTACGAAGCCCAGATGAAAAGCTGGCTCACCGTCAAGGGCAAACTGGTGGAACAGGATTCCGCAAAACTTTACAAAAAAATCTATGACGAGCTGAAAAAGTACGCTCCCCATCAGCTTTTCTCTCTTCAGATCGACCGTCAGGAGCAAGCTGAGCGCTTTGCCCCTGCCTGTGATGTTTTTGAGGTGGCTGTCCGGGGAAGCTACAAAGCCGATCCCATGCCCGCCATCGCTCAGGAGATCCGTAAGATCCGCAACATGGTCCCCGGCAAAGTGCTCTTTCACTGGTTCGGCGTCACTGTGCCTGACAACTACAGCCGCAGTGCCGAAGAGCTCCGGGCGGAACTTTACCTTGCCTTTATCAACAACAGTGCCGGAGTCCTCTTTCATCTGGGTCACGGATTTCTCCCCGCAGAGCGTTCACGGCTCTGGTCAGTCATTTCCACCACCGGTGCCGAACTGGATGAAATGATGCAGGAGTTCCACAACGGAAAACCTGTGGCTGTGAACGAACCTGCCGGATTCCAGACCGCTGTCAGAGATTGCGGCAGCTACTGGCTCATCGTCGGTGTCAACTGTTCCAACACGACCCGGAGAATGAAACTTGCTCTGCCGGGGAAAAAGATGTTCAGCGCCCTTTTCAGCGGCTTTGAAGCAAGGGTGTTCCGGATCCGAAAATGAAAGAAAAAAAACGCAGTGCTTTGATCGCTCTGGCGGTCATAGTCTTTATCCCTGTATTGATGTTGCTCCAGCAGTTTCTTTTTCCCCGGGAAAAGGCTGTTGTGCCGCCCCACATGAAGGTCCGTTACGATGACCGGTATCTCAGAGCTACGGAGAATGCTCTCTTTTACGGCGAAAAACGGGCGGCAGTTGTGGCTCAGGCTTCTATCTTGTGTATGCGCTCAGGTGATATGGCGGGGGCAGAAAAATGGTGCCGTCTGGGGGCTTATGAATACAGGCATCCTTCTTTGATGGTCCTTTACGGGGATCTTCTTTGCCGCACCGGACGCTTCAATGAAGGTTGCCGCTGGTTCTCCCTTGCACTGTATTATGCCCGGAAAAACGGGAAAAAGGAGTTTTGCCGTCTGGTTGAGAAAAAATTGAGCGCAGCTGCGGCTGCGAGAGGTGTGAAATGAGGATCGTTTTCAAAAGGACAAACTTCGGCGCCGCTCTGCTCGGGGCTTTGTTATGTATGGTTATATTGTTTCTGATCACCCTTTACCGTGACGGCGGCAATCTTCATGCAGAAAGTTCCCTTTTTTTTACCAACTACCTTGACGGGCGCTCCCTGATGCAGAAAATATTTGATCCGGTCAGGAATGACTGGGGATGCTATCAGGCAAGAGAGTTGAGTTATCTCTTTGATTTGCTCGATGCCCATTTCGTTGCTTTTCTGCTGAAAAGAAAGATCATCTGGTTTCACTCGATCTGTTCACTGCTCCTCTGCGGGATGATGGTTTTTGTGCAGCAATACTTCACAAGAAAGTTTTTTCCCGGTATCCCGGGGCTCCTTGTTACTTTCATCTCCCTCTTTTTTGTCCTTTCTTCACCGGTTTCCGGGTTGGACTATTTCCGCTGTGCCAAATATCTGACAGCCCTGGGATTGTGGGGCGCTTTTTTTGCCGGGTTTGCTGTCTTCCGGTGGAACAAAACAAGTGCGAAAATCTGTTTCATCCTTTCTTTGCTGCTGATGACTTTGAGTGACAGGCAGGGCTTTTACTTTACGGCAGCGCTCTGCGGAACGGCGGCGGTCGTCATGTTTTACCAAAGTTTGCAAAATGCGCCGGTATCTTCAACGCGTATGCGTTTTGTGGTGCTTGCACCTTTTTGTATCACCTGTTTCGGGATCATCAACAATCTTTATCTGACTCCGGCAATGATCCGTGCCGTGAACAACTGTGATCCGGATTTTTCATATCAGCGTGAAATTGCAGTTCACGGAGAACACTTTTATCAGGGCTTCTTATTCCTCTTCGGCAATCTGGGAAACTGGTTCAATAATTTCCACTCCAGTCATGCCGTAGCTGCCCTGACCGGGGTGCTTCTTGCATGCGGTGTTGCCGCTGAACTCTGCCGCAGGTACCGGAAAGGAAAAAGAACGGCGTCCCATCTGGCGCTGTGTTGGGGTTGTTTACTGGCTGCCATGTATATTTGTTCAGTCGTCATGGTTGCCCGGCTTGATCTGATGTTGGAGTTTGATCTCTTTTTCGGTGTTTACAGTATGACCTTTATGGTGATTTTTCTCGGACTTGTCACTTTAACTGCTCCGGGGGGCGGGAAAAAGTTTTGCACTGTGCTGCTTGCGTTTTTTGGAATTGCCCTTGCCCTGCGGCTGGGAACGGAATTGATGGCCGACAAATTTTATTCCGGATATGCCCTTGAAAATGGGTGCAAAATGCGGCAGCAGATCCTTAAAGAAGCTCTGAAAGATCATCGTGTCGATGTGAAAAATCAGTGCATTCCCTACAGAATGGAGCTCTTTTTGCAGTTTTATCGGGAACATCTCTTGACAAAAGAGTGAGTGTGTGATATATTATAAAAATCACGCTCCGCAGCGTCCTGATGAGGTCCGTCAGCAGGGCAAGCGGAAGTGCAAGTCAAAACAATAATGGAGAACATGAAAATGGACAAGAAAGAAATCATCGCCAAGTTCGCCCGCACCGCCGGCGACACCGGATCCCCCGAGGTCCAGATCGCTCTGCTGAGCGCCCGCATCGTTGCTCTGACCGAGCACCTCAAAGCCAACAAGAAGGACCACAGCACCCGCCGCGGTCTGCTTGCCATGGTTGCCCGCCGCAAAAAACTTCTTGCCTACCTTGCCGGCGAGAACTATCCCAAGTACATTGAGATCACTGACACCTTGAAGATCCGTCGTGCCAAGTAATCCAAAGGTACAATTCTTTCAGAAAAAGCTCGCATATTGCGGGCTTTTTTTGTTTTCAGACAATATTTGAGGGAAAAAGAGCTATGAAGAAATTTCTGGTACTGTCACTTGTGGTGCTGACTGCCGCTGCCCTTTCCGGCGCCCGGAGCAGCTTTGAACCCAAACAGGAGCGCAAAGTGGTCATGGGCAGAAACATTGCCCTGATGATGGCGAAAAACGGCAAGGTCAACTTTGAGATCGTTGCCGCTTCAACCAATGTGAGCCGTCAGGCTGCCGCCGAAGCTGCGGAGATACTGGGGAAAGCCTTCTCAGTTAAGATCCCTGTGAAAACGAAAGCGTCAGGGAAGATCCCCGCTATCATCATCGGCGACGCCGCTCTGGCTGCCAAATACGGTATCGACGTGAAAAAAATGGACCGTGACGGCTTTGTCATCAAAACACTCCCCAACGCCATTCTCATCATCGGCAGGGACGACCCCAAAGGCAGACCCTCTACACCGGGTGCCAACAAAGGTTACGGACGCTCTCCTGAGCGGGGGTCTCTTTACGGAACCTACGATTTTCTTGAACGCTTTGCCAATGTGCGCTTCTATTTCCCCGGGGATATGGGTACAGTGATCCCCAGGATGAAGGATTGGAGTCTGCCCACGGTCTACATTTCCGACCGTCCCGACTTCTACCAGCGCCGTATCAGTGTCGGAAAAACTTCTTATGAAGGACTCCCCAAAAACGCCTGGATCATCAACCGCAACAGACTCCGTCTGGAAACTGAGGTGATCCCCAACTGTCACGGACTGGCATTGCTCCAGTTCATCCAGCGCTTTGCCAAAAGCAATCCTGAATATTTCGCTCTGCAAGCCAACGGTCTGCGCCACTTTGACACCAAGGCGGCGCGCCCCAGCAGCCGTTACGGACATATCTGCTTTGCCAGTGACATCAAAAAGGTCATCGTTGATGATGCCGAAGCCTTCCTCCGGGGCAAAGATGCCAAAAGCCGCGGACTGACCTACTGGTCATGGTCCCGTTTCCCCAAAGGGATGCCCTATTTCAACATCATGCCCAACGACTGCTGCCATCCCTGCCAGTGTCCCAAGTGCAAACCCCACTTTTCCAAAGGTCCCAAGGCGGGCAGTGATTACATCTGGAGCTTCTTTGCCGACATCGCCAAAGAGATCCAGAAACGCAAGGTGCCGGGACACCTGACCACCATGGCTTATGCCAACTACCGCAGCATTCCTCCTTTCCCCATTCCTGAAAATCTGCTGGTCATGCTGGCGCTCCGGGGACCCTGGAATGTGAACACCCCACTTCACGCCAAAGATTTGAAGCTCCTTGCCGACTGGCACAAAAAGCTGGGGGGCAAGACCTGGCTCTGGACCTATCCCAGTAAGCTCCGCATGGAGCCGGGGCTGCCCAACACCGCTCCCATGGTGGTGGGGCAGTTCTACAAGGATGCCGCCCCCTATATTTTCGGCGCCTACATGGAAGCTGAGACCGACATTTTTATGCTCAGTGCCATCAACTACTATGTGTTCAGCCGGGTGGCGTGGAACAACTCCACCGATGTGAAAGCTGTTATGGATGAGTTCAACAGACGCATGTTCGGCAAAGCTGCCGCTCCCATGGCAGAGTTCTTTGTCATCCTTGAAAGGAATTGGCTTGCCTATGTGGGACGCTCCGTGGAAACTCCCGAAGGTCCTGTGACCATCGTCCCCACCATCACCGAACTCTGGAACAAGATCTGGGGGGCAGGGGAACTTGCCAAAGTCGATAAACTTTTTGCTCAGGCTGAAAAACTGGTCAAAAATGATAAGGGATCTCTTGACAGAGTCCGCTTCATCAAGACCCACATCTACGGTAATCTTCTCAAAGCCAGAAACAACTGGATCAAGAAGGTCAGCGCCAACGAACACTGGAAGGCTGTCATGCCCGAAAACAAATGGGGCGCTCCCTGCTATCTGGTTCCCATGGAGGGAAAAGCTGAGGTCAAGAGTTTCGTTCAGCTGAAACGGGATAAAAACTTCTACTATGTGAAATTCAACTGCGAGGAACCCCACACCGACGCCATGATCCTGCCCAAGCGGAAGAATCACGACCCCAAACTCTGGGAAGATACCAGCGTCGAGGTCCAGTTCGATCCTGCAGGGCAGAAGAAAGAGCGTTTCCAGCTGATCCTCACCCCTGCCGGTGTCTACACTGGACTCTATCATAAAGTGGGCGTCAAAAAGATCTCCCCCTGGAATGTGTCTGCCAAAGTTACCGCCTCCATCCAAAAGGGCAAAGGCTTCACCATTGAAGCGGCGATCCCGGTGGGGAGTCTCCCTGCCGCTGTGCCCGGCAAGTTCAAAGCCAACTTCACCCGTTACCGTGTCCTCAACGGCGTCAAGGCGCTTCCCTGCTACAACTGGAGCTTCTTTGCCAAAAGTTTCGGCGATCTGGAAAATTTCGGAACTGTGATTTTTGAAGAATCCAAAGAGAAAAATCTTCTTGCCGACGGTAATTTTACCGGCAGGATCAATGGACGCTGGATGGGCAAATGGTTCTCCGGTCGTCCTCTTGCCCGTGATACCGGGGACTTTGTCACAGACGGCGCCTCTCTGGTGCTGAAAGACGGACAGCTTCTGGCGCAGTATCTCAAACTCAAAACCAATACCAGATACAAACTGACCTTCTACCTGAAACTGGAAAAGGATTCAGAATTCAATGTCCGCTTTGACGAGCATAACGGATATGTGACCATGCTTCCCCGCAGAAAGCTCAGAGGTCCCCTCAAGTGGATGCGTCAGGAGTATATCGTTTCCACCCACGGCAAGGCGCTGGGGAAAAATCCTTATGTCAGGTTCCAGCTCCATGGCAAAAAGGGCTCTGAATGCCGTATCAACAACGCCTCTCTGGTCGAGGTCAAATAACAGTTTTTTCAACAATATCAATGAGGTAATTTTTTATGAAGGTCTACAAAGTCGGATTGATCGGATACGGATTCATCGGCAAGGTCCACACCTACGGACATCAGAATATCCCCCTTTTCTACGATCAGAGTGAATTCAAAAGCGAAATCGCCATGGTTTGCACCTCACGGCCCGAAAGCGCCGCTAAAGCCGCCGCCGCTCTGGGGGCTGTCGGTGTTACCGATTTCAGGGAGATCACCGAAAATCCCGAAATCGACATCGTGGATATCTGCTCCCCCAACGATGCCCACCTTGAGGCACTGAAATCCGCCATGAAGAACAACAAGCACATCTACTGCGACAAACCCCTTGTTGCCACCGCCGCCGAAGCTGCCGAGATCGAAGCCCTTCTGCCGGAGTACAAAGGCATTGCCCAGATGACGCTGCAGAACCGTTTCTTCCCCGCCACTTTGCGCGCCAGACAGCTTATTGAAGAGGGCGCCATCGGCGAGGTGCTGGAGTTTGAAGGCGCCTACCTCCACAGCGGCAGCTCCGACCCCAAAGCCCCCTTCAAGTGGAAACTTGAAGCCGGTACCGTCGCTGATCTGGGGAGCCACATCCTGGATCTGATGAACAGCCTTGTGGGGGATTTTGCTTCTGTCTGTGCCACCACTCACATCGCTTATCCTCAGCGCCCCTCTGCCAGTGATCCTGCGGTCATGCTTGAGGTGAAAGCCGAGGACAATATGAATTGCATCGTCAAGCTGCCCAACGGCGCTTCAGGCATTATCCGTGCCTCTAAGATCGCCACGGGGGCGGAGGATGAAATGGGATTCACCATCCACGGCTCCAAGGGCAGTATCAAATGGGAACCCATGAATCTGGATAAACTTTTCTTCTACGACCGCACCGCCAAGGGTTCTCCCATAGGCGGCGTCCGGGGGTGGACCGCCATCGACTGCGGACAGCGTTACGACAAGCCCGCCGGGTTCCCCACTCCCAAAGCCGCTATCGGCTGGCTCCGGGGACACATGCACTGTCTCTATAATTTCCTTGCCTGTGTTCACAAGGGTGTCAAAGCCGATCCCGGTCTGGAACAGGGGATCAAGATCCAGCGTTATCTTGAGGTGGTGAAAGAATCTGCTGCCAAAGGTCAATGGGTAAACTTTTGAGGCAATTTCAAAACTCCTCAAAATTGTCAAAGCGCCCTCGCTTCGATCTGCTAAAGGGAGCGTTTTCGGCTGTTACCTTACAGGTAGCAACCTCAAACTACCCTTTACAGCTCTTTGCGAATGGCATCTTTGTCATTTTTTGAATGACTTTTGAAATTACCTCTTCTGACGATGATAAAATGAAAAACTGGCAGAAGAATCTCTTTCTGATCTGGGTTTCCCAGCTCCTTGCCATGGGGGGATACTCCATGGCAATGCCTTTTATACCCCTTTTCGTCAAGAACCGTCTGGGCATCGCCGACGAAGGTCTCTGCGGCGTCGGCATGGCGCTTTTCACCTTTCTCGGTATGGGGACTCTGGCGCTGGCAGCCCCGGTGTGGGGGAAACTTTCGGATCGTTTCGGCAGAAAACTCATGCTGCTGCGGGCGGCGTTCATTTCGGCTTTTCTCTTCCCTTTGATGATGTTCGCCGAATCCTTGTGGGTGCTCATCGCCATCCGGGTTGCGGCAAGTTTCTTTTCGGGAACAGTCAACGCCGCCCAGACCCTTGTGGCAAGCGTGACCCCCGAAGAGCGTCAGGGCTTTGCTCTGGGAGCCGTCAGCACCGCTGTTTCCACAGGGTACATGACAGGATTCTTCCTCGGGGGCATGGTGGTGGATAAATACGGATTTGATGCAGGATTCATCACCTGCGGCATCTGTTTTTTCCTCTCAGGTGTGCTGGTGCTCCCGGTGAAAGAGAACTTTGTCCCCGTCATCAAAGCACCTGAACCGGTAAAAAAACGCTTCTGGGAGCTTATGGCAGGATACGGGAACATCCTGCGCTGCCTTATCTGGATGATCCTCATCACCAACTTTATCCGGAGTTTTGACAACCCCTATCTGGCACTGCTGGTGGAGCAGTCAAGCGCACCTGGCACTGCCGCTGCCAATACGGGATTCATCAGTGCCGCCGCCGCTTTGGGGGGTGTCATTTCCGGGGTGTCCATCGGATATCTTGCGGACCGCTTCTCAGCCAAAAATCTGCTGGTTCCCCTGCTGGTGACAGCGGGAGTCATGCTGCTGTGCCAGTCGGTCTGCACCAATATCGCGCTCTTTATGGTGCTGCGCTTTCTGGGATTTATGGCAGCCGGAGGGATCGATCCTGTGATCCAGCGTCTTATCAGCTCTTATGCCGGTCCTCAGCGCCGGGGACAGGTTTTCGGTGTCATGCAGGGATTCAGCGTGGGGGGCGTCATGTTCAGCGCCCTTGTTTCGGGGGGCGTGATCTACTTTACAGGGGTCAAAGGGGTGTTTGTCACTGCCGGAGCCCTCTGTATCCTGTGCGCTCTGCCTGCATACAGGATCCTCAAAGGAGCTGAAAAAGAGTTGGAAAGAGGGGCTTTTGAGAAAAGTTAAGTAAAAAAATACCTAATTCCTCTTTTATGCTCTTGTAAAAGTGTTTTTCAAGTGATATATTATATGATAAACGCTCTTATTAAAAAATTCATGTCGTCAGACAACAGCAAAAATACAAAAGGAGTATTTGCATGAAAATCTATAACTTTGCGGCGGGTCCGGCAATGCTGCCGGAGGCGGTGATGAAAAAAGCTCAGGCTGAATTTTGCGCTTTTCAGGATAGCGGCAGCGGCATCATGGAGCTCTCTCACCGCGGCAAATACTTCAAACCCGTCATCGACGCTGCCGAAGCCAATGTCCGTAAGCTGCTGAACCTTTCAGATGACTACGCCGTGCTCTTCATCCAGGGCGGCGCCAGTATGCAGTTTGCCATGATCCCCATGAATTTGCTCAACGGCGGCACCGCCGATTTCGTTGACACCGGCGTCTGGAGCTCCAAAGCCATCAAGGAAGCCAAGATGTTCGGTACTGCCAATGTGGTCGCCAGCTCAAAAGAGACCAAATATGACCACATCCCCTGCAGCTCCACCTGGAACCAGACTCCCGGCGCAGCTTATCTGCACATCACCAGCAACAACACCATCGCCGGTACCCAGTACAAGGATATGCCCACCGCTCCCGCAGGTGTGCCCCTCATTGCTGATATGTCCAGCGATATCATGTCCCGTCAGTTTGACGCCAGCAAGTTCGGCATGATCTACGCCGGTGCTCAGAAGAACCTGGGCCCCAGCGGTATGGCTCTTGTGGTCATGCGCAAGGATCTGGCTGCCCGCACCGATGACTCCAAGGTGCCTACCATGCTGCGTTACTCCACCTATATTGAAGAAGGCTCCATGTTCAACACTCCTCCCACCTTCGGCATCTACATGTTCAAGCTGGTTTCCGACTGGCTCATCGAACAGGGCGGTATCGCCGGTATCGAGGAAATCAACAACGCCAAGGCTGCCAAACTGTACAGCTTCATTGACGAAAGCACCTTCTTCTCCTGCCCCGCAGCCAAGGCTGACCGTTCCCGCATGAACGTGGTCTTCCGGACTCCCTCCGATGAGCTGGATGCCAAGTTCGTCGCCGATGCCAAAGCCGCCGGTCTCACCGAGCTCAAGGGACACCGCCTGGTGGGCGGATGCCGTGCCAGCATCTACAACGCCATGCCCATGGAGGGCATCGACGCTTTGATCGACTTCATGAAGAAATTTGAAGTTGCCAACCGCTGAAAACATTAAATAACTGATTATCAGGCACCGGGGAAGGAGTCAAATCCTTTGCCGGTGCCCTGTGTGTGCTTATGAGTCTTATTCTTGGAATTGAAAGCAGCTGCGACGAAACTGCAGCTTCTGTGGTGGAAGACGGCTTCAAAGTTCTGTCAAGCGAGGTGGCTTCACAGATCGCCAAACATGCCGTCCACGGCGGCGTTGTGCCTGAACTTGCCGCCAGAGAACATCTGAAAGCTCTCTCACCTGTCGTCTCCGGCGCTTTGAAACAGGCGGGCGTCACCCTGAAAGATATTTCTGCCATCGCTGTGACCCAGGGACCCGGATTGATCCCCGCTCTGCTGGTGGGGCTCAATTACGCCAAGGGACTCAGCCAGATCAACCATCTTCCTCTGGTGGGCGTCAACCACTTTCTTGCCCATATCTACGGCGCTTTTCTGGATTCTCCGGCTGATGTCTTTGCCGATGAGTCCCTTTACCCCATACTTGCCCTGGTGGTTTCAGGGGGACACACCTCTTTGATGCTCATTGACAAAGATGGCAAAGCCCTGCAGCTGGGGTGCACCATCGACGACGCCGCCGGGGAAGCCCTTGACAAAGGCGCCAAACTTCTGGGACTGGGATACCCCGGGGGACCTGTCATCCAAAAGGTGGCTGCGGGGGGCGACCCGGAAAAATTCCACTTCCCCCGCCCCCTGACCGGAGGCGCCGGGAAACCCGTTTCGCCTGAAAACCGCTACAATTTCAGTTTCAGCGGCATCAAAACGGCACTCCTTTACCACACCCAGAAGAATCCGGGTCTTTCCGGACAGCTCCTTGCCGATACCGTGGCAAGCTATCAGGCGGCGGTGGTGGATGTACTCGTCCGCAAAGCCGCCGATGCCCGGAAGAGCTACGGCGCAAAGACCGTTGTGGTGGCAGGGGGCGTTGCCTGCAACGCTGAACTCAGAAGGCGCATGGAGGAAAGTGTGGGCAAGTCCGCCAGATTGATGCTGGCTCCCCCGAAATATTGTACGGACAACGCCGCTATGGTGGCGGGTGCCGGGTTCCACGGATTCCGCAAGGGAAAATTTATTGATCTGGGGGCAGACTCCTTTGCACGGCTCCCCCGCATTACAGAGGTGGATTTCGTCGGATGAAACTCATCATTTTCGGCTGTCTTGCAGGAACCAATCCCCGCCCCGGGCGGAACCATACCGCTCTTGCTCTGGAAAAGGATGGTGTTTTGCACTGGTTCGATGCCGGGGAAAACTGTTCCCGGACCATGTATTTCATGGGCTATAAAGCCGAACAGATCAAGCGGATCTTTATTTCACACTTCCACATCGACCACTGCGGCGGTCTCATGGGGCTTTTGGGAACTCTCAGACGGAAAAAAGAGAACCGGGAGACTATGCAGATCTTCACCCCCGAACCGGGGATATTCCCTCTTGTCTATCAACTCCTTGACCGCACCGCCTCCCTCTGGGGCGGCACCATCATGGAGGAGCACTCTCTCCAGGATGAAACTTCCGCAGAAATGGGGGGCGTCAAAGTTTCATGGCGCCCCAATACCCATCTGACTCCCGGTGAAAACGGTAAAAGCCGCTCCTGGTCCTTCAAGATCGAAGCCGAAGGCAAGACCATCATTTACTCAGGGGATGTAAAGTCTCCTGATGAGCTGGGGGATTGGCTACACGATCCCGATGTGCTGCTTATGGAAACAGGGCATCACAGCGCGCCGGAGCTCTGCCGGAAATTCAAACACGAAAAACGCAAGATCGGCAAGCTGGTCTTTCTGCACCACGGATTTGAGATCCTTGACCACTACGAAGAGACATGGAACCGCGCCCGGGATATCTGGGAGGGGGAACTTCACTTTGCCGAAGACGGACAGATTTTTGAACTTTGAGGAATAAAAATAATGAAAATACATATCTGGGGATGCCTTTCAGGAACTGAACCCATGCCGGGAAAACATCAAACCGCATGGGCTCTGGAAAAGGATGGTGCTTTCTGGTGGTTCGATGCCGGGGAAAACTGCTCCCGTACCGCCCATTTGCAGGGATATGATGTGAGAAAAATCAAAAAACTTTTTATTTCCCACTCCCACGGAGATCATACCGCAGGGCTCTATCACCTTTTCATGACCATGGCGAAGCTCAACAGTCTTGCCCGCAACTACGATGACTCCGTCGCCATCCCCGCCACAGAGTTTGAATGTATCGTCCCTGACCCGGAGATCGTGGAGCTCAATAAAAAGATCCTCTTTTTCCTTTCCGGTGAAGAACGCAGTTCCCTGAAGATCGGCGTGCGGCAGATCCAGCCCGGCGTGCTTACTGATGCTGACGGCGTCTGTGTGGAGTGTCTCCGCAATCACCACATCGAGCCTCTCCCCGACGGCAGGGGGGCTTCCTATTCATTCCGCATCAAAGCTGAAGGTAAAACCATCATCGCTTCAGGTGATGTGCGTTCCACCGACGATATCGCCCCCTTCCTTGAAGAAGGCTGCGATGTGCTCCTTATGGAAACAGGACACCACAGCGCCCCAAAACTCTGTCAGGTGTGGAAGGAGAGAAATTATCAGATCGGCAAGGTGGTCTTTATGCACCACGGCAGAGAGATCCTCAAAGATGCCGCCGGTGTGGCGGGGCGCAGCGCTATCAACTGGGGCGAGCCCGTGACCATTGCATACGATGGCATGGAATTGGAGCTTTAATCAGAAGATGTACCGCGAAAGCACAGTCAGCCCATGGTTCGGGGCATTGCTCATCACCGGCGCTTTTCTGCTGATCTACGGTGTATGGGCGGTGTTCCCCCGGGAACTTTTCCGGCAGGAGTGTATTTACGCTGTTCAGGCATTTGAATTCACTTTGAAAAATCCCATGGTAACGGTCCATGACATGCCTGTGCGCAACGCTTATCCCATTTTCCCGGCTCTCTGTTCGCTGCTCTACCGTTTTGCAGGGATCCCCATGGAAGCGGCTCTCCGTCTGGTGACTGTGTTTTTCATCGCAGCAGGTTCCGTACTGGTCTACTTCTCTGCCGCCATGGGACACGGAAAACGCGCCGGTCTTGTGGGGGCTGCCATGTATTGCTCCACGCTGCTCATGCTGGACAAAGGTGTTTCCGGAGCACCTCAGACCATGAGCGCCTTCTGGCTGCTTGCGGCACAGATGAGTTTTTTCTACTACGGGCTCCGTCTGGGAAAGTGGAATCTGGCATGGCCTTTATGTACCGTGCTGCTTATGGCAGGATTCTTTTCAGGGGGATTTCTGGTCGTGACCCTTTTTGCGGTTCCTTTGTTTTTCCTGCGGCGCCTTATTGCCGGACGCGCCAAATACCGGAACTGGGGATTTCTGGTCGCCGTCATCGCCCTGCTTCTGGGATGTCTGGGGAGATTTGCCGTGCAATGGAGCATGGAACGCACCACAGGGGGGACCCTTTTTTTCCGGGGATTCACCGATCCGGATTATCTGGGAGACTTTCTTCTCTACTGGATCATGCTGCCCATCCGGCTTCTGCCCTGGAGCTTCATCGCCTGGATCCCCTTTTGTGCCGCATTGCAGCGCATTGACGACAAACCTCTTTTCAGCAAATTCCTGCGGGTCCATGTTTTTGTCACCGCCACGGTGCTCTGGCTGCTGCCCCAACTGGATGGGAGAGCCCTTTTCTATCTGCCGGGAACCCTTGCGATCCTCTGCGGCATATACTACGAACTGGGTATGCGCCGTTTCGGTGAAAGATTGAGAAAACTTGCCCCCGCAGCTGAATATATGGCGCTTTTGCTGGCAATGATGCTTGCCGTGGGCTTGTGGGGCGAGGAAAAACTGCTTTCAAAATGTCTGAGTCTGGGGCTTTCGCTCCGGTTCCGCAGTGCCCCTGATTTTCTGCCGACGGTGCTTCTTGCCATGGCAGCGATCCTGACCATCGGCGTGCTGCTGCGCTGGCTGCGCCGCAGTATTCCGGTATGGATCGTCCTCTTTTCCGTTTTCCTGATGTGCGGACTCTTTTATACTGCCATTGTGATGCGTTATCAGGCTCAGAGTACCGCCAAAGGCAGCTTTGGCAAGGTCATCAAAGAGACTCTGGCACGGGAAGGCGGAAAAAAAGAGAGTCCCTTTACCATTTACAAAACCGGCACAGCGCCTCTTTACGGCGAACTCTTTTATGCAGGTGCCAGGATCGTACAGCTTCCTTCAGCGGATCTGCTTCCTGATGATAAGACCCATGTGATCTATTTGCTCAGTAACGGCTTCCCGCAGAATCCCAAGTGGAGCTGGTCAAATCTGCTGCCTGAAAATTTTACCTACCGGGGACACAGGATCATGCTCTGGCGCGGCAAACGCAACTTCCAGGAAAAGTTCAAGGATAAGTAATTCCGCCTTGCAATATTTCCGGTATGGTGTTATATTACCCATGGTACAATATATTGAAAGTATCTTTACACAAGGGGGGATCAAATATGAACGATATTGAACAACTTTGGCGCAATATCTTTGCTGTCAGCGACAATATGAAGATGATCCATGCCGACTCCCGGCGGGTCTCCATGTTTTATCAGGTGACGGTGAGTCAGCTCAAGATGGTGCGTACCGTCTATGATCTGACTACCCTTTCCGGTTCCGGAGTGGCTCTCAAAAGCGTCGCCCGGCAGCTGGGAACCACCGCTGCCGCCGCTTCAGAAATGGTGGATATGCTGGTGCGCAAAAAAATCCTTGAACGCACTCAGGATCCGGATGACCGCAGGCAGGTCAGGATCCAGCTGGTTCCTGAACTTTACGATCACTTCAAGCGCATCGAAGAGCGTTTTACTGATTTGACCGCTGAGTTCAGCGCCACCCTTTCTCCTGAAGAACAGGCGGTTTTTAAGAGCTGTGCCGCCAAATTCAATGAATTTGTTCTGAAACGCGCCGCAGAGCAGGGAAAGTGAAGAATCATGGTTATCAATGTTCCTGTAATTGCCTCTGTTGATGTTCTGATGGCAGGTGGATCTGTGGCGGCGGTCCGCGCTGCCGCCGCCCTTGCCGGGGCAGGGTATTCTGTATTCGGCGCACTGCCCCGCAACTACTGCGGCGATGATCCGGGGAGCACTCTGGATTTCCACGCCGCCATGCCTGATTTGGAGCTCTTCCCCCGTTTCCCCAGAGAACTGCCCACCCCCATGTCCCTCAAAAGACAGCTGGAACGGCAGCTTATTGAAAAGGATATCCCCTTCTTTTACCGTTGTTTCCCCGTCAGGCGCATTGAGGATGAAAAGGGCAACTTTGCCGGACTCCTCCTTGCCTGCCGTTCCGGATTTGTTGCCGTCCGCGCCAGGGTGCTCCTTGACGGCTCCATGCGGCGCTGGAGCAGTACTCTTGCCGGTGCCCCGAAACGGGAGTTTGTCCCCGGAGATTACGCCGTTGAAAGAATACTCATCGGAGCGCCCCCCCCGGCTGAAAACAAAGTGGAGTATACCCAGCTTAAACCGGGATTCTCTTTCGGTGAAGAAAAGTATCCCGCCTATCGTGCTGTTTCCTCTTTCTGGTTCAATACCGGCTCATGGCAGGAGATTTGCCGTGCCGAAGCCGAAATGCGCCAGCTCTGCTGGTCCCCGAAACAGATTTTTTCTCCCGACAGCTGTACCTTTTCACTGCCCTCCACCTTGATTTCCGGTTTTCAACCTTCTGAAAAGTACCCCTTTGTCACCGATGCCGAAGGCGCTCTTCAAATGCTCAAACTCTGCTCCCCCGGAGAGAAACTTTCCATCCCCGGGGAAAACGGCAACTTTGACTTTGCCGCTGTGCGCTTTGATAACGCTCCCCGTTACAAGAGATGCGAAAAACTCCCCTTCAGGCTCAACTCCATTCCGGAAGGGAAGCGCACCCATGTCATCGTCGCCGGAGGCGGCACCGGCGGTGCTCCTGCCGCTGTGGGCGCCGCCCGCAGTGCCGCCAAAGTTCTCTGTCTGGAAAGCTCCTGCCATCTGGGGGGCATGACCACTCAGGGACGCATTGCCAGTTACTGGTTCGGCAACCGCCGGGGATACAGCTGCGAACTGGATAAAAGCGTGGCTGAGATGGGGGAAAATCAACTCTATCCCGCCGAAGGAAGAAAATGGGATATCGAGTGGAAACAGCACCACTTTCTCCGTGCTGCCCTCAGAGGCGGTGTGGAGCTCTTCTTCAACACCATCGCCGTGGGAGCTTTGCGCCGGGGCGATCTGGTCTGCGGCGTCATAGCCGCTTGCCCCGACGGATGCCATCTGCTTGAAAGCTCCGCCGTCATTGATGCCACCGGCAACGCCGACGTCGCCGCCGCCGCCGGAGCCCTCTGCGAATACGCGGACTCCACCGAACCGGCACTGCAGGGCTCAGGCATCAGCCGCGCCAATCCCGGCGTGGGATATGCCAACTGCGATTACTGTTTTTCATCTGATACAGATACCCTTGATGCCACTTCCGCATGGGTCAGGGGCAGGGAAAAGTACGCCTCTGAGTTCGATATCGCTGCAGTTATCGGCAACCGTGAAAGGCGCCGTATCAAAGGTGATCTGCAGCTGAAGCCGGAGGATTTCCTCTTGGGCAGAACCTATTATGACACCATCGTTGAGGCGATCAGCAACTTTGATACCCACGGTTTTACCGTCCATGGTCTTTTTCTGCTGAAACCTACCTCAGAAGAGCCCCTGACTGCCAGAGTTCCCTACCGGGCACTGCTCCCTGCGGGACTTGACGGCATACTGGTCACAGGATTGGGCATAAGTGCCCACCGTGATGCCATGCCCGTTGTCCGCATGGAAGCTGATGTGCAGAATCAGGGCTTTGCGGCAGGTCTTGCCGCAGGTATGACCGCCATTAAAAATCTTACTGTGCGTCATGTCAACATTCCTGAACTCAAGCGTATGCTCTGTTCTCTGGGAAATCTCTCAGAGGCAGCACTTTTTGAACAGGACGGGTTCGATGCGGAAAAGGCTGTTCCGGAGTTTGTGCCGTATGCTGAAGCATTCCGTGATCCTGAGAGTGCGATCCCCTCTTTGTGTGCCAAACTTGACTGCGACCGTGATCCGGAAACTGCCGCGCTCCTCGGCTTTTTGCAGTGTGACAAGGGCAGGGAGGTACTTGTGGAAACGCTCCGCAAGAGCTCCTGGGATGAGGGATGGGAGTACCGGGGCATGGGACAGTTCGGCGCTGCCGTCTCTCCCCTTGACGCCCGAATCATCGCTCTTTCCCGGATCGCCGCAGGCGGCGAAGGATCTGCCGTGCTGGGATTGCTGGAAGAGCTGACCCCGGATCATGCCTTTTCACATTTCCGGGCTGTGTCTCTTCTGCTTCAGGCAGCTCCCTGCGAAGAGGCGGTTCCGGCTCTGGAAAGATTGCTGAACGCTCCGGAACTTTCCGGAACTGTCGAAGTGACCTTCCGTCAAATCGTTGAGCGCAATACAGAGAACCCTTGCGAAAATCAGCAGCGCACCAGTCAGCTCAAGGAGCTCTATCTGCTCCACGCCCTTGCCAGCTGCCGGAAAGATCACCCTCTGGCGCAGAAACGGCTGGGAGAGTACATGAACTCTCCTTCATGGCTCTACGCCTCATACTGTTGCAAAAATTAAGCCGCAGCAGAAATCGTCTGTTGCGGCATCGGCTGCTTTTCAAGCTCAGCCCCCCGGATCATTCCGGGGGATTTTTTTTTACATGCTGCCTTTCAAGGGGTTCTTAAAAGTTCAGCCAGCTCAGAAATGTCTCCTGCGCCCAGCAGCAGTATGACCTTGTTTCCTCTTTCGGTTTTGAGCTCTTCTGCAAGATCCTGCCATGTGCCTTTATGAAAACGACCGTTTCTGAGCTTTTGTACAAGGGCAACTGAATCCACTTTGCCGCTTTCGCACCATGCGGCAAAAACCGGCGTGACGGTGGTTTTGTCTGCCAGATCAAGGGCGGCGCAGAAGCCGTCAAAAAAGCGCTCCAGCCGGGCATACCGGTGGGGCTGGAAGATCAGATGGAGCTCTTTCCCGGGATAGAGGGTGCGGACCAGTTCAATGGAACTGCGCACCTCAGTGGGGTGGTGGGCGTAATCTTCAAGGATGACTGTGTTTTCTTTTTCACTCAAAAGACGCATACGGCGCTCAATGCCTGAAAAGCCTTTGACCGCCTGAAGCGCTTTTTCATATTCCACTCCCAGAAGGAGCGCAGCGTGGACCGCAAGAGCGGCATTTTTTGCCATGAATCCGTGGAATCCTGCAAAAGAATCCGGCTGCGGTGCTGTGACCAGTCCGGGGTGTCCGGCAAAAAACGCTTTCAGTTCCGGCGTGTCCGCAATGAGAAGATGGGTGCAGTTTCTGCCGAAGGTACGGAAATTTTCTTTCAGCGCCTCCGCTCCCCCCACGCTCCACTCGTGATCTTCATCTATGTTGGGGACGATCCCCAGAAAAGGGGTGACGCAAGTGTGGGTCCCGTCGGATTCATCCACCTCGGTCACAAAGATATCTCCGCTGCCCGGAAGGGCGGATTCCCCCTTGATGCGGGCAGCGCCGATCAGGGCACCGGGGCGGCAGCCGCAGGACTCCAGTATGGTGCAGAGCATAGCGGTGATGGAACTTTTGCCATGGGATCCCGACACCGCGGCGACCCGCTTGAAACGGCGGGCAAAGATCCCCAGAAATTCCCCCCGTCTGAGCTGGGGGATCCCCAGTTCAGCGGCACGCTGCCTTTCGGGGTTTTCCTCTGTGACAGCCGATGAATAGATGACCAGTTCCGCATCTTCGGGGAGCTGCTCTTTTTTGTGTCCGCAAAAGACCTGTGCCCCCAGAGATTTGAGATGTTCAGACTTGGCAGAAACGGCGCTGTCTGAGCCTGAGACGGCGATGCCGGACTCCAGAGACAGCTGCGCCAGAGGAGCCATCCCGGCGCCTCCGATACCGATAAAGTGAAGTTTTTTCATTTGGTGAATTGTGTGTCGTAGAGGTGACGGTAAATGCCGTTGGCAGCCATGAGCTCATCGTGATTTCCCACCTCGGCAATGCGTCCCTTCCGGATCACAAGGATCCTGTTGGCATGTCGGATCGTGGCAAGGCGGTGGGCTATGGCAAAGACGGTGCGGTTTTCCATAGCCTTGTTCAGAGCGTTCTGGACCATCCGTTCGGTGACGGTGTCAAGGGCGCTGGTCGCCTCGTCAAGAAGCAGTATGGGGGGATTGCGCAAGATGGCACGGGCGATGATGAGACGCTGTTTTTCACCTCCGGAAAGGCGGCATCCGTTTTCGCCGCACTGTGAATCATACCCTTCGGCGTGGTTGCCTTTGGTGATGAATTCGTGTGCATTGGCAAGTCTGGCTGCAGCTTCGATCTCTTCCCGGGTGGCGTCGGGAGTGCCGTAGGCGATATTTTCAGCGATGGTTCCGTTGAAGATGACCGGTACCTGTCCCACGATCCCGATCAATCGCCGCAGAGAGTCGATCTTCATATCCCGCACATCAATGCCGTCGATGGTGACACTGCCCGATGTGACATCGTAAAAACGGGCAATGAGGTTGGCAATGGTACTTTTCCCGGAACCGGTTTCACCCACGACGGCGACCATTTCCCCTTTTTTGATCTCAAAGTTCAGATCAGAGAGAACATTCTGTCCCTCAACATATGCAAAAGAGACATTGTTAACTGCGATAGCATTGTCGAAACTTTTCTTTTCAACGGCATCGCTCTTTTCCGGCAGAGACATATCTTTGTCGATGAGTTCAAAGAAACGGTCCGCACCTGCCATGGATTTCTGCAATGCCGTAAAGACCTTTGCCAGATCCTTGATGGGGCGGTACGCCATGTAGATGGGGGCAAGAAGTGCTGTCAGTTCCGAAAGCGTCACCCCCCGGCTGTAACTGTAGACCATGAAAAGGAGGGCTGCTATCACTGAAATCAGCTCCATGGTGGGGGAAACCAGCATGTGCAGCCGTATGCCCCTGACCATCTGTTTGACATAGAGTTTGTTGACAACCTTGAATCGCTCAAGTTCCGTATCCTCAGTGTGAAACGCCTTGACCGCCGATATGCCTGAAAAGGCTTCGTGCATCCTGGCAAAAACCTGGGCAATGTGGGCGTAGCTTTTCTTGAAGATCTTGCGGA
Source organism: Victivallaceae bacterium (assembly GCA_045596885.1). Lineage (GTDB taxonomy): Bacteria > Verrucomicrobiota > Lentisphaeria > Victivallales > Victivallaceae > UBA1784. The sequence goes on from JAZODE010000136.1 coordinate 58,838, forward strand.
TCTTTCGGCCCAGTATCATTACAGGCAATACCAAAAGAGGAACCCCCGCCAGAGCGAAGAGCAAAAGGGCGTAGTTTTCATACTGACGGCATGAGATCACGATGGCGCAGAGACAACCCAGTATCTGCAAAGGTGCATTGGTCAGGTCTTCAATACTGTGGGAAACGGAGTACTCCAGCACAGAGGTATCATTGGTGCAGCGGCTGATGAGCGTTCCCGTATCGGTCCCTGAGAAAAACTGCAGCGACTGATTGGTCACATGTTTGAAAATATCTTCCCTCAAATCTGCCACGGCTCTGGTACCCACATAACGGGTACAGAAGCCGTTGATATAGTGGGCAACATTTTTGACCAGCCATGCGAGTATGAAGAAAGCACCGTAAAGGGCAATGAGCTGCCACGCCATGAATCCTCTTTGATCGACGATATCAAAGGAATACCGCACCGGCCATGTAAGAGTGACAGTACGCCCTTTGACCTCTGCCGGCAGGTGGAACTGTTTGATGGCTGATGAGGCCTGATTGAGAATACTTTTCAGTTTCGGATCTTCCAATCCTGCGGGAGTCTCTTCTTTGGGACCTCTGACACTGACCACATTGGCAGGTTCCACGGCTCCCACCATTTTCGGCAGGAGCATCAGGGTCACAAAAAGAGAGCTCCCTACCAGGAGCCCTGCAAGGATACCGACTGTCAGGACTTTCCAGTACGGTCTCACATAGGTCAGCAGCCGCCAGTAGGTGGCTGCTGTTGAAAGATGACGGGTACGACTCATTTAGAGAAAAACTCTGCGATGGAGTCAACCACATACTGACGCTGAGCAGATGTGGATTCAGGATAGATGGGCAGAGCCAGCACCTCTGAGGTGGCAGCTTCGCACAGGGGGAAGTCCCCTGCTTTGCCGCCCAGATCCTTGAAGCAGGTCTGCAGATGCAGTGACAGAGGATAATAGACGGCACAACCGATCTCTTTCTCTGCCAGGAACGCTTTGAGAGCATCCCGTTTGCCATCTTTGACCCGGATGACATACTGGTTGTAGATGTGGCGGACATCGTATGCCGCTTTTTTGGGGGTGACGATGACGCCTTTGGCTTCCAGATCTTTGAAAAGTTCATCATATTCGGCAGCGTTGCGCTGGCGTGCTTTGCTCCAGGAGTCAAGGTCACGCAGCTTGATGGAAAGGACCGCTGCCTGAAGAGCGTCCAGACGGAAATTGCCCCCCACATATTCGTGGATATAGGTTCCGCTCTGACCGTGGTTGCGGAAGATTTTCAGCAGAGCATTGCGCTCTTCTGAATTGCAGGAAACAGCACCGCCGTCGCCGAAACATCCCAGATTCTTGCTGGGGAAGAAGCTGAAGGCACCGTAGTCGCCGATGGAACCCACCCGGCGGCCCTTGTATTCGGCACCGATAGCCTGACAGGCATCTTCAATGACAAAGAGGTTGTGTTTGGCGGCAAGTTCCATAATGGGATCCATGTCGGCAGCCTGACCGAAAAGGTGAACAGGAATGATGGCACGGGTCTTGGGCGTGATCTTTTCAGCAACTTTGGCAGGATCAAGGTTGAAGGTCACAGGATCAATGTCAGCAAAGACCGGTTTTGCCCCGGCACGGACGATAGCTCCCACAGTGGCAAAGAAGGTGAAGGGAGAGGTGATGATCTCATCACCGGGCTTGATCTGTTCCACCATCAGAGCGATAAGCAGAGCATCGGAGCCGCTGGTCACGCCGACGCAGCCGACGGAGTGGCAGTAGGTTTTAAGTTCCTCCTCAAGTTTTTCCACTTTGGCGCCCAGAATGAAACGCTGGGATTCGCAGACTTCAGCGATCTCTTTCAAGATCTCATCTTTAAGGGAATTGTACTGGGGGCAGAGATCCAGCAACGGTACTTTCATGATGGTGATCCTTTCCTGAAATTATGTTAATGTCTTATTTTTTCTTCACAGAGGCAGCTGCCGGGGCAGGTGCTGGTGTTTGGACTTTTGCGGGAGTTCCTTTGACAGCGGCTTTTTTCACAGCTGCGGCGGGGGCAGGTGCTTTGGGACTTGGGGCAGCTTTTTTTCCGGAACACTCCTCAATGGAGATCCTTTTTCTGCACTCGGCAGCTTTCCGCTCCAGACCGCGCATGTACCAGACTCCTCCGCAGGCGGCGGCGATCAGAAGCGCGATGATGATTCCTGCAAAGGTGCGTTTCCAGGTTCCCTGAGAGGGGCGGCTCTCAACTTTGCAGCGGATCTTCTTACCGTCAGGCATAATGGGCTGGAAGGTGAAGATCTCGCCCATCTTCCGGGTCATACGCATCCTGCGGTTGACAGCGCATCCGGTGGCTTCGAGGAAACGGGAGAGGTCCCGGTAATAGAGTTTGAAGAGAGAAATAATGACCACCGGACCGCCGAAGATCAGTATGATCCCCAGAATAACTGAGAGGATATCCCAGATGGAGACATTCTGCAGCTGCTTGGTGATAAAGGCAATGGAGCTTCCCAGAGCGGCAATGCCGATACCACCGCCCATGAGCAGCATGGAAGCGTTGCCCTGAGCCGGAGCCGGTGCCGCAGGCACCTTGCCTGCTGCGATCTTGCCCCCCATATCCTTCTGGGCGGTGGCAGATTTGGTATTGAAAAACTTGCTGATCTGATCCCCGATAAAGGCACTGAAACGGTAGAAGGGATTTTTCAGGGCTTCGCTGATGGAAACAGGCTGTTCCACGAATGCAGTGACTTTGGCATCAAAGACATCGCCCTCCACGGTGAAAAAGAGTCCCCGCTTGCCCACAAAAAGGTTGCGCATGTTGCCGGAGCTGACTGCCACAGCCAAAGTTTTCCACAAGGGCTTGACCGTTGCAGCGGTGCTTGACAGTTCGATGTAGAGGACGCAGATGTTGCTGCCTGCCACGATACGCTTGTGTTCCGCAAGATCAGCCACGGGGACCGCCAGTGTGAAATGGCGTCCGTCCATAATGAGTTTTCCCGCCTGAATGGGGGAGCTGGCGCTGAGGTCAAAAAGTTCTGCCAGTGAAACAAAGTTGTTGAGCAGCTCTTTGAGGTAACGCTGATAGAGCATGACCTTGTGGAGCATATCGATCCCGGCGAGGGCGGCGCCTGCGTTCAGGTCGTTGGCGCAGGATTCGGTAAGGATCTCCATGATCTCATCATCGGCAGCACCAATGAGGAGTTCCTTGTCAACGGCGCTGTAAGGAGCGGCAAAGGCAGGTTTTGCTTTGCTCCAACCATCGTAGGGAGCGATGATCTTTTTGAATCCGGTCCACTCCTCTGCGGTCAGCTTGTTGTCTTCAAGGAGCGCGGCGCCCTCTTTCAGAGCAAAGAATGCTTCGATGTTGGCGCGGAGCAGGGGGTTAAGTCTGTCGTTAAGGTCAAGGGTGCAGTCAGTTCTGGGGAGCGCCAGCACGGATTTTTCCAGCATTGCTTTGACCTCCTGAGGAGCACGCACATCTGCGGAAAGATCTTTTTTAGCCACCCGTTCAGGTTCGACGCTGAAAAATTCAAGAGTCTCAGAGTTGAGGAAATAGTTGTCGATATCCTCTTTGACAGCCAGATATTTTTCATAGACGGTCTGTGTGTTTTCGCCGAAGCAGAGCAATGTTCCGTCATCATCGGCGATTTTCTTATCCCACTCCAGAAAGGCAGTGCTTTCCAGAGCGAACTTTTCCAGCATCGCCTTATTGACGCCCTTGACGCCTGAGATGTCATCAGCCGAACCGGCGGTTTTCATAACAAGTTCGATGCGGCTGTTGATTTCGTCGCTCTGTTCGGAGTCGGGGGTGACGACACCGTCACCGTTGTTGTAGGAGCGGCTCCGGATCGCCTTATCGTTGCGGAGCTCTTCAAGGGTGAGCTTGTTTTCCCCCTCCTTGCCCAGATTTTTAAGGATCAGTCTGGCGGACTCCAGCAGCGCACTGCCGCTCTCAGGATCGACACTTTCCAGATCGAGGGTGTCTGAAGCCTTTTCAAAACCTTCCCCGTTTTTGATGTATTTGAGAAAGAAGGCGACAGCTGTCCGGATCTCATCGGTCCTGATCTTGCCGTCATTGTTGCCGTCAACAAATGTAAGGAATCTGCGGTCCATGCGCAGGGAGTTGACATCAATGCAGTTAAGCGCCCAGAAGGCTTCATCAAGTTCCAGGACGGAAGGCAGATCTTCAAAAGTTCTTATGAGCAGCTGATAATTGCCGCCCACCCGACTGTATGTCATCTGGTGTTTCTGTTTTGCATCACTCATAATCAGAGATATCCATTTTTATGGATCCTGCCCGGTTCGGCAAAACACAGGGAAGGATCGTTTTCCCCATTTTACAGTTCCCGGGCTCCCGCTGGACATACGGGCAGTGATGCTCTTCAGTAATGAGCAGTATTGCCCTTCACTTAAAGAACAGCGATGCCCTTCAGTATAAAAATGGCGCTCTCAATGCGATTCGAACGCATGACCTGCTCCTTAGGAGGGAGCCGCTCTATCCAGCTGAGCTATGAGAGCGCATCAATTTACGACCAAAGAGACAATTTCAAAACTCAATGACTTTTGAAATCACCTCCCAAACAGACATTTTTGTGCTGTTTCCGGGACTTGCGGTCTGTCATTGATATTAATATAGCAGTATTTCCTCCTAAAGTCAAACATTTTACTTGACATTTTTCGTCATTGTCGGCAATTATGCCGCAATAAAGATCAAGGAGAGTTGAAAATGGACATCATTACCGCTGAAGAAAAAATTGCTGCATGGGTCGAAGAGACTGTGGATATGCCCGGAAAAGTTTTCCGGACAACACTTCCCCGGGGCATGAGAGAGGGATTCGAGGTCACTCTTGTTTCAGGAGTTCCCTCAGGGCTCAACCGGGTCAACGAATTCACCATTCAAGTCAAGGGGATCTCCCCGGACCGTCTGGAACTGTGGCGTGCTTTTGACAGGATCTTTGCAGCGCTTCCCATAGAAAAATACGATTCATTTCTCTATATCGATCTCCGTGGAGAGGTCGATTTTTCCACCGTGGAAAAAGAGGGACTGCAAGTTTTTTGCGGGATCGTAAAACTTGCAGCCTCTTTCGTTTGAGAAGCTCTTATTTTGCAGGACCTGTCACCCGGTAGCTCTTGGGTGCGATACCGTCAAAGTTTTCCGTTGAACGGTTGATGGTGATGACGGTTCCGTCAGAATAGCGTTCCTGTACCACGCCGGGGGCAAGAAGTTTGTGTTCTTCAATGAACTCCAGCTGCAAGTGAGCGATGGCTTCAAATTCATCGGCTCTGCGGATGAGGGCGTCGATACCGGACTCCAGCTCCTCATCTGTTGAACAGCGCAGATCCTGTTCCGGTGTGTCGCTTGCCGGACGGAACTTGGAGTGGAAATATGCCGTAGGTCTGCCGCCGAACTCAAGATTATAAAGCCAGAGGTCGGGATCGTCTTTGACCATTTCGTTGACCGTCTGGTAGGAGCAGTTGCATGTCACGATGCCGTGGTAAACAAGACTCCAGAAAGGTATGATCTCCTCGCAGAGCACAGGGGGCTCATCAATGGTGATCCCGAAGTTGACATAGAGAGCATAATCCATAACATCGACGCAGAAATCCAGAGGACCCTCTGAAGAGACCGCTCCGAAGACCTCTCTGGCAAGTGCCATGCTCTTTGTGCGCCAGTATGCGTTTTCCTCTTTTGTAAGGGGATGGTCAGGTGAATAGCAGGGATCGGGGATCTTGATGGATGAGACATCCAGATAATGGGTGCCCCGGAATCCCAGTTCTTTGAGAGCTGTGAAATCTTCTGCGGCAAACTTTTCATGGGCGCACTTGGGGCAGAGGTAATAGGATTGTCCGCCGCCCCACTGTCCCCCCAGATGATAGGAGCCGTCAGGATCTATGAGCCGCTCCGCAGGAGTACAGCGCTTGGAAAAGGAGTAGGAGTCGATCAGATTGGTGTGCGCAGAAACATTGTAATCGACAACTTTGGAGTATTCCAGAAGTTCCCTGAGTTTCTTTTCGCCGCCGAAAGCCTCTTCCACGGGGAAAAGATCCGGGAAAGCTCCGTCGTGTCCCCCTTTGTTCCAGCCGACGAGACAGAATTCCGCATGTTTGAGCCCCTTCTCCCGGCACCGTTTCAGTATCTCTCTGGCACGGTCAAAGGTGATGGCGACATGGAGCGGGGGTTCGTTTTCGTCGGTCTGTTCAAGGACGGTGGAGGGAACAGGTTTCCAGCCCATCCGCATCCGGATCATGGTGGATCTGGTGCTCTCTTCAAGAGCCGGATTTTCTTTGATCCTCTCTTTAAGTGTCCGGCAGGCGCCCCGTGAAAGCTGATAGTTTCTGTAGCAGCGTGCCATGCCGGAGTAGTTGGCATCATCTCCTGTCAGTTCAAAAAGTTTGATGACGGGGGGGAGTGCTTCAGGAGTGAAAACTGCTGAAAGCTCATAAAATCCATTGGCGACTTCCACTTTCAGGGAGTAGCTGTACTTTTCCTGAGTCACCACCGCAAGGAGTCCCTTTGAGCCTGTGGTCACGCCGAAAACAGGGGTCGAAAAGCTGGCAGGGTGCTCTTCTATGATATGGGGACGCTCCTTGAAACGGATCAAAGCGCCGGGAGTGCTGGCATAATTGAGGTTGGGCAGCAGAAAATAGCCTTCGGATCCCACAGGAACTTTGAACTCTTCAAGTTTCAGTTCAAGTTTGTCGGTCTCTTGGGAAAAGGGAAGGATGAGCTCGCCGTCAACAAGTGAGACAGTGCTTGAAAAAACAGAACCGTCTTTCCGGTAAGTGTAGAGAACTGGCATGGTAAAAACTCCAATTTAGCGTTTTTTGAAATTGCGCTGCCGTGCGGCTTCGTAAAGCAATATGGTAGTCGCAGTGGCAACATTGAGAGAGTCGATCTTGCCCAGCATGGGGATTACTGCAGAGATGTCAGCGTTATTCAGCCAGAAATCGGTGAGTCCGGTCTGTTCAGTGCCCATAATGATGGCAACAGGACCTGTCATGTCGATATCGGTGTAACACTTGTCTGTGTGGGGAGTCGTTGCAATGGAAAGGATCTTGTTTTCCCGCAGCCACGCCAAAGCTGTTTCGTTATCTGTTTCGGCAAGGGGGACGGAGAAAAGGGCTCCCGTGCTGGCACGGATCACATTGGGATTATAGATGTCCGTCTGGCGGTCGCAGATAATAAGTCCGTCAGCTCCGGCAGCATCAGCGCTGCGCAGCATGGAACCCAAGTTTCCGGGCTTCTCAATAGATTCAGCAAGAAGATAGAGACCATCCTTCTTGATGGGAATGGATGAAAGATCATGCTTGAGCATTTTTGCCACAGCGATCAACCCCTCCGGACGGTCACGGTAGGTGACTTTGGAAAGAAGGTGGGGAGGAACTTGAAAGAGTCTGGCTCCCTTTGATTCAAGATGCTCCAGAAGGGGAAATTCATTTTCACCCAGGAAAAGTTCAGGGGAAAACCACGCTTCTGTAATGGTCATGCCGTATTCGTCGGCACGGGTCAGTTCCCGGTAGCCTTCAAGGACGGTAAGTTTTTCTTTTTCCCTTTCGCGGCGCTCACGAAGACGGACAAGATGCTTGATGCCGTTGTTCTGGGCGCTGGTGATCACGGTTGGATTCATGATAAAACGATCCTCTCTATATATAATGATTGAAATTCCTTTTATGTTAATATAGCATGGAAATGGGAATAATGCCAACGGCTTTTTAATAATTACGGAGAATGATTGATCTGCCGGACAAAGGAGAAGAGAACAAGAAAAATGGAAAATTTTCAAAATTCCGCTTGAATTTTGTGAAAATAGCGTGTATATTAGATAATCGTCAAAAATGACTGAGCTCAACGCTCTGTTCAAAGGCGATGGCTGATGTGAAAACTTTGAAAAAGTTGAAAGTAGTGCTTGACAAAGTTAAAAATGCGTGTTATATTAGAAAACCGTTTGTTTCGCTGGAGTTGACTCCGGTAAAATGAATGAAGTGCTGATAAAACTTGAAAAAAGTTGAAAACACGACTTGACAAAAGTTGAGTTCGGTGCTATATTAAACAACCGTCAAATCACCTAAGAGTGAAGTGATGGTAAGCTGATAAAACTTGAAAAAAGTTTGAAAAAAATATAAAACACAGCTTGACAAACTTAAAAAGCTGTGATATATTATGAGACCGTCAACTGCTCTGTGGTTGACAGCTGATTGAAAATTGAATAGTGCGATGTGAACCTTGAAATTCACTTG
>JAZODE010000137.1:0-3561 GCA_045596885.1 Victivallaceae bacterium
GTAGATTTCTATTCTCTTAAACTTTTAAGCGGCACAATACTATTGCAAAAATTGCAATAGTGTTGTGCTGAAAAAGGTTTGGAAAAAAGGGGTGGGGTTCGGGGAGGGGAAAAAGGACCTTTCCTCAAAAGGTCTTTTTCCCCTCCCCGACTCCTCAAGCCTTATTTACCGACCTTTATCGGGAACAGCGCCTATTTTTTATCAGAGATCTCGACGATCTCCACGTTGTCTATCCATGCTTTGCCGGTGGCGTTGAGGGAAAGACGGAACTCGATGTAGGGTTTGCCTTTTGAGCCGGGATCGGCGGGAGCGGTGAATTCATACTCCAGCCGCCGCCAGTCGGTGGTTCCCTGGAACGCCTGTTTGGAGGGGCGGAACCAGGATTGTCCGCCGCCGCCGAAACGGATCTGGGTGGAAAATCCGGCGCCTGCCTTGTCTCCTTTGCCCTTCACTTTTTCCAGCTTGACGAAATAAGAGAAACGGTAGCGGGCTTTGGGCTTGAAGGCTTTGGCAGAAATGTACTGACGCAAATTTTCCGCCCCCTTCACCGCTTCGATGCGGAGCGATTTGCCGCAGGAACGGTAAACCTTGTCGTCAACATAGATCACCTTGCCGTTGTACCAGGCGCCTGCAAAGCGCTTGCCGCGGACCTTCACATCAAAGTTGCCGTTTTTGATGATGTTTTTGGAAGCAGGACGCTTGCCGATGAAAGCTGTGCCGCAGTATTCGGCGGTCTGTTTCTTGAAAATGCTCCAGGCGTAGTAGGGCATCTTGTAAGCCGTGGCATCAGTGAGCACCCGTCCCCGGGTAAAGTTGATGACAAACTGTTTGCCTTTGATTTCCGGCATGGAGTTGCGTGGGATCTTCACCTCGGCGACCCACATTTTCCCGGGGATGACGCCGGGTTTGTAGACCAGAGCGCAGTTCCATTTGTTTGAAAGGTGTCCGGGGCTCTTGCGGATATCCACCACATTGCCCCTGCTGTTGAGCATGAACTGGTACATGATGGAAGAGGTGTGTTTGTCAGAGATGAAGATTTCCACCAGATTGTCCCGCCATGTATTGATCTCATCCCGCTTGCGGTCGGCGCAGAGCATCTTTGAGGTCAGGGGCTCGTCGTTTTCAAATCCAAAGTAGAAATAGTCCTTGTCAGCAAGCATCTTCACACGGGTGTGGACTTCACCCACATCTCCGCGGGCGGGGATCAGCCAGACGGTGTCGGCATTTTTCCAGGCGCCTTCACTGAGTTTTCCGTCGATGACGATGGGGGTAGAGGGGGAATCTGCGTAGATGTTCCATGCGGAGCGGTCATTGTTCTGCTTGTGGAACTGCTTCATACCTTTGAGGACAGGTCCCCACAGCTCTTTGCGCATGAATTTGACCCGCTTGTTCGCCATACTGTCTCCGGCGGTGAGTTTTTCGGCACGGTCAAAGAGCTTTTCGATGCGTTTGATCTCGGCGGGACCGTAGATCTTGTTCCAGATGTCGAACTGTGAAGGCAGCACCGCCTGAGGTCCCACGGGGGTCTCTTTGATGTTTGCCATGATATCCTTTGCCCAGTGGCGTTCAAGGGTGTTGTAGAACTCCTCCATCTCTTTGGCGGCAGCACCGTACATAAGGTGGAAATGCTCCTTCATAAGGGCGTCCACATCGGTATCCTTGTTCCAGAGGACTTTTCCGAAAACGTAAAAGTTCATGGAGTTGAAGATCCAGAAATCCAGCTCCGCCTCAAGGAAAGCGCCGAAGCTGTAGGGAGCGGTCTTTTTGTAGAAGCTGCCCACGGCGCGGGGAGTGAAACTGGGGACATAGGGGATGCCGTTGCCGATCTTGGTGATGTAGTTCCAGAGATAGGTCTTGGCATTGAGTTTTTTCTTCCATGCGGCAAGGAGTTCGATATCCCGCTTCTGGACGGTGGGGTTGTACTCTTTCCAGGGGCCGGTCAGCGCCAGCTGGACGATGATGTTGGAGCAGAGATCCATGGAGGGGATGGGACGGGCGGCGCCGTAAGCCATCATGGTGCAGTATCCGGGGATACCTTCCTTCAGGAGTTTGCGGGCGATGTCGCTTTTGAATTTCCAGATATGGTCGCTGGTTGCCTGTTTTCTGGCTTTGGCGTCAGCTTTGGGATCGTGTTCCAGACGCGCCTTCACGCAGCGGGGGCAGCGGCAGGGATAGAGGGAGTCGTTGGGCATGATGTTGAAAAAGGGACCGCTGAAATAGTTGGTACTCCATTTCGTGATGCCCCGTGTGGAGGCGGGTTTGCCGGTGAAATAGGCAAGGGCATCCTGATAGACCACCTCTTTGAGTTCATCATTGGTGAAGCAGAGGTGTCCGTCGGCATCATCCTTGCGGATGACCCGGGAACCGTCAAAACGGGTGCCGTCGGCACGGAGCGCAAAGTATTCAGGTTTGGTTTTGGCAAAGCGTTTGGTGATCTGGAGTCCCCGGAGTCCGTGGCAGTTGGGGATGGCAAGGGTGCTTTCACGGATACGCATGGCTGAAAGACGCTTGAGGTCGGCTTCGTTCATGTTGCCGGGGGTGTTGAGTTTGGGACTGACCCCCAGCGCTTTGACATTGACGCAGTAGGTGCGGCGGAACTGGCTGTCCGGACGGTCGGCAAGGTCGATGGAGCCGATGCGCCAATCGGTTTTGCGGGGGACGACAGTACCCATTTCTCCGGGGAAATAGAAGCGCACGCCTCCGAAGCGTTCCAGAAATTCGTAAACGCCGTTGAGTGTTCCTCTTTCCGCCGCCTGGAGCCGTTTGGCAGGCTGTGCCTTGGGGTCATCGGTTCCAGCGATGACGATGTTTTTGCCGGAACTTCTGATAATAAATCCGTCCCGGTCGATCTTGCTCAAATCGGCGCCGATGGCTTTGGCTCCGGGTGCTCCCAGAAGGAAGGCGGTCCTTTTGCCCGTGGGAGCTGTCACCACAGGAACTTTGGAGCCGATGATCTTCTCAAGAAAGTTCTTCAATTCGTAACCTGCGAACTTGACCACGGCAACGCTTTTGGCAGGAACGACGATCTCGCACTGGGCCTTGCCCTTTGAAGCAAGGGTGTGCACAGGCTCTTTGCCCAGTTTTACATAGCGGGCGCTGACAGCTTCCGGATTGAACCGGGCAGTACCGGCTTTGGGGGCTGCACTCAAGGTCAGAGCCGCCGCCGCCAGCAGAAGCAGTGTGATTTGTTTCATAAATTCTTCTCTCCTGGTTGTTTTTTGGTGTGTCTGAAATATGCCTCTTTAATAATATAGCTCTTATCTGCGCTTTTTGCAAGAACAGTAAATTTTTTTTGACAGCTGTCAGAAAATCAAGTTTGAAAGCTCTGTAAATAGAGGTAATTTCAAAAGTCATTCAAAAAATGACAAAGATGTCATTCGCAAAGAGCTGTAAAGGGTAGTTTGATCCGGCGTCGCCAAGGCTCCTATGAGAGACTATTTGTCAAGTCGTGTTTGCAAAAAAACGTTAAAAAAGTTGATAATCAGCGAAAGATGATTCCTAAAAGGTATGCTTTTGTCTTGCTCCTATTCGCGTTCTGTAATGCTTCTGCCTAAAGCGACG
>JAZODE010000138.1:0-29550 GCA_045596885.1 Victivallaceae bacterium
AAGCTCCCGCTCCGGCGGTCAAAGCTCCCGCTCCGGCGGTCAAAGCTCCCGCTCCGGCGGTCAAAGCTCCCGCTCCGGCGGTCAAAGCTCCCGCTCCGGCGGTCAAAGCTCCCGCTCCGGCGGTCAAAGCTCCCGCCAACCGGGTCAAGCTCCAGCTGCCTCCCGCCATTTACGCCGTTCCCGGCGTTGAGAGCTGTATCTACTTTGACAATGTGGTCTGCGTCATCAATCCTGACAACTACGTCTTTGATGTGAAGTGTGCCAAAGGGCGCAACGATCAGAAACGCTGGCGCTACACACCAGCTGCCGGAGAAAAGGGCTCTTTCGATCTTGAACTGACCGTCCTTTCAGACAACGGCGTTGAAGCCGTGGGCAAAACCAAAGTCATCGTCACCCCTGCCGATGCAGGCAAGGGCAGAAACTTTGCCATACTGGTCATCGGCGACAGCTTGACCGCCGCCAGTATTTACCCCAAAAGAACTTTTGACCTGCTCACCCGAAACGGTCATCCTCAGGTCAAATTTCTGGGCACTACCGGCAGAACCAATTCCACTGTCAAGCACGAAGGCTACGGCGGCTGGGCGTGGAAAACATTCCTGACCAAGACTCAGGCACGGAAAATCGCCCCGGGAGAAAAGCCCCGCGCCTACTACCGTGCCAGCCCCTTCCTTTTCAAGGGCAAGTTCAGTCTGGCACAGTATCTGAAAGAGAACCACCAGGGCAGAGTGCCTGATTTCATCACCATCCAGCTGGGTGTGAACGATGTTTTCGGCGCCACCGATGCCAACCAGAGTACCGTCATCGCCGGTATCCTTGAAAACGCCGATAAGCTCATTGCCGCCTTGCGCAAAGATGCTCCCAACGCCATTATCGGCGTGGGACTGGTCACTCCCGGCGCCCGCACTCAGGATGCTTTCGGCAACAACTACAAAAACGGTCAGACCCGCTGGCAGTACAAGAAAAATCAGCACGCTCTCAACGCCGCCATGCTGAAAAAGTTCGCAAACTACCCTGACAAAAAAGTGTTCCTTATTCCCACCAATGTGAATCTGGACTGCGAAAACAATTTCCCTGCCCGCAAAGAGGCTGTCAACGGTCCTGAATTCAAAGGCAACCGGCGGGTCACCACCCGTCAGTCCAACGGTGTCCATCCTGCTGCAGCCGGATACGATCAGATGGGCGACACCTTTTACTGCTGGCTCAAATATCAGCTTTCAAGGTAAGGAAAAATGTCAGGCTGGGTACTTCCGATCCTCGGTTCGGCGCTGATGCTGGGCATATACGATGTTTTCAAAAAACATGCGGTCCGGGAAAACAGCGTCATGCCGGTTTTGTTTCTGGCGACACTTTCGGGAACAGTTTTCTTTCTGCTCCTGACCGGTGTGCGGGCATTTTTTGCCCCTGTTTCCCTTGACTGGTCCGGGGATGTACTTGGCTTGACTTTTCTGAAATCCCTGCTGGTTGCCGCCAGCTGGGCATTTGTCTACTACGGTTTGCGGGAGCTGCCTGTTTCCATCGCCGCCCCCTTGCGGAGCACCGCACCTTTGTGGAGCCTTCTGGGCGCCATATTGATTTTTCACGAAATGCCCCTCCCATGGCAGTGGCTGGGTATTTTCCTCATATTTACGGGGTGTCTTCTTTTCACATTGATCGGGCAGAAAGAAAATTTCTCCTGGCACTCCAAGGGCTTCTGCTGTACCATGACAGGCACGCTGCTGGGATCGGCTTCAGCCTTGTACGATAAATTCCTGCTGGGGACCCATCATATCGATCCCACAACGCTGCAGTTCCACTTTTCCTGGATGCTGGTGGCAATTCTGGGCGGAGCCCTGCTTTTCAAGCAGCTCTTTCTGCCTGCCAAAGCCCCCTTCCAGTGGCGTTGGAGCATCGTGGCAACAGGGGTGCTGCTCATCGTTGCGGACGCCCTTTATTTCTACGCATTAAGCACTCCCGATGCCCGGATCTCCATACTCTCATTGCTCCGCAGGTCGAGTGTGGTGGTCGCCTTTGCCGTGGGCGGCGGGATCTTCAGAGAAAAACTGCTGCTCCCCAAGGGGGCGGCGCTCACGATCATATTGGCTGGAGCCGCCATTTTATCTTTATGCAAATAAAAATCCTCACACTGCTTTTTTGTCTGCTGACATTTTCCCTCCACGGGAAAATGCCGGATCAGCTTCTTCCTGAATGGCAGAAAACCTTTTCAGGCACTTCAAAGGTGCGTCTCCCCTACTGGCGATTCAGCGACTGGGGGAAAAAGCCCCCCAGAGGGCAGCACTCCGGCAGGCGTTATTCGGTCACAGCGGTCAACGGCAAAGTGCAGGTCACTCTTGAAAACCCTTCCGACCCCACGGCGGTGAACATGCTTTTCCGTACACTTTCCCTGAAGGAGACCGCAAGCAGACTTTACCGTCTGAAAGTCACCATGTCAAGCACCTCCCCCCAAAAGGTGCCGGTAAAACTCCGCATGGTCAGCTCCGGAGTCAAAACGGTCGCCCAGCAAAGTTATCACACTGTTTCAGGAACTCCGTCAGAGAAGGAGCTTCTCTTAGCGCCCCCTGCGGGCAACAGAAATCTGCAGATCTCCATCTCTCTTTTGGGTCCCGGCAAAGTCACTGTTTCTCATGTGCAGCTGACAGCGGAACCGCCCCCCACGGATGCCCCATTGACACCACAGCTCCCCGCTGTATTCACACTGCCTGAAAAGACCCCTGTTGAATTGGCGATCAGATTGCCGGGATCATTCAAATTCAAAGATAATGCCACAGTGACTGTTACGCTCCCCTGGGGTGTCCGGCTCATAAGTCACTCCTACAATGCTGCCATAAAGGATGTTTCACTCAAGGTGCGGGAAAAAAGTGTCATCACTTTGAAAAGGGGCTCCTACCACACCTCAGCTTCCACGATCCTGCTGCTTCTGGGCAGTGATTTGCCCCCTTCGGACAAGGTACTGACAGGCTCTGTCGCTCTTGCCGGGAACGGCATTCCGGGGGAACCGGTCTATTTCCGCATCACCACCGTAAAAGATATTGAAGCCGTCCCCCCCCGGAACATCAAAATCGCCCTGCCCGTCTATGACAGGATCGTGCCCCACGAAAACATCGCCGCTTCAGACAGTGCCCTGCTCCGCAGCGGCGCCAACATATTACTGACGCCCCGGACCACTCTGCAGCACCGCCAGCTGCGGACAGCCCGCATCAGCCAGCGCTGTTCCCTGCAACTGCTGCCGGTACGACCGCAGAAACACTGCTACTACGAAGCCCTCAGAAATGAAACCTTTTGGGGACAACACTTTATTCCGGCTCTGAAAAGACAGATCCTGCGTTTCGGATCACGGCACATCGACGCCATCGTCTGCGACAGTTTTCTGGGACAGAAACGGGGGATTTTCTGCTGCTGTACCCTCTGCCGTACAGAGTTTGCAGACTTTGCCCCCAAACTGCCCCAGCGGGATATCATGAATCTTTCTCAGGGGATCCTCAATGCCCGTTATGCCAAAGAACTGCGCCAGTTCCGTCAATCCCGCCTCACAGCGCTGTGGGCTGGTGCCCGGCTCCATTTGCCAGTTGACAGCCGGGGCTTTGCCCGCCGTCCGGCACTGATCCCCCAGTACCCGCTGAGTCAGGTACTGGGAGGGGTTTATGAAGTAAGATCCTCTGAAGCTGTGGCAGAACTCCACCCGTGGCTGATGTTGCCTGATAATGAAAAATACGATCCGGCAGTCAATTTTTATATGGCGTCGGCGATGTATAAAAAACTCCACAAAGTGCTCTCGACCCGTACTGCATTGATTGCCCGTTTCACGGTTCCGGTCCAATATATTTCTGCGGAAGAGTTGAAGTTTGAATTGTTCAATTTTCTCTTCAGCGGTTTTTCCGGAGTCTGGGCAGACCTGCCTGCGGGGAGCGACTACACCTACCGCACAGCCATTGCCCGATGTGCTCTCACCATACGGGAAAATGAACAGTTTTTCCGCAGAAGAGCTCTTTCAAAACACGATTGGCTTCTGAAAAGCAGCGCACCATCCCTGGAACTCCCCCCAGCCTTCTCTGCCGGAGGCACCCTTCTGGATCTGCCCCGCTCCTGTGCTCCTTTGAAACTTTCAGTGTGGAAATGGGGCGGAACCACCCTGACAGCCATCGGTAATTTTTCCGCCGAAGCTCTCAGCGCCACATTGCTCAACCCCTCAGCCTCCCCCAAGTGGCAGGGAGTTGTCAACGGCCAACAACTGACAGGCGCTCTTCTGAAAAATCAGGGATACCAGATGACCGTTCCTCCCCGGAGCTGGATCTTCCTCAAATTCAAAGGTCTGTAAAAAAACCGCCCTCAGCCGAAGCCGGGCGGTCAATGCAGAAACAAGATCAGTTGCCGTGGTCGATGGGAATATTTTTCCGCAGAAATGTAGGCACATCCAGATTGACGCCGTCCACGATCACCGGGGGAGTCCCCTCCATGACGCCCAGCTCGTTTGTCTGGGCGGAAAAGAGATCGGGCTGGAACTCGTCTTCCCCTTCAACACGCTTTTTCCTTCCTTTGCGGGCGACGGGGGCGTTGCCGGCGGCGCGTTGTCCCGGTTCACTTTTCTCAAATTTGATGGTCAGCACCACCAGCTGCATCTCCCTGCCCCAGGCGCTGTCGGCACCGGCGCCGATAAGGACCTCGCAGTCGGGGGAGACATATTTCTGAAGATTTTCAAAGATCCCTCTGGCATCTCCCAGAGAAAGCCCGCTGCCGCCGTTGAGGATCATGAGAACGGCGTCCGCCTTTTTCAGTTTTGAACTGCCCCCCAGCATGGGAGAATCAAAGAGATTTTCAACAAGTTTGCGCTCTTTTTCCGGATCCTCCGGATCAACAGAGGCGTGCCCGATGCTGCACAAGGCGTGCTGCCTGCAGAGCAAAGCGCTCAAGGTATCGTAATCTGCCGCCAGCCGGTTCCCGGAGCAGAGGGTCACTGCCAGCGCCATGGCAGATTCAGCCATGACTTTATCGGCAAGAGCAAAAGCCTCTTCGTGGGGGACAGATGATTTCAAGGTACAGAAAAGCAAATCATTGGGGACCACGACCACGGCACCGGCAAGGGGCAGAAGGTCGCAGTTGATGGTGTTTTCGGCAAGTTTCGTCCTGCCGCCGCCTTCAAAAAGGAATGGCGTGTTGAGCAAAAAAACGGTGGGGATCTTCAACTTTGAAGTCACACTCTGGATCACCGACATGGCGCCGGTTCCAAAGCCTCTGCCCAAACCGGCGATGACCACCAGCAAAGGCGTGTCAGCCAGAACAGAGGCAAGAGTTTCTCTTTCGACGGCGGCGGCGGTTTTACCGTCGTTGACTTTGCCGCCGCATCCTTTGCCTTCGCGCCACTTGAAACCTGCCAGAATAAGATTTTCCTCCGGGAGCCCTGAAGATTTCAAGGCTTCCGCATCGCAGTCAAAGCCCAGAAGCCTGAGATTTTCAGCGCCGGGCAGAGTATTGAGGATTCCGGTGATCCGGCACCCTGCCGAACCCACTCCGAGTACAGTCAATTTTTTCATGGTCAAAACTTGAATGCTTTCCATAATTTACCGATCCACCGGGGCAGATACAGCCAGATATTGTTCATACTGTCGATAAGTCCCTGAAATGCGCTGTCTCCGGCGCCCCCGGCAAAGGAACGCTGATAATCAGCTGCCACCTTGAGGGCGCCCCAGACGGCGCTGTAGCGGGGGGAGTCCAGATTGGTCAGGGAGCCGGAGGCATCCGCCACACTGCCCACCCGGCAGGGGATGCCGAAAACCTTTGAAAAGATATCCAGAGCGGGGGTGTAAAGGGCGCCGCCGCCGGTAAGGATACCGCTTGCCTGACCTCCGGGGATATGGACTTTACGGGCGATCTCTTCAAAGATCTCCGCCAGCCGGGCTTCTATAATGGTTTCAAACTGGCTCAAGGGGATCTCCCGGGAGCCCCCCATGGGGGATTCGATACGCAATGAGCTCAAATTCTGCTCATAGGCGTTTTTCAAAGTGCCGTTTTCAAAGAGTTTGCGGCAGGCGGTGAAGGGCAGCCCCAAGCCGATGGCAAGGTCGTTGGCAACATGGTCAAAGCCCAGCTGCAGCGTTCCGGCTTCAAGGACGCCTCCGTCATGGGCGGTCAGATAGTCGGTACATCCGGCACCGATATCTATGAGCAGTGCACCGTCATCCCCCTCTCTTTCGGTCATGACCCCCTCTTTGGCGCAGATGGGGGCGTAGACATGGTAGAGTCCGGCGTTTTCCAGTTCAGAGTTCTTCACCAGATTGTCAAAGTTGTCAAGGCGGGGCACATGTCCCTGCACGATCAGGACTTTGACCTCCAGTTTGCGTCCCCGCTGATTGAGGGGATTGCCCACAAGTCTGCCGTCAAGGCGCCAGTAGATATCGTCGGTATTGATGATCTGCCAGTCTGAAGCAAGTTCAATGACCTGCGCATTGGAACGGGCTTCATCCATCTCCTCTTCGCCGACCACGCCGTTGCGGACAGCTGCCGTACCGATGCCGCTGGTGCACAAGACCCCGCTGCCTGAGACCAGAAGGGTCACAAGTTTACTGCGGAGCAGCTGGTTCCCGGAGGAGTCATCCGCCTGAGTCAACGCCTGCTCCAGAGCTTTGGAAGCAGACTCCATGTTGCGTATTTCGCCCTTGACGACAGAGTCGCCTGAAGAGGCGCTGCCGCGGCCGATCACACTGACAGAGTCACCGGTCACTTCACCGACCAGTATGTTGATCTGAGAGGTTCCGATCTCGATTGCTGAAACGATTACAGGAGCTTTTGCCATAGAGTTGCTGACTTGCTTACCTTTCCTGAGGGGTTAAAAAACAATGACGATCCGTATAATTCAAAATATAACTGTGTTTTATCCAAAAGTCAACTGCTGCTTTGGAATTTGACATAAAAAAACATCAAGAGACTTGACATTTGCTGAAAAAAGGTGTACTGTAAGTACCGGACAGCTCTGCAGACACAAAAAAGGCTGTCCGCAACCCAATAACAACAATAAAGAGCAGGAGGTAATACCATGCGCGCACTTTCCAAGATTTCCCCCGATTGGTGGGATTACACGACACTTGACCGCGAGATCCTTGATGAAGCGGCAAAGATCAACATCGACAATCTGAAATCCTTTGAGCGTCCCGGTTTCAAGATCAACATCTTCGACACCTACCAGGAGTTCTACTGTGCTGAGGCTCTGGAGTACATCGACGCCTGGAAAAAGGCCACTCCCGACAATCCCTGCGGTATCTGCGGTCCCATCGGTCCCACCGAGCAGCTGCCTCTGGTCGCCCAGATCGTCAACGCCACCGGACTGAGTTTGAAGAACGCTCACTTCTGGGGCATGGATGAGTGGGCTCTCGGCGACAAAGCCGCCGGGATCGACTTCCCCCTGGGCTTCGCCAAAGCTGATATGGAGCTCTGCTTCAACCGCATCCGTCCCGAGCTGCGTATGCCCAAAGAAAACATGCACTTCCCCAGCGAAAACGTTCAGGAGTACATCGACACCTACAAGCAGGCAAAATGCCTCATCATGCAGGGCGGACAGGGAGAGACCAAGCACTGGGCATTCAATGATCCCGTGAAACGGGAAGGCAAATACAAAGACAATCCCCCCACTCCCGAAGAGTACCGTCAGCTGGGGACCCGTCATGTGGAACTGCACCCCATCACTCTGATCCAGAACGCCCGTACCTCCGGCGGCGGCACCGTGCAGAATGTTCCCTCCAGCGCCTTCACCGTCGGACCTCAGGAAACCTGGATGTGCGACCGCGTCTCCATCTGGCACCCCGGACATCATGACAATCCCTTCGGTATGCGTCTGACCACCTTCATGATCTCCCAGAAGATCGCTGACAGTGCTGTTCCCATGTCTCTGCTTGCCCAGCATGATGACGTTGTCTTCAACTTCTACCGTCCCGGTTTCGGCGTCTGCGATGTGGAGATGCATTGATCATGAAAAAAGTTGCATTTGCCATCGCCTGTCATCCCGATGACATCGAATTCATGATGGCGGGAACTCTGACCCGTCTCAAAGAGGATCTGGGTTACGAGATCCACTACATGAACATCGCCAACGGCTCTCTGGGCAGCGAGGTCTACAAGGCCGAGGAACTGATCAGGATCCGCCGCGAAGAGGCGATGAACTCCGCCAAGCTCATGGGCGCTGTTTATCACGAATCCATCACCAACGATCTTGAGGTTTTCTACAACACCGAGCAGCTGACCAAAGTGGTTGCCGAGATCCGCAAGGTGAAACCCCAGATCGTTCTGACCCACGGTCCCTATGACTACATGGAAGACCATGTGAACGCAGGCCGTCTGGCGACCTCTGCCGCCTTCTGCCGGGGCATGATGAATTTCCGCAATGTCTCCGAACCCATGTTCAGCGACGAGGTGGCAGTCTATCACTCCCTCCCCCTGAGTCTGAAGGATCAGCTCAACAAGCCTGTGATCCCCGATGTCTTTGTGGATGTGACCGGCGTTGTGGAGAAAAAACGCTCCTTCCTGAACTGCCACCGCTCCCAGAAGGAGTGGCTGGATGCTTCTCAGGGGCTGGATGCCTATCTTGACGATATGCAGAGCCGCTGCGAGGCAATGGGCAAACTTTCAGGTTTCTGCGCCTTCGCCGAAGGCTGGATCCGTCACAACCCCTGCGGCTTCTGCGCTGAGGATTACGATCCTCTTGCAGAGATCGCCCGTCCCGGTGTCAAGTGACCCCACTGTAAACGGCTGATAAAGCAAGCGGAAAAAGAGTTGGTCAAAGACTCTTTTTCCGCTTTTTATTTTTTGCCGGAAGATCTGAGTCTCATTGTGGAACAGAAGGCTCAAAAATAGGAAGAATGGCCTTTTTCTGACAAAAAAAGGACTTTTTCTTAAAAAAAGTGCAACTTTTTAAAAAAAACTCTTGCATTTTTCCTCTTTGCAACTTATATTTCATATTGGATATTTGTTATTGAAGAAATTTGCCTTGATGAAAGGCTTTAACTCAGAGGAATTCTTTTTATGAAAGTTACCAAAATGTTGTTGGCGATGCTCATGCTCATGGGTGTCTTTGCAGTCACTTCACTCCAGGCGCAGCAGCTCACTGCCGCTCCTGAAAATGAAAAGGGTGCCATTGTTCTCAAGCCCCTTGAAAAACTTGCCCGCGGCATTTCCAATGTCGCATTCGGCGTTTTTGAAGTGCCCATCCAGATGCAGTATGTCAACAATTGTGCCGGCGGCATTGCCGGACTGACCTATGGTACACTGCGCGGTGCAGCCTTTTTCGTCGCCCGTCTGGGCGTGGGGCTCCTTGAGATCGTCACATTTCCCTTCCCGCTGCCCGACTGTCCCGAAACGCCTGAGGGCTTCGGTCCCGGTTACGGTCCCATCATGTATCCGGCGTGGGTCATCGATGTGGAACATGACTGGTGGAGCTTTGTTTATGACCGGGATGCCATTCCTGCCCCCACTTATTGATCAATACACTCTAATTGAGCCGAAAGTAAATAGAATATCATGAGTTTTTCCTGCGGTTTCGTGGGTTTGCCCAATGTGGGTAAATCCACGCTTTTTAATGCTTTGTGCAAGGGCGGTGCAGAAGCCGCCAATTTCCCTTTCTGTACCATTGAACCCAACACCGGAATCGTTCCTGTTCCTGACGAAAGACTTGAGGTGCTGGCAAAGATGGAGAACTCCGGTCGTATCGTTCCCTCCAGTTTGAAGTTCATCGACATCGCAGGTCTCGTCCGGGGCGCCAGCACCGGGCAGGGACTGGGGAATCAATTTCTGGGGAACATCCGTACCGTGGATGCCATTATCCATGTGGTGCGTCTTTTCAAAGACGGAGATGTGGTCCATGTGGCAGGGGAGTGTGATCCCGTTGCCGACCTTGAAACCATTCTCACAGAGCTGATGCTGGCAGATATCGAGGTCCTTGAAAAGCGCCGTGACCGTGCTTTCAAAACTGCCCGTTCCGGCGATGCAGACGCTAAATTTGAACTGGAGCTCATCCGCTCCTTTATCGACCAGCTCAATGCCGGGCAGCGCCCCGAGTGGGACAAGGAGTCTCCCAAAGCGGTTGAGATCGTGGAATCTTTAGGGCTCCTCTGCACCAAGCCCGCTTTCGTCTGTGCCAATGTGGGGGACGATCAGGTGGGGGAAGCCTTCCTTGCCGATCCCGATGCCAAACGGCTCATCGACTGCGCCGCCGGTCACGGTATGGAGGTGATCCCCGTCTGCGCCAAGATCGAAGAAGAGCTTTCAGGACTTTCTGCCGAAGAGGCGGCTGAGTTCCTCGCCGAACTGGGGATCCCGGAATCCGGTCTTTCCAGAGTCATCAAAACCGGGTACCGTCTGCTCAACTACATCACCTTCTTCACCGCAGGTCCCATGGAGTCCCGGGCGTGGACCGTGGTCAAAGGCGCCGCAGCGCCCCAAGCCGCAGGCAAGATCCACACCGACATGTGCCGCGGGTTCATCAGAATGGAAACTGTTTCCTACGAAGATATGGTAGAGTGCGGTTCATGGAACAAAGCACAGCTTGCCGGCAAATTGAGAATTGAGGGGAAAAGTTACATCGTTCAGGACGGCGATGTGATCCATGTGCGTTTTTCAGTTTGACAAATTGCGGAATGTGCGCTATATTATAGAGATAGCACGATTACAATACGCAATTTTTGAGGAGAACAAAGGCTATGGCCAGAAAGAAAACGCCCCTTAATTACACAGGGAAAGATTTGGAGTATTACAATACTCTCATGGAAGCCTACAATCAGGTAAGCAGCAATATGCGGCTCCGTGCCGGTGAAGTCCTTGACCGCAGCAGCGCCGACAAGCGCGGCGTCACAACACACATGGCAGATGTCTCAAGCGACAATGCCAGCCACGAAATCGGTTTGCGTCAGCTTTCTGAAGACGGGGATATCCTGCAGCTGATCGAAGATGCCCTTGAAAGACTTTCCAAAGGCGAATACGGCAAGTGCCAGGATTGCGGCGAAATGATTTCTGAAGCCCGCCTCAAAGTCCGTCCCTACGCTGTCTTCTGCATCAAGTGCAAAACCAAACGCGAAGAAATGGGGTACTGAAAAAGTGCCCGGTTCCGTTACGCCTCATTCAAAGTCAGAAAAGCGCCTTTTGATCTGGTGCGCTTTTCTGGTCTTTTTTTCTCTCCTTCTGGATCAGGGAACAAAACTGCTGATCCAGGGGACCATGCAGTTGAATTCCTCTTTTGAGGTCATTCCCGGCTGGTTCAACATCACATACGTCCGCAATCTGGGTGCCGCCTGGAGCATACTTTCCGGATTTTCCTGGCTGCTTCTGGCATTCGGTGTTGCGGCTGGTATCGTCATATTGATTTTTTTCCGCCGCTGGTGCGAGGGGTTCCCTGAGCGCTACTGCGCCCTTGCTCTCATTGAAGGGGGGATCATCGGCAACAGCATCGACCGTCTCTGGTACGGTTCGGTCATAGATTTCATCCATGTCCACTACTACGATGTTTACCACTACCCCGTATTCAACATCGCCGACTGCGCCATTTGCATCGGGGTGGGGATTTTTATTCTTTCCAATCTCTTCCGCCCCCAGAAGAAAGAATCTGCAAAGACAGCGTAAAAATGAAGATCGTTTCTGTTGACACCATGCGCCGCCTTGAAAAGGCTGCCGTTGAATCAGGCGTCTCTGAATACAAACTCATGCGCCGGGCAGGTGCAGGTGCGGCGGCGGTCATTGAAAAATACTGTGCCTCAAGATTCCGCCGTGCGGTCTTTTTCTGCGGCGGCGGCAACAACGCCGGAGATGCCATCGTCTGCGCCGGACTCCTCAATATCCCTCATGCTGTGATCTTCACCCGGTCCCCGGACTCCTTCAAGGGCGCTGCGGCTGAGGCATACAAAGAGTTCGCCCCCCGTCTCAACACTGTTCCTCTTGAGGAATTTGATTTCGCCCCGGGGGATGTGATCGTGGATGCCCTTTTGGGTATCGGCTTCAAAGGTACTGAGATCCGCCCGGCATTGGCAGAGCTCATGAAAATGATGGCTGCTTCGGGGAAAAAGATCATCGCCTTCGACCTTCCAAGCGGTCTTGACGGAGAAAGCGGCACGGCGGCAGAGGGGACGCTCCCTGCAGCACTGACCATCACCTTCGGACTCCCCAAACAGGGACTTTTTCTCAATGACGGTCCCCGTGTTTCCGGCAAGATCACCGTTGTCCCCATCGGCGTTGAAAACCTCGACTGCTCCGGAGCGCTCCCCTATACCTTCTTTACCGGGAGCGATGCGGCGCGCCTCATGCCCGGAACAGCTTTTGATGCCCATAAAAACAGCCGCGGGCGTGTCCTTTTGCTCTGCGGCAGCGCCGACTATCCGGGGGCGGCAATACTGGCTTCAAAAGGAGCCCTTTACTTTGCCGGGCTGGTCAGGACCATTTCTGTGCAATGCCCCAATATGCCCCCTCTGCCGGCGGCTTTGATCGCCCGGCTTCTGCCACCCGACCCATCGGGTGCCCTCCCTGCCAAAGCCCTGGAAAAGGCTTCTGACATGGCTGAAGCAAGTGATGTGCTGTGTGCCGGATGCGGCTGGGGGAGCCGCGTTTCCCCGGAGCTGTTGAAGAGCGTTCTGAAATTCCCCGGGAAAGTGCTTCTTGATGCGGACGCTCTCAACCTTCTTGCCCGCACCCCCGCCTTGTGGAACTACCGTACAGATGCGGTGCTCACCCCTCACCCCGGTGAAGCGCTCCGTCTGGCGCAAGGCTTCGGTATCAACCCGGAGGGCAGCCGTGAAGAGTTTGCAGCGCGCCTTGCTTCCCGTCTGGGGTGCACAGTGGTTTTGAAGGGATTCCACACCTGTGTCGCCGCCCCTGACGGCACCGTTTCGGTCAACAGCTCCGGAGGACCTGAGCTTGCCATGGCGGGTTCGGGGGATGTGCTGGCAGGGATCATTGCCGCTCTGGGAAGTCAGATAAAAAACTTTGCCGACGCCGCCAGAGTGGGGGTATTTCTCCACGGAGCGGCAGGGGATGCCGGACAGGGCGCCGTCATTGCCGATGAGCTGCCCCGCCTTGCGGCGCAGTGTTACCACCTTCAAAGGTGGTGGTAAGAGCCCCCGGCGTTGAAATTCAGGGCACGGTAGAGCTGTTCACAAAGGAGAAAGCGTGCCATTTCATGTGTAAAGGTCAAAGGAGATAACGACCAGAGCAGATCCGCCCGTGCTTTGACTTCGGGAGCAAGTCCGAAGGGACCTCCTATAACAAAGACGATCTTCCGGTCGATGGCGCTGATTTTTTGAGCAAACTGAGCGGTGGTAAAAAGTTTTCCTTCCTCAGACAGTACAAAGACAAAGCTGTTTTTTTCCTTTTCCAGCTCTTTCATCAGGGCTTTTCCTTCTTTAGCCACATCGGAGTCGGGGAGTTCCACGCACTCCACCTTGCCGTAAGCGCCGCAGCGGCTGAGGAATTCAGCGGATTTCGTCCCCAGCACCTTGTCTTTGGGTTTGCCCACCACAATGATCTTGCAAAGCATCTTTGACCTCTCCTCAAGGACGGCGGAACTTGTCGCAGCAGCGCCGGGCTTCGGAAATGATCTCCTCTTCGCCGGGGACGCGGTGGTTTTCCATTATGACTCTGCCGTTGCAGATAAGGGAGTGCATGACGCTGGAATCTGCCGAATAGACCAGATTGGCAACCAGATTGTAGTCCCCCACCATGCGGCAGTGGTCAAGCTCCACAAGAAGGATGTCTGCGTCGCACCCTTCGGCGATACCGGCGTTGACACCGGCGTAAGAAGCGCCGTTGACGGTGGCACAGCGGAAAACATCTTCATCCTTTCCGGCGGTGGGATCACCGCTTTTGAGCTTGGCGGCAAGGGCGGCAAACTTCATCTCCTCCATCATGGAAAGATTGTTGTTGGAGCTTGCCCCGTCGGTGCCGATGGTCACACGGCACCCCGCTCCCAGCGCTGCCTGAAGATCGAATGTGCCGCTGCAGAGCTTCATATTGGAAACAGGACAGTGGGAGATGACCGCTTTCCTTTGGGCAATGATCTTCCGGTCATGGTCGGTCAGATGGACACAGTGGGCAAGAAGAGTCCCCTCCTTTATCAATCCCACAGAATCAAGGTATTCCACCGGGGTCATATTGTTGTGTTCCCGGCGGCAATCCTCCACTTCGCGCAGCGTTTCGGAGCAGTGGATGTGAAGCGGCATCTTCAACTCCTCCGCCACAGCGGTCACATCCCGGAGTGAACTTTCGCAGACCGTGTAAATGGCATGGGGCGCAAGAGCGATACGCACGCCTTGGGGCAGATCTTTGGCAAGTTCAAGGGCATCGGCTCTGATCTTGTCGATGGAGCGTGCCGTGGAGCTCCCGGGGAGCGCCAGATGTACAAGTCCGATATCTGCCCGCACCCCCAGTTCACCTGCGGCACGGACAGCTTCGGCGGAGTACCAGTACATTTCATTGAAAAAACAGCAGCCGGATTTGATCATTTCCAATATGCCCAGCCGGGTCCCGGCGTAGATGTCAGCGGCGTCCATTTGGGCTTCGGCGGGCCAGATGTGTTCGTTGAGCCATGTAAAGAGCGCCAGATCATCCGCATATCCCCGGAGCAAAGTCATGGCGGTATGGGTATGGGTGTTGTAAAAGGGAACCACCGCCGCCAGATGTCCGTTGCATTGGAGTGTTTTCCCGGCATCTGCGGCAATGCCGGAGCCGATACGGGAAATCTTATTTCCTTCAACAAGGATGTCTGTTATTTTTCCCTCAAGAAAAACATTTTTGATGAGCAAGGTATTCATAGTTCTTTACCTTTGATGAATCTTTGGATCTCTTCCAGATCGCTGAAAGGATATTTCACCCCTTTGATCTCCTGATAGTTTTCATGACCTTTACCGGCAATGAGTAAAGAATCCCCCTCTTTTATCTCACTGAGCGCCTCCCGGATCGCCTCTCCCCGGTGGGGGATCACCCGGCAGAAGCTCCCCTCAGGTATGCCGGAAAGAATATCTTCAATGATCTTCTCAGGCTCTTCACTGCGGGGATTGTCAGAAGTGACAAAAAGTTTGTCGGCAAAAAGGCCAGCCGCCTTCCCCATACGGGGGCGCTTGGTTTTATCCCGGTCGCCCCCGGCGCCGAAAAGGACACAGAGTTTGCCCGGAGTCAGAGGGCGCAGAGTTTTCAGCACATTCACAAGAGCATCATCGGTGTGGGCGTAATCCACATAAGCACAGCCGCCGCCGGGCAGGGGGAAGGACTCCAATCTTCCGGGCACCCTGATCTTTTCTTTGAGAGCGCTCTGCAGCTCCAGAGGGGTAATGCCCTGCTCCAGAGCGGCGATGACGGCACCGGCAAGATTGTAAACATTGTAGGCGCCCGTCAGATTGGAACACAAAGGGATCCCGCCAAACGCAGGATGGTGCAGTGCAAAAGAGCTCCCCTCTTTTTCAAGGCGGATGGCATCTATGAGACAAGTCCCCCCTTTTTCCGCCGAAAAGGTCACGATCCGTTTTTCCGTTGCAAGTTCACTGGCAAGTCTTTTTCCCCAGGGATCATCGATATTGATGACGCCCACCCCTTCCGGGTGGAGAAAATGGGTAAAGAGACGCTTTTTCGCCTCAAAGTAGTTTTCCATATTGCCGTGGTAGTCCAGATGGTCCCCGGTCAGATTGGTGAAGATACCGGCGTGGAGTTTGATCCCTGCGGCACGGTTCTGGACGAGAGAGTGACTTGAAAGCTCCATGGCGGCACAGGAAAGGGAATTCTCTTTCATCCGGGCAAAAAGGGAAAAGAGGGTTTGAGAGTCGGGGGTCGTACGCTCCCCCGGAATGATCTCTTTGCCGGTGCGGTACTCCACAGTGGAAACAAGTCCGCAAGAGCGCCCGGAATGGTTGAAAATATGTTCAAGCAGAAATGCGGTGGTGGTCTTACCGTTGGTTCCTGTGACTCCTGAAAGGCGCAGTGCCCGGTCAGGTTCCCCCGCACAGTAGCGCACCAGAAGGGCAAAGGCGGCAGCGCTCTCTCTGACAAGGAGAAAGGGAGTCCCCTCAGGCAGGGGCATCATGCGCTCCATAACGATGAGGGATGCTCCTTTTTCAAGGGCAGTGGGGATGAAATCGTGTCCGTCAGCCAGTGTCCCCGGAACTGCGGCAAAGCCCATGCCCTCCTTCAC
The DNA here is from genome assembly GCA_045596885.1 of Victivallaceae bacterium. Lineage (GTDB taxonomy): Bacteria > Verrucomicrobiota > Lentisphaeria > Victivallales > Victivallaceae > UBA1784. The sequence continues at coordinate 16,139 of JAZODE010000138.1, forward strand.
CTGCCGGGAGTCGGCGGTGAAAGAGGAAGGAAGAGAAGGACCGTTGTGCTCAGAAATGAGCAGATCCCCCAAGATTTTTTTGGCAAGTGTCATATTGCACCGTCGGGAGCCGGGAGAGCTTTTTCAAGTGCCACACCCCGTGAACCTTTGGCAAAGAGCAGATCCCCCGGACGGAGGAGTTTGGCAAGTTCTTCTTTTGCCGCCTCAGCATCAGCCAGAGCCCCCTCCCCCCATGGGGAGCCCACCAGCAGCAGACGGACTCCGGGGAAAAGTTCCCTGACAAGCTCTCTGACTCCGGCGTGTGCCTCAGGCGCTGCGGCGCCCAGTTCACGCATTTCCCCCAGAAGCAGTACCAGTTTTTCAGGATCGGCAAACTCTTTGAGATTTCTCAAAGCAGCGGCAACAGCGGCGGGGTTGGCGTTGTAGGTGTCGTCGATACAGGTGATCTCACCTGATTTATAGATCCTGTTCCTGCCGCCGGGGAGCACGGTACGCCCCAGCCCGGCAGCAATAACTTCACAGCCGATCCCTGCGGCATAAGCGGCAGCGGCAGCGGCGGCGGCGTTCATCGCCTGATGCGCCCCTGAAAGGGGGAGTTCCAGCAAGATCTCTTTGCCGTCGGGGAAAAACAGCTTCACCTTTGAACCGTGGAGCGTCCCCCCCAGATAGTGACAGCGTATATCCCCTTTCTCTTTCCCGAAGAGCATAATCTTTCCTGAAACACCTTTTTTCAGGATCTCAAGCTGAGGGCACTCCGCCGGAAAAACGGCAGTCCCGGAAGGGGAAAGAGCGTCACAGATATGGCTTTTTTCCTCAGCCACACCTTCAAGGTCACGCAAAAACTCCAGATGGCAGGGGGCAACGGAGTTGACCAGCGCCACATCAGGAGCGATACACTTTCCCAATGGGGCGATCTCGCCGAAATGGTTGGTCCCCGCCTCAAGGACGGCAAAGCGGTGTCCTTCATCAAGGCGGAACAGATTCAGAGGGACACCGATTTGATTGTTGGTGTTTTCCAGAGTCCAGAGGACCTTTTCTTCACCGCCTGCGGCGGCAGTGCAGATGGCTCGGAGCATCTCTTTGACGCTGGTCTTGCCCACACTGCCCGTAACGCCGAAAACGGTAAGATCCTTAAAACGGCGGCGGTGAAAAGCCCCCAGACGCTGCCATGCGTCAAGGGTGTTCTCTGCCAGAAGCAAAGGGATCCCCTCAGGCGCCAGATGAGCTTTGGAGCGCTCCACACACAAGGCGGCGGCTCCGGCAGCAACAGCTTTGTCAAGAAAGTTGTGGGCATCGAAACGCTCCCCGGCAAAGGCGACAAAGAGCGCTCCCGGTGCAGACACACGGGTATCGGTAAAGACTCCTTTGACGGCAACGCCCTTACCCTGCCAGACACCGGCTCCGGAAGAAACCAGTTCCTCCGCCGAAAATATCACCTCAGTGGGATTCATTGAAATTCAATATATTTCTGACGATGCCGCCCCGGAAGACCACCCGGATGGTATCGGAACCGTTGAGAAAATAGAACCAGCTGTCGTTCCGCAGATCAGGAGTCCTGATGGCGGCGGGATATCCGTAAGCCAGCTGCACATGCTTTTGGGTCATGCCGGGGACCACTTCGCCCCGGAGTATCCGGGCTCTGATTTTTTGCGGAATACCTTTGAGCTGCGCTTCACGGTTTTTGGTGGTGAAGGTGTAGGCGATGTAATCTGCCATGGAGCAGAGCCGGTAATCTTCGGAAAAACGGATGGTATAAACTTTGCCTGCTTTATCCTTGAAGATGATCTTCTGAGTAAAACCGGTGGTCTCCACAGGGATGATCTCAGTCCCCACGGGGATGAATGCCCCCCGCTGGATGTTCCGGCAGTCCATATCTTCAGCATCCTCATACCAGAGGTTGCAGGCGGTATAGACCTTATCGTCCACCTTCATCTGGAGCGCTTCAGCAAAGGTCACAGGTGAAGCGCACCCTGCCAATATCAGCACGGCGCCACAGAGAGCAGTCAAAAGTTTAAGCATCGTAAAAAACTCCTTTAAGGATCATCGGATCAATCTTGTAAATTCGTTCCGTGTGGCAAGTTCCCTGCGGAAACTGCCCCGCATGGAGCTGGTGGTCATGACAGAGTTCTGCTTTTCCACGCCCCGCATCTGCATACAAAGATGGCGTGCTTCCATAACGACGCCCACGCCCTCAGCCCCCAATATCTCCTCAAGGGCGGAAGATATCTCACGGGTCAGACGCTCCTGCACCTGGAGTCTGCGTGAAAACATATCCACGATACGGGCGACTTTGCTGACACCGATGATCTTGCCCCGGGGGATGTACCCCACATGACAGCGCCCGAAAAAGGGGAGCAAGTGGTGTTCACACATGCTGAAAAATTCAATATCTTTGACAATGACCATATCATCGGATTCCGCCTCAAAAAGAGCTCCGTTGACCACGGCATTGAGATCCTGAGTATAGCCCCGGGTAAGAAATTTCCAGCTCCGTTCCACCCGTTCGGGGGTTTTGACCAGCCCTTCACGGGTGGGATCTTCGCCGATCTTCACCAGAAGATCACGGACCAAATCCTGCATAGTATCAGTGACTCCTTGTTTTTCAGATGAGAGAAGCGGCATACTTGAGCCAGGCATCAGCCAGCACCTGGTGTCCCATAAGGGTGGGATGGACGCCGTCACGGAGGATCAATTCCCCGCTGCCCGCCTTGGCGGCGGCATCGTTGAGGATCTGCTGGCAGGGAATGAAGATGGCATTGTACTTTCCGGCAAGCTCCTTCACCACAGCGCCCCGGGCGGCGATCTCAGGGAGCCAGTCGGCGGTGACGGCACCGTGTTCCAGAACAAAGGGCTCCATAAGAACCAGTTTGATCTCAGGAAGGGTTTTCACGGTCCAGTCAAGGAGCATGTCAAAGATGAGCTTGTAACGATCGACTTCAACGCCATTCTGATGCCCCTTTTCGTGCCAGGTGTCGTTGACGCCGATCAGGATGCTCAGGACATCGGGTTTCAGATTGAGGCAATCCACCTTCCATCTGGCGTAAAGATCCACCACCCGGTTTCCGGAAATGCCCCGGTTGATCACATTATATTCATTGCCCAGGTGATCTCCGAAAATGCGTGCGGCGACAAGCCCCGGATATCCGGCGCCGAAACCGTTGTTGGATTCGGGCAGTGCTTCCCGGTTGCGGCTGGCATCAGTAATGGAGTCTCCCTGAAAAAGTATACGTTTCATTTTTTCCGATCCTTATTATATTGAATTTTTGACTTTGTATAAGATACCATACAAGAGGTGATTTTTCAAGGGAAGTAATTTCAAAAGTCATTCAAAAAACGGCAAAGATGTCATTCGCAAAGAGCTGTAAAGGGTAGTTTGAAGGCTGCTACCTGCAAGGTAACAGGCGCTTGTCCCGCCGTAGCTTTATGCGAAGGCGGAAAAACGCTCCCTTTATCAGATCGAAAAAGAGGGCGCTTTGACAATTTTGAGGAGTTTTGAAATTGCCTCAAGGCTTATTCTTTTCATTACGCAGTTTTTCCCAATAAGCAAGGCGTCTGGCGATCTCTCTTTCAAATCCCCGCTCCACGGGCTTGTAAAAACTGCGGCGTCCCATTTTTTCCGGGAAATAGTCCTGCCCTGAAAATCCTTCCGGCGTATCGTGGTCATACTGATACCCGGCACCGTAACCGATCTCTTTCATCAGTTTGGTGGGCGCATTGAGGATATGTGCGGGGGGCGTCAGGGAGCCTGACTCCTTCGCCGCTTTGACAGCGCTGTTCCACGCCTTGTAGACGGCGTTGGATTTTGGGGCGGTCCCCAGAAAGACCACCAGTTCAGCGATGGCAAGTTCCCCTTCGGGGGAGCCCAATCTTTCGTAGGTGTCCCACGCCGAAATGGCAAGCTGCAGCGCCATGGGGTCGGCAAGCCCCACATCTTCGGCGGCAAAGCGGGTCAGCCGCCGCAGGAGATAGAGAGGATCCTCCCCCCCCTGGATCATCCGCGCCGCCCAGTAGAGCGCCGCGTCAGTGTCGGAGCCCCGCAAAGATTTGTGAAGAGCGCTTATGAGATTATAGTGTCCTTCTCTGTCCTTGTCATAGATGGGGGAACGCTGCTGCAGTGAGCGTGCCACATCATCGGGTCCCATGATCTCCCCGGGACCGGCAAGGGCGTAAATGCTTTCAAGGAGATTGATAAGATATCTGCCGTCGCCGTCGGCGAACTCAAGAAGTCTTGCCCTGCCTTCCGCCGTTACGGGGAGGGGGCGTTCCATCAATTTTTCGGAACGCTGTATGATCTCTTCGAGGGCATCATTTGTCAATGCTTTGAGCACAAATACTTTGCATCTTGAAAGAAGAGCGCTGTTGAGTTCAAAGGAGGGATTTTCTGTGGTCGCCCCCACCAGTACCACGGTGCCGTCTTCAACGTATGGCAGAAATCCATCCTGCTGGGCACGGTTGAAGCGGTGGATCTCATCCACAAATAAAAGAGTTCCCTCCCCATTCTCCCTGCGGCGGGCGGCTTCATCAAAAGCCTTTCTCAAGTCGGCAACACCGGAAAAGACCGCCGACAGCGCCACAAAGTGCAAGCTGGAACGGCTTGCCAGGATCCGTGCCAGAGTGGTTTTGCCGCACCCGGGAGGTCCCCAGAGGATGAAGCTGAACATCTTCCCTGAGTCGATCATCTTCCGCAGAGGCATACCGGGTCCCAGCAGATGCTCCTGCCCAGCCACCTCCTCAAGTGTTTCCGGTCTCATGCGGTCAGCCAGAGGACGGGCGGGGGCTTCAGGGGCAAAAAGAAAGCCGTCGCTCATTTTGTTTCCTCCCATTGGGAATAGGGTTTGACGCTGAGAGCACCGTTGCCGTAGCGGGAGTCCCCTGAAACCTCCTCCCCCAGCCACGGGGGGCGTTCAAAAAAGGTATCGGGAGCGGGGAGCTCTATTTCAGCGGTAAAGAGCCCTTGATTTGCCTCCAGATATTCGTCTATTTCCCAGCGGCAGCCGTTGGCTGCAGGGATAAAATAGCGCAGCTTTTTCACCACCCGGGTTCCGCAGAACTCCTCAAGCATGGCGGCGGCATCGGGTACGGGCAGGGGGTACTCAAATTCGCTGCGTTCCACCCCTTCGCCCCCTTTGGAGCGGCCTTTGATGGTCAGAAAGGCAACAGTGTCAGCGATCCGCACCCGGACAGTGGGACCGCCGGGAGCTCTGAGAAAATAGCCCTGGGTCAGAGATTTGGGAGCTTCTGAAACCTCTTGCCGCCAGCTCTCATCTTTCAAGAGGAACTTTCTTTCAATTTCAATCCCCATTGATAAGCTCCTCAAAGGTTTTGAAGTGATTTTTACAGCAGCGGCGCAATCCGTCAACGCCGGATTTTTTCAATATTTCAGCTCCCACAGCCTTGACACCGGGACCGGCGCCTTTGGGGAGCGTAAAGCCTGTTTCCTGTTCCAGAAGCGCCACACAGGAGACAAAACGGTCACGGGCAAGGATACTTGCCGCTGCAACAGCGATGTCGCTTTCAGCCTTGGTGCGCTGTTCCACAATAATCTCTCTGCCCCGTTCCATAAGGGCACGGTTGATGAGAGAGGGATCGGCGAACTGGTCCGAAAGCATCCGGGGCACGCCGGGGTTCTGTTCAAGAAGCTTTTCAATAACAGTTGCGTGTCCCCACGCCAGCATACGGTTCAGATTGCCGAACCGCTCATAAAGACGGTTGTAAGTTTCCATCTTGAAGTGGACAATAGCAAAATTTTCCCTGCCCACACACTTTTTTATCTCTACAGCAAGGGAGGCGATCTTTTTATCGGAGGTGATCTTTTTGGAGTCACACACCCCCAGTGCCTTCAACGCCTTGCCGGTTTCTTCTGTGACATTGACGCCGGCGATGACAAGGGGACCGAAAAAGTCTCCTTTGCCGCTTTCGTCGATACCGCCGTGGGGAGTGATGATCTCTTCTGCGGCAGTATCTTCTGAAGGAGCCTCTCTTTCAGCAATATCGTGCAATATTTCAGGCTCAAGGATGAACTCAATAAATTCCTCAGTCCCCTTGCCCTGAATGACCGTTTTACCGCTTTCATAAGCGGTCACATTGACCTTGTCTTTCTTTGCTCTGAAAACGGCATAAGGCGCTTCAGAAAGTGCCCATCCCCGTTCTTCAAGGAAGTGCTGCAAAGTTTCGGTCTGCTCAGGAGTAAGTTCGGCAGTATAAGAGTAATTCGGCATCGTCAGTGATTTTCAGTAAGGGTGATTCTTCCGTCAAAAGCGGCGGCGATGGTGGCGCCGTCGGCATAAGAGATATTCGCCCCCGCCGGAAGTCCGGAGGCTGGACGGGAAATGCGTACCTGGAACTGTTTGAGCTGTTCCGCCAGAAAAGCTGCCGTGGCGCGCCCTTCCACATCAGAACTTAAAGCAAGAATGACCTCCCGGACCTCTCCCTGACGGAGTATTTTTTCCAGAAGGTCAAAGTTGAGCCCTGAGCCGTCTTCGCCGTCAAGGGGAGAGATCCTCCCCCCCAGCACCAGATAACGCCCTTTGAAGTGCCCGCCTGATTCAATGGCGAGCATCTGGCTCATGGTTTCCACCACACACAAAGTGGTGCGGTCCCTGTTGCTGTTGGAACATACCGCACAGAGACCGTTATTTTCTGCCAGCCCCGCACACTGGGGGCAGCGGGTAACTTTTTGGGGAAGCTCAGAAATAAGTTTCCCCAATTCGTGCAGCTCCTCTTCCTCCCACTCCAGAAGCGCCAACCCCAGCCTTTCGGCTGCCCGGCGTCCAACACCGGGCAGTCGGCGCAATGCCGTCATAAGGGCATCAAGAGTTTCCGGATAGGAGCTGCTCATGAAAAGATCCCTGAGGATATCATCACATCAAGCCGGGCAGATCGATACCGATGCCGCCGGTGATCTCAGCCATACGCTGCTGCACATTCTGCTTGGCAGAAAAGAGAGCTGTGTTGACTGCCCGCTGGATCTCCATCGCCAGTTCCGGCGCATTCCCTGCGCCGGGGGCAATTTCGATCTGTTTCACGGCAAAGTCGCCTGAGACAACGACTTTGACAGCACCGTTCATGCCGGTTGCGGAAAACTCCAGATTGGGCATTTCCTCTTTGAAACGCTTCATTTCATTCTGGATCTCTTTGGCGCGCCCCATGAGCTTTGCCATTTCTCCAAGATTACCGAACATCTTATGCCTCCTCTTTCTTCACTTTAGGCACATTGCTCAAGTCTTCCTTGTGCCAGAGGCAGAGGAGAGGAGCCGCAACAAAGATGGAGGATCCGGTCCCCAGGATCACACCCAGCATCATGATGAGCACAAAGTCATTGATGGCAACACCGCCGCCCACAAAGAGCACCAGCACCGTGATGAAAGTGGTGATACTGGTGATGAGGGTACGGCTCAGACACTGGTTGATGGAGGTATTGACCACCTGACGGAAGCTCCTTGAAATACCCAGACTGAGGTTTTCACGGATACGGTCAAAGACGACCACTTTGTCGTTGACGGAGTAACCGATCACCGTCAGCAAAGCCGCGACCACAGAAAGAGAGATGGTGCGTGCCATGGCAAGGTAGATCGCCATGACCATGATCACGTCAATGACCAAACTCAATGTTGCCGCCAGAGCAAAGGTCCACTCATAGCGCAGAGAGATGTAAAGACCGATACCGAGCACGGAAAGCAATATTGCAATCGCGGCAGCCTTCTTGAATTCGTTACCGATAAGACCGCCGATGGAGCTCTCAAGACCGTTGCTGAATTTGGCTTCAGGATATTTCTTGTCCAGGACCTTCTGGATCCGGTCCATGGGACTTGAGTCGGAGTTTCCGGAGGTCTGGTCGCCGCGGATCAGGATCTCCACCTTGTTGGCGGATTCACCGGCGCCGATGTTGAACTTGTAGGTCACACGGGCCTGCTTGAATCCACTCTCACGGAGAGTCTTTTCAATACTTTCCTGAGGGATCTGTTTGGCGTAGCTGAAGGTCACAACAGTACCGCCGGTGAAGTCAACACTCAAGTTTTCCCTGCCCTTGATCACCGCAGCTCCGATAAGGACAACGGTCAGCACGCCCACGACCACGGCGCTGATGCGCCATTTGCCGATGAAGTTGATATCAAGGCGATCCCAGAGAGTCATCATGGTGATCTTGCTGAGGTTGGCATAACGGAACAGATAGTCGTAGATCAGACGGGTCACAAAGAGAGCAGTGAACAAGCTGGTAAGGATACCGATACTCAGAGTGATGGCAAAACCTTTGATGGCACCGGTACCCACATTCATAAGAATGAGAGCGGTGATCAGCGTGGTGACGTTGGCGTCAAGCACAGCGGAAAAGGCTTTTCCATAGCCCCGGTCAACGGCGTTCTGCAGCCCCTTTCCTGAGGCAAGTTCTTCACGGATACGTTCATAGACCAGCACGTTTGCGTCAACAGCCATACCGATGGTCAGCACGATACCGGCGATACCGGGCAGAGTCAGCGTGCAGTTGAAAGCCGCCATAGCGCCCAGGATCAGCACGATGTTGAGCAAAAGAGCCGCCACAGCGATCAGACCGCTGGCGTGGTAGTAGATGACCATGAACAAAGAGACCAGCGCCATACCGATGATACCCACCCAGACGCCGTTCTTGACGTTGGATTTACCCAGCTGGGGATCGGTGTCAAAGACAGCGTTGACTTTGATCTGGAAGGGGAATCCGCCGGAAACAAGGGCGTCGGCGATGCTCTTGGCTTCATCTTCAGTGAAGGAACCTGAAATTTCTGCGCTGCCGCCGGTGATGGCGCCCTGAATTCTGGGAGCACAGTAGAGTTTGCCGTCAAGGACGATGGCAAGAGAGCGTCCGATATTGTTGGAGGTGATGCGTCCGAAATCCTCGGCACCCTGCAGATTGAATCTGAGGGCGATCTTCCGCTGACCGAACTGGTCACGGGTGGGCATAGCCATGGTGATGTTTTTACCGTCCATGGCAACATGACGGTCAACAAAGAAATACTGGATCAGAGGTTTTTCCCCTGCCCGGAACTCCTGAGTCTTCATCAGCTCGTAGCCGCTGGGGACGCGGAAGCTCTTGGGATCTTCCAGATATTTCTGAGCAAGAGCATCGTTGTCGGGGTGGACAAAGCGGAAATGGAGCTTGGCACTCATCTTGATGAGTTCAAGGAGTTTCAGCTTTTCATCCTTTGCGACAACAGGGGCACGCAGAGCCACATAATCGCCGCCTGAGGGCGCGATTTCGGCTTCAAAGATCTTCTGACCTTCCAGACGCTTGCGCAGGATCTCGATAGCAACATCACGATAGCGGTCGAACTCGTTGCGCATACGGGATTCCACCTCTTCACGGGTCTCACCCTTTTTGGTATCAGATTTCAGCCGTTTGAGGAAATCCTCATCGGGAACCAGCTGCAAGATGAACTCCACACCGCCGTTGAGGTCAAGTCCCAGACGGATGGAACTGGAAGCCTCTTTGCGGACAAGACTCATAACATCACGGTTGTCCTGCAAGTCGGTACCTTTGACCTTTTTGGTCAGATCGATACCCTTGCCGTCAGCCGCCTGCAGCAGAGCCTGAGACTGGAAGAGCTGGGGATCTTTTGCCTGCAGAGCCTTTGCCTCATCCACCAGTTTGAGAGCGCTCTTGTCATTTTTGTCTTTGAGCAAAGAGACATAGGCATCATAAAAATCCGGGGGAACGAGGGGATACATGGCGGCGCAGAAAACCAGCATCACCACGATCACGATGGAGGTTCGTAAAATAAGGGGTTTTTTGTTCATTTGTCAGATTTTTCCTCTTTCTTTTCCTCTTTTTTCTCTTCGGCGGGAGCAGCCGCCTCAGGACGGATCACATCGTGGATACCGGCACGGTTGACTTTGACAAAGACCCGGTCGGCGATCTCAACGGTAAAGATCTTATCCTGCACAGCGGAAACAGTGCCGTAGATACCGCTTGCCAGCATGACTTCGGTACCTTTGGTGATGGAATCCAGAAGCTCTTCACGCTTCTGCTGCTGTTTTTTGTTGGAACGGCTCATCATCCAGAACATCAGGATGAAAGCACCGCCCATGAGGAGCAGCATCCCCATGGGATTGGTCTGAGTCTGCTGGGCAGTCCCCTGAGCTCCCTGAGCAGCGGGAGCAGCAGCTTTGGCGGCGGTAGCAAGAAAGGCATTGAACATAATATGATTTCTCCTTTATCAAGTGATATCAGCGGACGGGCACACCCAGCAGTGAAAGGTGCTTGTCAAAGTGTTTTTCAAGGGCAGCTTCGTACTCTTTTTCCAGCTTGTGCATGGCTTTGAAGAATTCACCGCGGAGCTCACCGGTAAGGATGGGACCGTAGGTGATGTGGAGCAGCTGGCGTGCTTCAGGCATATCCATGAGCTTGACCAGTTCTCCGTCGGGAAGCGTATCCACATCGGCGATCTTGGTGATGTCTGCAGTGATGTGGTAGAGCTTGAGCATGTCGTTGAAGTTGGCAAGAGCCGCCTTGTGCATCTTGCGGTAGAGAACAGGATCATGCTCAGCAATAACGGTCACAGCCACCAGCCAGCTGGTGCCGGCGGTCTTGAGGTGGAGATAGCCGCCGGTTTCCCGTCCCACAGTGGGATAGACGGCGAACTTGTCGCTGCCGGAGTGGACAGAGACTTTGTAGTTGCCGTAGGCTTTGGCGATCTGAGCGTGGACCTTGAACTGACGGTCAAATTCGGCAAGGTCGCCGATGTAGTCGATAGCTTTCTGGAACTCACCGATAAAGCGGGGAGCCAGTGAAGAGAACTCAACACCGCTGCGGCGCAGTTCGCGGACGATGTAAAGGTGATGAGAAGGAAGGGTGGGACTGGTGGTCTCGTCGATGGAGATCTCCAGATCGAATTCGTCGCCCCGTTTGGATTTCAGGTGGTTGTAGACTTTGACAGCGAACTCCAGAGCGGCGGTGTACATGACAGCGCAGCGGCGGGCAGTAGCGGCGTCGATCTTGACGGAGCTTTCGCCGATAACGAACTCCTTGTCAAAGTATTCATCGGCGATCCGTTTCCGGAAATCGCCGCCCATTTCTGCAAAAGCGGCATCCACTTTGCTATCTTCCCAATCGCCTGCGGCGGCGTTCATCACTTCGGAGAGGTCCAGAGTGATCATGGGCATACCGGCTTCCAGAGCCACGTCGATATCGGGAATGGTTTTCAAATGGTCGCCGTCGGCGCCCCATCCCAGCTGGTAGTCGCTTTTGAAGACACCGAAGACAGTATCATCCACCACAGAGCGGAAGGTACGGTTGGTCATGGAAAGTTCACGCATGGACTGCTGGGCGATCACAGGAGAAACCTGGAACTTCACAGCAGCGGCAACATGTCCGGGGGTGGCGAGACCGAGACGGTCGCCGCATCCCACGGTGGTCTTCACATTGCGCAGACTCTTGGGAGCGCACCAGGGAAAATGCTGACGCAGAGCGGCGGCATTGGTGCTGTCGAGTTTGCCCACCAGAGCGGCGCCGCCGTCGGCGATGGCAAGTTTTTCACCGGCAAAACCGGCGGGAAGAGTCTTTTCGGAGTAAGCAACGACCAGCAGGAAGCGCTCTTCGCTGTTGCGTCCCATCATAACGGCGGCGTCGCCGATCTTGTGAACTGAAGCAGGATAGATCTCAATGTCTCCGGACTGCATACACATGCTGCTTTTGATGGCGTTCAAATCCTTGCTGACCACAGCAAGTACGGACTCTGCAATTTTCTTCATCTCATTCATTCCTTTATATATAAGTTGAAATCAAGACACAATCTCACAATACAATTAATATAATATAACTCAAAGCATTGTGAAAGTCAACAAAAATAAAGGAATTTTTGCACACAATTCTGCCTGTCAGGGCAAAGAAATTTCCGCAACAAGGGGAAAATGGTCTGAAGAAGCGGTATTTTCTGCAGTAAAGTTGTCTGGCACGCTGAAACTTTCAACAGTCACGCCTTCTGAAAGCAGTATGTAGTCGATACGGTCAGTGTGTTTGCGCTGAGCGGGATCTGAAACATATCCGTGGAAAGTTGCGCCGCTGTGAGCAACAGGAGTCTTTGATTCAGCACGGGCATCCAAAAGTTTGCCCCAAGCGTACTGCACTGCGGGCGAATCGGGGTAGGCATTGAAATCACCGGTCAGGATCAGGGGCAGACCGCAGCGGTACTGTTCCAGATGAGCAAAGAGGAATTCCAGCTGATTTTTCTGCAGTTCTTTGACCCGGTGTTCCAGATGGGTATTGGCAAAGAGGAACTCTTTGTCTGAAACCTTATCTTTGAAGCGTCCCCAGGTGCAGATACGGGGGTAGATGGCTCCGGGGACGACGGAGTATACTTCGGGAGTCGCACTGAGCCAAAAGGTGCCATGCTGTAAAAGCTCCAGCCTTTGAGTGTCATAGTAAATATCGCACGCCTCGCCGTCGGCATTTTCGCACCGCCCGTGTCCGATGGCGGCGAAACTGGTTCCGGCGCAGATATGTTCAGCGTAAAAATCATAAGTCTCCTGGGTGCCGAAAATATGATAACCCATTTTTTTCACATCGGCATTGATCCGGGGCATACGGCTCTGCCAGTCGTTGGGAAAGGGATCTTTGCTCCCGTAAGTTCTCAAATTATAAGATCCGACAATAAGATTTTTATTCATTTTTACCTGTTTCCATATATATTTACAAATACTGTCCGCCCCGGGAATACCAGAGCCGTTCACCGCCGAGGGCGGTTTCAAGGTGCGCCGGCATCTGTCCGTACCGGAAGCTCCCCACATGACCGTCATAGTAGATAAGATTGTGTCTTCCCTTGTGGAAAGGTCCTATTACCTGCCCCCAGCTGCCGCCATCTCCGTAATACTTGTAGCGGTGCGAGGTGAGGATCTGTCCGGAACTTGCTTCCAGAATATAGGCAAGCTGTGACGGATAACGGATCTCTGAATGGCGGATATGGCGTTTTTTATAGTGATCAAGAGAAAAATTCTGGTGCATCCAATAGCAAAAGCCGAAATAACCGGGAGCTTTGGCGGAATCCTTCCACACAGGATGTTTGATACAAGTCATAACAGTGTTTTTATCAGTATATCCTTTGATTTTATCAAGCCCTGTATACTTAATGATTTGGGGGCGGTAATTTTTATTGGAATCCATATTCCACCCCTGATGATCGTCCCGGTAGGCTGAAGCTGCCATATTGACTTGCCTCAGATTGTTTTCGCACTTGGTACTGAGTGCCCGTTCCCGTGCCTGCTGCAAAGCGGGGAGCAGCATAGCGGCAAGGATACCTATGATCGCAATAACGACCAAAAGTTCAATCAGCGTGAACGCTGATTGAGTGAAGATGTGAAGGTGTGAAGAGTTTGCCTGCGGCAAACGTGAAGTGCGCCCTGACGGGCGTAAGGATGTGCAGTTTTTACAGATTTTTTTGAGGTAA
>JAZODE010000139.1:0-16819 GCA_045596885.1 Victivallaceae bacterium
CCCTTTTCCCAAACCTTTTTCAGTAACGCTTTTCATTTTTGAGTACTGCTCAAAAATAAAAAGCGGTCTGTAAAAAGATTTTCGGATATCAGGAAAGGTATCTTACCTACCCATGTCGGCAACAAAGCCTGGGAAAAATAAAAGCCTTTTTCTCAGGGAAAAAACGCCGTGCTCCCAAAGGAAATATCCTTAAATGGAACACGGCGTTTCCTTTGTCTGGAAAAGCCGGAGTCACTCCCCGTAGTAGAAAGGTCCTTTGATATATTCTTTCCACGGACTGGAGGTGTTGTATACCCTCAAAAGTCCCACAGGGAAAGTCTGTGTGTGTCCATCCATAAAGACCACCGGGATCCCGTTGCTGCCTTTATGGCTCCACTCCAGACTGTCAAAGTTCGCTCCGGCGTTCATATTGACATAGACCGGATTTGATCTGCGGACATCCACATTCCAGATCCGCCACCCGGGGCGGCGCATCTTGGACCATTTGAGCTGCGTACCGCCCAGTATGCCGCTTGGAGAATATCCTTTGGCATTGATATTGATGCAGAAATCGATTTTCGCGCCGTACCGTTGTGATGTCTCATCTTTCCTTCCGGCACAGGAAAAGGGACCGGGTTTGGAAACTGCAACTGAAGAGCCGGGGAGAGCGGAAACCGTGTCGATATTGTATTTGTACAGTCCTGCGTATGGAGCGACCATGACATACCATGCCCCGCAATAATGGGGCGCATAACCACTGTGGGAAGAGACACTCTTATCGGCATTGGCAAAGGGCGCCCAGTCTTTGTTGTCATCGGCATACTGCTGGGCAAAAGATCCGCAGCTTTTGAGATTATTCACACATGAGGCACGCTTGGCGCTTTCCCGTGCCTGCTGCAAGGCAGGCAGCAGCATGGCGGCGAGAATGGCAATGATGGCAATAACGACAAGAAGTTCGATCAAAGTGAAAAAACGGTTCTTTTTCAAAACAGAATTTTGTTTATTCATAAGTTTCTCTCTTTCTGCAACAAAGTTAGAATTCTTATTTTTCAGGTTCGCCGTGACCGCAGTAACAGGGACTTTACATATCAAAGGCAATTCAGTAAGAGTAATAAAAGGGGCCTCTGGTATATTCCCCCCACTGGGTGTTGTCGTGATATTTGCCAAGCAAAGGGGCGGGATGAATATCCGTATGTCCATCCATGTAGACCACAGGAACGCTTCTTCCCTCCATATGGCTCCATTTCAAAGCGTTGAAATTCCCTCCCGCATTCAAATTGACATACATGGCATTGGAGTTCTGCCTTACATCCATATTCCAGATCCTCCATCCCGGACGCCGCATCTTGGACCAGCGCAGCTGGCGGCTGCCGAGATTGGTCGTATTCTGGGCACCGATACCCGCAGCGTTGATACTGATACTGTAGTCGATCTTGGCGCCGTAACCGCCTGAAATCTGATCTTTACGCCCTGAACAGGAGAAGACTCCCGGTTGTTTGACAGGAACAAATTTTCCTTCCACCGCCGAAACAGCAGTATTGCTGTATTTCTTGTAACCGGCATAGGGTCCCACCATCACATACCAGACACCGCAGTAACCGGGAGCATATCCGGAGTTATCTTCACCTGCCATATAGGCAAAGGGCGCCCAGTCATTGTTATCACTGGCATAAAACTGGGAATAGGAACAGCTTGTTTTGAGATTGCTGAGACACTTGGCGATCTTCCCCCGCTCTCTTGCCTGCTGCAAGGCAGGCAGCAGCATGGCGGCAAGAATGGCAATGATGGCAATAACGACAAGAAGTTCGATCAAAGTGAAAAAATGGTTCCTTTTCAAAACAGAATTTTGTTTGTTCATAAGTTCCTCCTTTCTACAGTAAAGGGAATCTTATTTTTTAGGTTTTTCGTGACCGTAGTAATAGGGACTGCTCAAATAAAGCTGCCAGGGACTTGAATTGTTGAAAACACGCAGCTGCCCAACGGGGAATGTGCCTGTGTGACCGTCCATAAAGACCACAGGGACCACTTTGCCCCCCAGATGGGACCAGGTCAATCCGTCAAAGTTGACTCCGGCATTCATATTGACATTGCCGGGGATACCGGAACTTCTCCGGACATCGGTCTGCCATACCCTCCAGCTGGGGCGGAGCGCCTTGCTCCACTGCATCTGCCTTGCGCCCAGATGGTTGTAGTTATATCCGGCAGCGTTGTTATTGACGGTGTAATCAATTTTGGCGCCCCAGGTATTGCTGGTGTTGTTCTTTCTGCCTGAGCATGAGAACACACCCGGTTTCCTTGTGGTGACAAATTTGCGGGGCTGAATGGAAATACGGTAGAAGTCATACTTGTAATATGTCCCGGTATAGGGCGCGACCAAAACAAACCATGTCCCGCAATAATAAGGAGCATAACCGCTGTAAGCTGCTGTGCCCGACACGCCGCTGTAGGCAAAGGGCGCCCAGTCTTTGTTGTCACTGGCATATTGCTGAGCAAAAAATCCACAGCTTTTGAGATTGTTGACACAACCGGAGATCTTGGCGCGCTCCCGTGCCTGCTGCAGAGCGGGCAGCAGCATGGCTGCCAAAATAGCGATAATGGCAATAACAACGAGGAGTTCAATTAAGGTGAAGCTGTACAGCTTCACCTGCCCATGGGCAGGTGGGAAAGCTGCTCTTTGTGCCTTTTTCCTTTTCAGACCATCCCGCTCCCGACTGTGGCAGAGGTGGAAAAATTTGGGAAGTGAGGCAATCAAAGTAAAAGAGCTGTTCAGGAGCATAGTTGTTTTTCCTTATAACTGTTGCTTTTCTACAAACTGCAGTTAATATACTGCATAAGGAAACAAAATTCAAGTCCTAAAAAAATTATTCAGCAGTCCCGAGAAGCCGGACCCGTTTTCCGCTCAGGGGGAACCTGAGCTGAAACACACTGCCTCTGCCGGGGGAGGAAACGATCCCGAATTCAACGCCGTGCTCACGGCAGATCCGTTCAACGATCATGGTGCCGATGCCGTTGCCTCCGGCTTTGTGAGTGTGGAAGGCGGTAAACATGGTGCTGAGCTGTTCAGGAGTCACGCCGCTGCCGGTGTCGGCAAATTCGAGGGTGAGGAACTCCCGGTCGGCGGAACCGAAAATGGTCAGTTCTCCGCCGTTGGTCATTGCCTGCACCGCATTGCGGACGATGTTGTAAATACACTGTTTCAGCTGGTCGGAGTCTCCGGAGATCTTGGGCAGCCTTGTTGCCCAGTTGCATTTGACCTCCACCCGCCGGGCTTCGATCTCAGTCCGCATGAAATTGAGCACAGCGACCACCAGTTCAGAAAGGTCAAGGGGGGCGAACACAGGACGCCCCGGGCGGATGGCAGTAAGAAATCCGTGGATGATACTGTCAAGGCGCTCCACCTCATGTTTGCACTCTTTGAGCATCTCTATCTGCTCTTCGCTGCCCTCTCTTTCAGCAAGCTCCCTTTCAACGATCTGCAGATTGAGGTAAAGGCTGTTGAGGGGATTGCCGATCTCATGGGCGACGCCTGCGGCAAGGAGTGAAACGGCTTTGACTGTTTCGCTTTCCAGTTCGCTGAGCTGGCGGCGGCGGCTTTCGGTCACATCCCGCAGGATCACTGCGGCAAGTTTGGCATCGTCGGCAAGGGGGACCAGATAGAACTGGACAAAGCGGGGTTCGGGGTAGCGTATTTCCAGCTCCTGCCGGGTGACTTTATCCCACTCCTGACTGTCGGCGCGCAGGATACGGCGCCAGTCAACATCCTGCAGCAGTTGATTGATCCTGAGATTTTCCATATCCTGCGGCAGAGCCAGGAGTTCGCTTGCCGCCCGGTTGAAGTAGCGTATCCGCAGCTGAGGATCAATGACAAGGATCCCCTCTTCCACAGCGTTGAAGACCGCTTCAAAAAATCCCCGGTCACGAACCAGACGGAGCAGAAACGCCTGACGGCTCCCTGAATCAAAGTCGTCAAACCTTTCGTTCACACGGCTGAAAAAATCATTCTTTGACATTGTCCTGACTCCGGCTTTATTTCAGAAGAAATGCGCCGCACAAGGCGCAGATGATGAGTACAACAGGGAAAGGGATCTTCGTTTTTTTCAGCAGCACTGCCGCAAGCGCCGTAATGGGCAGAGCCCACCACCTGATACCGACTGCCGTCCACACGCCCTTGAACCAGTCGGCAAGGGGCAGCGGCGCTGTAAAGACAGACATACCGGCAAAAATCAGCAATGCGGCACAGGTGAATCCCAGAGAAGCGGGCTTCATCCCGGCAAGGAATCCCTTGATCCAGACGGTGTTTTCGTAGCGCTTGAGCAGTTTCAAAGCGGCGATGACCAGCAGAAAGGCAGGGGCAACCAGTCCCAGAGAGGCGGCGATGGAGCCCAAGACGCCGGATTGAAGAAATCCCACATAAGTGGCAGTATTGAGTCCGATGGGACCGGGAGTGATCTGGGCGATGGAGGAAAGGTTGGCAAAGGCGCTTTGAGAAAGATATCCGCCGTTGACCAGATCTGAGGTGATAAAAGGGATCAGCATATAGCCGCCGCCAAAACAGAGGAATCCGTAGACCATGAAGTGAAGAAAAAGAGAAAAAGGAGTCATTGTTTTTCCTCCTGTTTTTGCCCCGCGCCCAGAGAGACCTTCAGGATCCCGGCGGCAATGGCGCACACGATGAGTATGGCGGGGTTCCAATGATAAGCGGCAATACCTGTGATGGAGACAATGACCACACACCAGTCAAAAAGGTTTTTCAGATTACTCTTCCCCATCTTGACGGCGGAAAGTCCGATCATGGCGATGATGCCGCACAAGATCCCCTTGAACGCCCCCTGCACCCAGGGGGACTGGAGAAAGTCGGTAATGGCAGAGAGACCTGCGGCGATGAGCATGATCACCGTCACTGAGGGGAGCAGAGCTCCGAAAGCGGCGGCAAAAGCTCCTGTAAAGCGGTGGAGCCGCCACCCCAGATAGATGGCGGAATTGATGGCAAGAAGTCCCGGCACCGTAATGATGACGGTCATCATTTGAGAAAAGTCCTCTTCGCTGAGCCAGCGGCGGCGCTCCACGAACTCCACTCTTGCGGCGGCGAGGATGGCATATCCGCCCCCCACGGTCACAGAGGCGATCTTGAGGAAGGCAAGGAACAAAGACAGATCCAACTGCCAGTTGCCCGGAGGTGTGATTATTTCAGATTTGTTTTCCTGACTCATATTCAGAACAAATGCTCCGCAAGGATACGGACGCCGATGAGAACGATCACCACGCCCCCCACGGCGGTCATGATCTTTTCGCATCCGAAAGACTTGAGTTTATATCCCAGTTCCACCCCGCAAAAGGAGACCGCTCCCGTAATGACCCCCATGGCAGCGGCGGGGAGCCAGACGGAGTTCCCGGCAAAGGCGATGGAGCCCCCCACAGCGAGGGCATCCAGACTGGTGGCAACAGCCGGGAGCAGAAGTTTCACAGGAGAAAAAAAGTCCAGCTGGCAAGCCTCGGGACTTTCTTTCTCCGGCTCTTTTCCCCCGCATACACCTTCACAGATCATCTTTCCTCCCACAAAGGCAAGGAGTCCAAAGGCGCACCAGTGGTCATACTTTTGCACAAATCCCGCAAGCGCTGCGGCGGCGAAAAATCCCGCCACAGGCATGAGGAACTGGAATCCGCCGAAAAAGAGCGCAGCATTGAAGCCGTTGCGCAGGGAGGTTTTGGAGCATCCCATGGCACCGCCCACGGACACAGCGAAAGCATCCACTGAAACCCCGAAAGATATGAGCAGGATCTCCAGCAGATTCATAATTCAAAATTTTGTTTTATCAGTTTTTGCCGATAAGTTTCGCCATGAGCGCCTTCTGGACATGGAGACGGTTTTCCGCTTCGTCGTAGACGATGGAGCATTTTCCGTCAAGGACATCCGCCGTGACCTCCTCACCCCGGTGGGCGGGAAGGCAGTGGAGAAACTTGCAGTCGGGAGCAGCCAGATCAAAGATGGCACGGTTCACCTGATAGGGCTGGAACAGCGCCATGCGGCGTGCCTTTTCCTCTTCAAAGCCCATGCTGACCCAGACGTCGGTGTAGATGTACTGCAGATCTTTTGCCGCCTTTTTGGGGTCGGACTCCCAGCGGACATTGGGGGCGCCAGCCATAAGAGCTTCATCGGGACGCTCCTCTTCGGGGGCGCAGACCACCAGGTCGATGCCGGAAAGACGGGCGGCAAGGATCATTGAGTTGGCGATATTGCTTCTGCCGTCGCCGTAGAATCCCACCTTCACAGAGCGGTCCAGCTTGCCGCTGTACTCGTAGATGGTGAAAAGGTCAGCCAGAAGCTGGCAGGGGTGATACTCGTTGGTGAGAGCGTTGATGACAGGGATATTGGCTTCACGCGCCAGCTCTTCAACCTCAGCGTGAGCGTAGGTGCGGATGACGATACCGTGGAGATAGCGGCTGAGCACATGGGCGGTGTCGCCCACAGTTTCGCTGCCGCGGCCGATCTGCATTTTGCCCTGATCCAGATAGAGGGGATTGCCTCCAAGTTCGTGGACGCCCACCTCAAAGGAGACCCGGGTACGGGTGGAGGATTTGGCAAAAATCAAACCGATGCTTTTCCCCGCAAGGGGTTTGAAGTCTATGGTATCGCGTTCTTTTTTCAGTTTGGCGGCAAGTTCAAAGATCTGCCACATCTCATCCTGATTGATATCCTGCAGTGTCAAAAAGTCTTTATTCATTGTTTATTTCTCCTGTGCGAATTCAGCCAAAGCCTCGTCAACGATGGCGAGAGCTTTATCCACATCGCATTTTTTAACATTCAAGGGGGGCACGAAACGCACCACATTTTCACCGGCGGTAAGGACCAGCAGATTTCTCTTCTGGATCAATGCCTGCACCGGGGCGGCGGTGGATCCCAGAGCAAGTCCGATCATAAGACCTTTGCCCCGGACGCCCTGCACAAAGGCGTATTTCTTACCGATAGCGGTCAATTTTTCCATCATATAAGTGCCCATTTCGGCGCAGTTTTCAAGGACGCCTTCTTTGTCGAGAGCCTCCTGCACAGCCATGGCGGCGGCGGCGGCAAGGGCAGTTCCGCCGAAAGTGGTACCGTGGGTGCCGACAGTGAGAAGATCGGCGTATTTCTTTTTCGCCATGAAAGCCCCCATGGGCACGCCGTTGGCGATGCCTTTTGCCATGGAAACAGCATCAGGCGTGACACCGAAACTCTGGAAAGCAAAGCGGGTTCCCAGCCGTCCCATGCCGCACTGGACCTCGTCGCAGAGCATGAGCAGATCCTTTTCATCACAGAGGGCGCGGACCTGTTTCAGATACTCAGGATCGGCGGGAATCACCCCACCTTCGCCCTGGACCATTTCAAGCATGATGGCGCAAGTCTTGTCAGTAACGGCATTTTTCAGAGCTTCGATATCGTTGAAGGGGACCTGAGAAAATCCGGGCACATCGGGTTCAAATCCCTGGCGGTACTTTTTTCTGCCGGTGGCGGCAAGGGTGGCAAGGGTGCGTCCGTGGAAACTGTTTTCCATGGAAATGATCTCGTTACGCCCGGTCAGGTTGCCATATTTACGGGCGATCTTGATAAGCCCTTCGTTGGCTTCGGCACCGGAGTTGCAGAAAAAGACTTTGGCATCCATGCCTGATTCGGCGACCAGCTTTTCAGCCAGAGCAGGGGCGATGGAATTCATATAGATATTGGAAACGTGAACCAGAGTCCGTGCCTGTCCTGTCAGGGCGGCTGTCACACGGGGGTGGCAGTGTCCCAGATTGCAGACGGCGATACCTGAAGTAAAATCAAGGTACTCCACGCCGTCAGAGTCCCAGAGGCGGCAGCCCTCGCCCCGGACAAAAAGCTGTTTGGGGGCATAGGTGGGCATAACACTGGATTCGATCCGTCCGACGGTTTTCTCGTAAAGTTCACTCATAATAAAATCAAACTCCTGAATGATTTTGACATAATTGAAAATATAATATATCACATTTTGACAAAAAAGCAAATCTCCAAATATTATTCACAGGACTTTTCCCACTAATAAGTTCTTTTTCTGTAAAAAGGTGTGGAAAAAATCACCTTAAAGGGGTATATTATACATGGGATCATATTCTTTAAAAGCAAATTGAGAGATGATATTATGCAAATCAGACGCAGTGACTTCACCAGTCCCGAACATCTGGGCAGCAGACGGCTGCCGGCACGGGCAAACTTTTATCACTTTGCCGATGCTGAAGATTCAAAGAAGATCTTCAAATCCTTTTCCCCTTACACCATGGATCTTGACGGCACATGGCAGTTCCGTTATACCACATCCCCCGAAACATTGACCTTTGACGCCCCCGCAGATGCCTGGTGCGATGTGCAGGTCCCCGATTGCTGGACCATGCGGGGCTTTGACTACCCCCACTACACCAATGTGCAGATGCCCTTCCCGGAACTGCCTCCGGAAGTCCCTGCCGAAAATCCCACCGGTGTCTACCGCCGCACCTTTGAACTTTCAGAGGAGTGGGCTTCACGGCGCACTGTGATCCACTTTGAAGGCGCCGAAAGTTACTTTGTCTTCTTCGTCAACGGCACCAGAGCGGGGGACTCCAAAGACTCCCGGGGCGCCGCTGAATTCGACATCACCTCTCTTGTGAAAGCGGGCACCAATGAGCTGACCGTGGTGGTCATCAAATGGTCTGACGGCACATTCATTGAAGATCAGGACCACTGGTATCTCCCCGGACTGTCACGCTCTGTCTACCTTTACAACACCGGTTTCAGCTATATCGGGGATATTTTCGGATGCACCACTTTGGAAGAAGATCTGCGCACCGGCGTCCTCGACCTTGAGATCTTCTGCGGATTCCCCGGCAAAGTCCCCCAAAAATTCACCGTCACCGCCTCTCTTTTCGCCCCTGACGGCACTCTGGCGTGGCAGGACGATGTGACCCGCTGCAACGCCTTCGGTATGTTCGGCAACAGTCAGGATCCGGCACGGGTCCGCCGTATGACTCAGGTCAAGCTGCCCAATGTCCGCCGCTGGAGCGCCGAAACACCTGAACTTTACACGCTCTGCACCGAGCTGAAAGATGAAGCAGGCAACATCCTTGATGCAGCAGGACTCCGGGTGGGATTCCGCCACTATGAGGTGAAAAAACGGGAGTTTCTGGTCAACGGTAAAAGAGTTCAGATCAACGGCGTCAACCGCCACGAACACCACCCCGAACTGGGCAAAGCGGTCCCATACGAGACTTTGAAACAGGACATCATCACCATGAAGCGTTTCAATGTCAACGCCGTCCGCACCAGCCACTACCCTGCGGCGCCTGAGCTCTACGATCTTTGCGATGAGTACGGTCTTTATGTCATTGATGAAGCCAATCTGGAGCACCACGCCTTTTACGATGACCTCTGCCGCAATCCCCAGTGGACCGCCATTTACGCCGACCGGGCGGCACGGATGTTTGAAAGAGACAAAAATCACGCCTGTATCTACGCCTGGAGTCTGGGCAATGAATCCGGTTCCGGTCCCAACCACGGCGCCATGGCGGGATTCCTGCGTTTCCGTGATCCCTCCCGTCTGATACATTATGAAGGGTGTCTGCTCCGTGGTCAGAACGGTCAGTGGTGGGAAAACTGTCCCCCACGGCTCCTTACCGATTTTGTTTCCTCCATGTACTCAGGTATCGAGATCCTTGAACGCTGGTCCCAGCTGAACAAGGATGACCGTCCCTTCATACTGTGCGAATATTCTCACGCCATGGGCAACAGCAACGGCAGCCTTGCCGACTACTTTGATGCCTTTGAAAGACTCCCCGGCGTTCAGGGGGGATTCATCTGGGAGTGGCTGGACCACGGTATCACCAAAACTGCCCCCGACGGCAAAAAGTACTGGTGCTACGGCGGAGACTTTGGAGACAAGCCCAACGATGCCAACTTCTGTACCGATGGTATCGTCTGGCCCGACCGGACGCCCCACCCCGCCCTCTGGGAGTTCAAATATCTCGCCCGGCCCGTCAAGGTCCGCAAGATGGACGATCAGGGCAATATCGAAATCACCAACTGCCGCCATTTTACGACCCTTGATGATCTGCAGCTGAACTGGTCTCTTTGTGTGGATGGTGATGAGATCCGCTCCGGAGTGGAAAGTATGCCGGTCATACTCCCCACCGCTACCGGATTTGCCGGTTCTGACGACCGTTCAGGCTTCAACGCTCCCGACAGTGCCGGTTCCAGATGGCGCACCAAGCTGCCTCTGGAACTCCCCGCCGTCCTCCCCGGTCAGAAGTGCACCGTCAAGGTCAGTTTCACTCTTAAAAAAGCCCTCCCCTGGGCTGAAGAAGGCTTTGAAGTGGCATGGGATACCTTTGAGATCAAACCCATGCTTTTCAAGAGCACCCTTCCTCAGGCGCCTGCGGCGTGTTCCTGCACTTCCATGCCGGGCAGTGCCCAGCTGACTGCCGGGGAGCTCTGCGCCTCTTTCAACGACGGGGGGCTTTTCTCTCTGAAGCACAAAGGCGTCGAACTGCTGCAGCAGGGATTCACCTTCAATCTGTGGCGTGCCGCCACCGACAACGATGGTATCATCCTCAAGACCGACCTCAAATACCGTCCCTACCGGGGCAGTAAAGGCGAAAACCCCAGCCGCAAGGCGGGGATGCTCTGGAAGTGGCTGGAAAAAGGTCTGGATGAGGTTGAGGAAACCACTGACCAGTTCCGGGTCACTGATGACACCGTTGAACTCCACTCCATCGTCCGTGCCCCCGGCATCGTTCAGGAAGAGTTGGAGTTCTTCCAGAGTTTCAGAGCCCTCCCCAACGGCGCCATTGAAGCGGCATTTGAATATCAGGTCCCTGCAGAGTTTGAGCGGCTTCCCCGGCTGGGGGTCACTCTGGAGCTCCCCCAAAAACTCAACAAGATCGAGTATTTCGGTCTGGGTCCATGGGAAAACTACTGCGACCGCAAGGCTTGCTGCTATCCCGGCAAATTCCGTACCACTGCTGAAGAGATGTTCGTCCCCTACATCATGCCTCAGGAAAACGGCAACCGCATGAATGTGGAATACGCCGCCTTCCGCAGCGGCACGCCCGGCACAGGACTCCTGATCGCCGCCCCCGGCACCATGGAGTTTTCCGCCTTGCGTTACTCCATCGACCAGCTGTGGCGGACTCTCCACGCCGGTGAACTCCATGAAGAGGATGGGGTTTTCGTCAACTGCGACTGCCGTCAGCGGGGAGTGGGAACCGCCACCTGCGGTCCCGATGTACGCCTTGAGTATGAGATCAATCCCGGACGCTACCGTTTTGTTCTGCGTCTGGCAGCCCTTGAAGAAAATGCCGATGCGGCACTTTTGGCAAGGACCATTATGCAATAACCAAAGAAGAAAGGATAAAATAAAATGAGTGAAGAAGAAAAAAAATGTTCCGGCAACTGTTCCAGCTGCGGACACAAGTGCGAAGATGAGGGCGACCGCAAGATGCGTGCTGCTTTGAGCAAGATCAAACGGCAGATCGTGGTCATGTCAGGCAAAGGCGGTGTGGGCAAAAGCACCGTTTCCGCCAACCTCGCAATGGCGCTTTCCATGGAAGGCTTCAAGGTGGGACTCCTTGATGTTGACTTTCACGGCCCCAGTATCCCCAAGATGGTCAACATGGAGTCCGAACAGCCCCTTTCCGACGGGGAGATGATCGAACCCATCACAGCGGGGACCCTCAAGGTCATCTCTCTCGGCATGATGCTTGATGCTCCTGATTCCCCTGTGATCTGGCGTGGTCCCATGAAGATCGCCGTGGTGAAACAGCTTCTGGGCGAGGTCAACTGGGGTGAACTGGACTTTCTGGTCATCGACTGTCCTCCCGGTACCGGCGACGAACCTTTGAGCGTCTGCCAGAATCTTCTGGAGTCCGGCGAAGCTGTTATCGTCACCACTCCTCAGCAGGTGGCTGCCACTGATGTGGCAAAGTCTCTGAACTTCTGCAACCAGCTGGGTTTCCCTGTTTCCGGTATCATTGAGAACATGAGCACCTTCATCTGCCCCAAATGCGGCGAAGTGACTGCCATCTTCTCCACCGGCGCCGGTGAAGCCCTTGCCGCCAAATACAACGTGCCTTTCCTGGGCAAACTGCCTCTGGACCCTGCCATCTGTCAGGGGGGGGACAGCGGAATGCCCTTTGTCCGTCTGGAAAACTCCCCTGCCGCAGATGAATTCAGAAAGGTCGTCGCCAAACTGCTGGACTGATTTTTCAAAGTGCCTTGCTGTCTTCTTCCCGTCGTCAGCGGCGGGAAGAAGCCGGATCTCCCAATGAACCTGAAATAAGGACATACTGCAATGAAAAAAAGTTTCACGCTGATCGAAATGCTGGTGAAAAGATCACATCTCTGCTGTGATCGTGTTTATGGCAAAGAAGAAGGGGTTTCACCTGCCCAAGGGCAGGTGAAGCTGTACAGCTTCACCTTGATTGAACTTCTCGTCGTCATCGCAATAATTGCCATTCTTGCCGCCTTGCTTCTGCCTGCCTTGCAGCAGGCGCGTGCCAGAGCTGCGGAAACCACATGTATCAACAACATGAAAACTTTGGGTTCCGCAACCTCTGCATACTGCGACGACAACAAAGAATTCTATGCGCCCTATTGGAACGATGCCAGAGGGCAATACGGCATATCCGGCGGCTGGTCGACCTCTTCTGCCATGTGGGCAAGTTCAGTCGCCTGGAAAGGCAACACCCGTCCCGGGGAAGCCGGTCCCTACGCCCGGTATCTGGGAGTCGACCAGTCCGGATATATCTTCAGCGTCCGCAAATGGGGATCTGAAGTGCGCGTCTGCCGCTTTGCCTGTCCCAAACTCAAAAGATCTTATGAGCCGGGGACAGATGCCCGTATGGGTATTTCCATGGTGGGGTACGATCATGTATACAATGGACGCTACAGCCGGGCGCAGATCCGCCGCCCTGCCCGTTACTGTCCTTATGTCGAAGCTGACACCTCCTCTCCTTCCAGCCGGGCGCAGTATTATGTGGAAAACTTTTACGAGCAGTCAAAAACAAGCGCTATCGGCTACCGTCACGGCGGCGGCGCCAATCCCAAGGCTTCAGCCCTCTTTTCAGACGGCCATGTTGAGATGCGCCACAAATTCAAATTCCCGGGACAGTGGATCGTCCCCGGATACGGAACCTATTACTCCTGCTTCTACACCATGGTCCCCCAACCGGGATATGAAAAGCAGTTCGATCTTTACTACTGAAAAAAACGCTCAGGAGCTTGAATCCTGAGCGTTGTTTCTTAAAAGAGAGGTGCGCCGATGATCCTTGTTGCGCGCACCTGTCCGAATTTGTGTTCGGAGATATGCTGGGAACGGTTGTCACCCACCACATAATAGTGCCCTGCTTCCACCTTGCGGGGGGGCAGATTCCAGTTGGAAATATATTTGATGTAGGGCTCTTTGACCACTTTGCCGTTGACGATAAGTCTGCCCCTGAAAAAAGCCACCGTATCCCCCGGGACTCCCACCACACGCTTGAGGTAAAAGACCTTGTTGCTGAAACGCACCACCACCACATCGCCCCGCTGGGGCTTTGAAAAGAGATAGCGCCACCTGAAACAGAAGGTAAATCCCTTTTCAGGCCAATTTGGGAGCATACTCCCCCCGTCGATAACACAGGGGCGGAAAACAAACCGGAACACCGCTATGGCGACCACCGCCACCACAGCTGTCCTGATAAAAAACGCCCGGGTGAACTTCGGGAAAAAAAATTCATTCACCGCCGCCGCCTCGGTCTGATCGTCAGAACGGTGAGCGGCACAGATCTTCAGCCAAATCTTCCACATAACACTTCTTACTGGGCTTCAGCCCCCTCTGCCTGAGCTGCAGCGGCTGCGGCAGCGGCTTCAGCCGCCTGTCTTTCAGCCTCCTCTGCGGCAGCCTTTTCCGCCTCGTAAGCGGCACGGAAACGGTTCTTGTCACTGGATTTCATATAGGCTTCTTCAGCGGTGATCTTATCAGCCAGAAGCTGGCGTTCAAGGGAGGACTCCATGGAACACATGCCCCGGTCGCCGCCGGCGTCGATGATGGTACGCAAACTGGAGATCTTGCCTTCACGGATCACATTGGGCAGACCGTCAGTTCTGAGAAGCACCTCGTGGACCGCCACACGGCCGCCCCCTTTCTTACGGCAGAGCAGCTGGGAAACGACTCCTGTCAAACACTCAGCCAGCATGGTGCGGATCTGCGCCTGTTCGTCGGCGGGAAAAGCGTCGATGATACGGTCAACAGTCTTGGGAGCGTTGTTGGTGTGAAGGGTCCCAAAGACCAGCATACCCATGGCGGCACAGGTCAGTCCCAAACGGATGGTGTCGTTTTCACGCATCTCACCGATGAGCACGATATCAGGGTCCGAACGCATGGCGCCCCGCAGTGCCGAGGGAAAGGATTTACTGTGGATACCCACCTCACGGTGAACGATGGTACACATCTTATTCTGATGGACGAACTCAATAGGGTCCTCAATGGTGATGATGTGCTTGCTCATGGTGGCGTTGATGTAATCGATCATGGCGGCAAGGGTGGTGGATTTACCGGAACCCGTAGGTCCCGTGACCAGCACCAGCCCGCTGTGGAAAGCACAGATGTCCCTGAGCACATCGGGCAGGTGAAGATCCTCAAGGGTCAGGATCTTGCTGGGGATCTGACGCAGGATGCACCCCATGCCGTGATAGTTGTAAAAGTAGTTGCAGCGGAATCGTGCCAGCCCGGGGATCTCGTGGGCAAAGTCAAGATCGTGGGTATTCATAAAGGTGGTCCACCGGTGCTCGGGGAAACAGATCTCCTTCATGAGATACTCCATTTTTTCAGGAGTGATCACCTCATCGTCCAAACACTGGATGCCGCCGTGGATACGCGCCTTGGCGGGAAAGTTGATGGAAAGATGCAAGTCTGAGCCGCCAAGCTCAAGCATCTGCCGCAAATAATGATTGATAATGGGTTCGTTGCTCATAGATAACAGCTCTTTACTTTATTTTTGTGGGACAAGTTTTTTGGCTTCTTCCATAGCGTGCATACGCTCCATCTGGGCGATGGTCTCGCTGTCGGTCATGCGTGAAAGAGCCGCTTCGTAGGTCAGAAGTCCGGCGTTGAATTTTTCAAAGATCAGCTGATCCATGGTAAACATACCAAGCTTTGAACCGATAGCCATAGTGGCTTTGAGCTGATATGTCTTGCCTTCGCTGACCAAGTTGGCAACAGCCTGAGAGTTGATAAGGATCTCATAGACAAGTTCGATGCCGCCTGAGCCGTTGGGGATCTGCTTCTGGCAGATGATGCCCCGCAAACTCCCGGCGGTCATGGCACGGATCTGCGCCTGCTGAGAGGGAGGGAACACATCCAGAAGACGGTTCAAGGTGTTGGCGGCGTCACCGGTGTGGAGCGTGCCGATGACAAGGTGTCCCGTTTCTGCAGCGGTAATGGCGTTTTCAATGGTCTCAAGGTCGTGCATTTCACCTACAACGATGATGTCAGGGTCTTCACGCAAGGCAGCCTTCAGAGCAGAGTGGTAAGAGATGGTGTGTTTGCCGATCTCACGCTGGGTCACGGAACACTTTTTGGAAAGCTGCAATATCTCAATAGGTTCTTCAACTGTGATGATGTGATCCTCACGCTTTTCGTTGGCAACATTCACCATGGCGGCAAGGGTGGTGGTCTTACCGGCACCGATGGGACCGGTCACAAGAATAAGACCGTTGTTGTAGTCAAGGAGTTTCCTGATGGTGGCGGCATCCCGTTCCATGAAGCCCAGCTCTTCAAGCTGGCAGATGTGATCGGGGACCAGACGGTAGCTGCCTGAGATGCCGTCTTTCTGCATCATGAGGCAGACACGGAAACGGTTGGTGCCCACCTCAAGAGAAAAGCTGCAATCCTGTTCCTTCTGGAAATACTGCTTGCGCTCAGGAGAAAGCAGACAGAGGTTGAGTCTTTCAGCGTCCTCAGCAGTCAGCACATAACTGTCGATACGCTCGATCATCAACTGACGACGGACAAAGGGGGGAGCGCCTGCAGAAATATGCAGATCGCTGCATCCGAGATAACGCAGACAGCTCAAAAGATAGATCATTCTCTCTTCCAGACCGGCATCATCCAGATAAGCCGTATCCGAAAGACTGGGCAAAGATTCATAACCTGTGATGGCGGAGTAATCCACCTCAACATCGGCAAATACCCGGGGGGTATCCATCACCAGTCCGGAGCGCTTGCCGCCCTTTTTCCGGGGGGCTTCATCCTCTTCGTCATCGGCTGCGGCTGCCGCAGGAGCGGCGGCACTTTTGCGGACCGCCGGACTCTTTCCGGCACGGCGTGGCGGAGGAACCACCCCTCCCCGCCGGGGCGGAGGGGCTCCCTGACGGGAGACATTGCGGGGCGATACCGGAGCAGCCGCCGGGAGTTCTTCGGGAGCGCTTTCCACAGCGCCGGGGGCTTCTGCGTCACCTGAAAGTTCCATGGGGGGCAAAGTACCCGTCGCCGCCTGAGAAACGGCGTAATCGCAGACGCTCTGGATCTGCGCCAGCACCTCGTTGGTACCTTCTTCATCGCACTCTGCTGTCATCAATTCAAGGATCGCCTGAGCGTAGGACTCCAGAGAAACACCATCACCGAGAGAAGAATAAACGGCGACCGCATCTTCCGGAGTCAGAACACCATTGCTCACAAGAGCGTAAATAAACCACTGGATATCTATGGACATAAAACACTTCCTCTGCTGATAAAATGAGGTAATTTCAAAAGTCATTCAAAAAATGGCAAAGATGCCATTCGCAAAGAGCTGTAAAGGGTAGTTTGAGGCTGCTACCTGTAAGGTAACAGCCGAAAACGCT
>JAZODE010000140.1:0-9656 GCA_045596885.1 Victivallaceae bacterium
CCGTGGATATTTAGATCTGGAAAGTAGCGTCAGAGTCAGTGCTTATACCGGGGCGATAATTGACTTTACCCTGAGTAACCGGAAAAGTTCCGATGAGTATTTGATAAACAATTTTGCATTGATCGCAGGTACACCGACTTATACTATCACCGTTTCAGCGGATCAGGCGTTTGGTACTTACAAACTCGCACAGGGGGCAGAGAACTTTACCAATACGATTTCCATCGGCAACGGCATGATCACTTACGGCAGTATCACCGTCAATGGAACAAAGTTACAATACAATGGCACAGACTATACTCTGACTCAAACCAACGGCGATTTGCTGCTGAATGTGCAAGAAACAATCGTTCCGACTGTATTTATTTACAGCAGCGGTACGCTGACATCTTCCGGAACTGAAATCACCGGAGCAAGAGTTTCCGGTGCATATAATTCCATGCATATATCCAACTGCGGTGTTGCGAACAGTACCACAGTTTTTGACAGTGGCTGTGTACTTGTTTTCTCCGGCGGCACCGCTAACAATACAACAATATATTCCAACTGTACCATGACTCTCTCCAGTGGCGGTTTGGCAAACAGTACCACAGTTAATTCCCAAGGCCGTCTGTATATTTCCTCCGGCGGTATGGCAAACTACACAATGATTACCGGTGATCTTTGGTATGGTCTGGGAAGTATGACGGTTTTAAAAGGGGGTATGGCAAAAAATACTACTGTTGGTGGTTTTATGTTCATATCTTCCGGTGGTACAGCTGACAGCACAACGGTCATTTCCGGTGGAATCATGTGTATCTCATCCGGTGGTACAGCTGACAGCACAACGGTCATTTCCGGCGGTTCTATGCACATCTCATCCGGTGGTACAGCAACAAATATTATTGCTTCAAATGGGGCACGCCTCTGGATTACTGTAGTTTCCAATACATATATTCAAGGCACTGCAAATGGTTCAGCTTTTGAGATGAAAAATGCTCAAATTTCCGGGTATGGCATCAACTCATGGGGAACTCTGGAAGTTTATTCCGGCGGTACAGCTGACAGCACAACGATCAATTCCGGTGGAATACTTATATACAATGGCGGTGTTGCAAGTAATACAACGGTCAATTCCGGCGGATATATCACCCTCTCCGGCGGCATACATCGCGGAACTTTGCAGATTGCTTCCGGAGCAACGGTTTCAGCTCATATTTACACCGGCGGTACTATTGATTTTACCGTTTCTGACCGGACAACGGAAGACGGTTATCTTATCAACGATTTATCTCTGATTTCCGGAGCGCCCACCTATACCATCACCGTTTCAGCTGATCAGGCGTTTGGTACTTACAAACTCGCACAGGGGGCAGAGAACTTTACCAATACGATTTCCATCGGCAACGGCATGATCACTTACGGCAGTATCACTGTTAATGGAGACGATCTTGTTTACGATGACATTACATACTCTCTTGATCAAGTTGATGGAAATCTGACTTTGACGATTGCTGAAGTTGATTTGATTCCTCCTGAAAAACCGATTGCGATTCCAAGTACAACAGAAATCACCAATAAGGATGTTACTGTCAGCGTTACTTACAGCGCAGATTCAATTGTCAAACAGTACAAGATCGGAGAAAATGGAGAGTGGGTTGATTATACCCGATCCTTTGCTGTGAGAAATAATGATACGATCTATTTCCGGGCAGAGGATGCCGCTGGTAATGAGAGTACAAGCTCTCTTGCCGTTACCAATATTGACAAAGTTGCTCCGACACTTGAGTTGACCGCAGACATCACTACTCCGACTAATGGCAATGTTGTCTTGACCGCCACAGTCAGCGATGGCACGGTAGAATATTTCGCCGATGGCAAGTGGAATACAGGGGATAGCCTGACAGTCACTACCAATGGCACTTATCAGTTCCGTGTAACTGATGTCGCAGGTAATGTTACCAGCAAGAGCTTTGAGGTTACCAATATTGATAAGGTTGCTCCGACACTTACGATCAGCGGCAATCCAACAAGCTGGACTAATCAGGATGTGCCCCTGAGCGCTTCAAGCGATGAAGAAGGGGTTTTTGAGTACAGCTTTGATGGGAAAACATGGCACGCTGGCAGCAGTGTCACTATGGAAGAAAACGGCACTGTCCACTTCAAAGTCACCGACAAGGCGGGCAATGTCACCACCCAAAGTGTGGATGTTACGAAGATCGACAAAGTTCTCCCCGACCTCACCGTTACCGGCAATCCGGAAAATTGGACCAACAAAGATGTGACTCTGAGCGCCGCAAGCCGTGAAGAAGGAGTTGCCTTTGAATACAGCTTTGATGGAAGATCATGGCACTCCGGCAGCAGTGTCGTTGTGGAAGAAAACAAAACACTCCACTTCAAAGCCACCGACAAGGCGGGCAATGTCACAACCCAAAGTGTGGATGTTACAAAGATCGACAAAGTTCTCCCCGACCTCACCGTTACCGGCAATCCGGAAAATTGGACCAACAAAGATGTGACTCTGAGTGCCGCAAGCAATGAAGGCGATACCATCATCGAATACAGCTTTGATGGGAAAGCGTGGCACAGCGGTTCTGAAGTCGTTGTGGAAGAAAATAAAACCATCCATTTCAGAGCCACCGACAAAGCCGGTAATGTCACCACTCAAAGTGTGGATGTCAACAAAATTGACAAAACACTCCCCGGTCTCACCGTCACAGGCAATCCGGAAAATTGGACCAATCAGGATGTGACACTCGCTGCCGCAAGCAATGAAGATGGTACCCTCATCGAATACAGCTTCGACGGCACCCGGTGGGAAAAGGGTTCCACCGTGGTCGTCACTGAAAACAGAAATGTTTACTTCAAAGCCACCGACAAGGCGGGTAATGTCACAACTCAAAGTGTGGATGTCAACAAAATTGACAAAGTTCTTCCCGATCTCACCGTCACAGGCAATCCGGAAAATTGGACCAATCAGGATGTAACACTGAGTGCCGCCAGCAGTGAAACAGGAGTTGCCTTTGAGTACAGCTTTGATGGGGAAATATGGCACGCAGGCAGCAGCGTCACCGTCAAAGAGAATGGAACACTCCATTTCAGAGCCACCGACAAAGCCGGTAATGTCACAACTCAAAGTGTGGATGTCAACAAAATTGACAAAGTTCTTCCCGATCTCACCGTCACAGGCAATCCGGAAAATTGGACCAACACCAATGTGGTGCTCAATGCTGCAAGCAATGAAGGCGATACCATCATCGAATACAGCTTTGACAACACCCTCTGGCATACAAACAGCAGCGTCACTGTCAAAGAAAACGGAACCGTCTATTTCAAAGCCACCGACAAGGCAGGCAATGTCACAACTCAAAAGGTGGATGTCACAAAGATCGACAAAATACTCCCCGATCTCACCGTCACAGGCAATCCGGAAAATTGGACCAATCAGGATGTAACACTGAGTGCCGCCAGCAGTGAAACAGGAGTTGCCTTTGAATACAGCTTTGACGGCAAAGCGTGGCACAGCGGCTCTGAAGTCACCGTTTCAGAAAATGAAACCATCCATTTCAGAGCCACCGACAAAGCCGGTAATGTCACCACTCAAAGTGTGGATGTCAACAAAATCGACAAAACACTCCCCGGTCTCACCGTCAGCGGCAATCCTGCGGTATGGACCAATCAGGATGTGACATTGAACGCTTCAAGCAATGAAGGTGATACCCTCATCGAATACAGCTTTGACGGCAAAGCGTGGCACAGCGGCTCTGAAGTCACCGTTTCAGAAAATAAAACCATCCATTTCAAAGCCACCGACAAAGCCGGTAATGTCACAACCCAAAGGGTGGATGTCAACAAAATTGACAAAGCGCTCCCCGATCTCACCATTAGCGGCAATCCGGAAAATTGGACCAATCAGGATGTGACTTTGAGCGCTTCAAGCAGTGAAGAAAACGTTGCCTTTGAGTACAGCTTTGACGGCAAAGCGTGGTACAGCAGCTCAGAAGTCACGGTAGACGAAAATACCATCGTCCGTTTCAGAGCCACTGACAAAGCGGGCAATGTCACTGTGCAAAACATTGAAGTGTCAAAAATCGACAAAACACTCCCCGATCTCACCGTCACAGGCAATCCGGTGAATTGGACCAGCAGCAGTGTGTTCCTCAAAGCCGCAAGCAGTGAAGAAAACGTTGCCTTTGAATACAGCTTTGACGGGAAAACATGGCACTCCGGCAGCAGCGTCACTGTGGAAGAAAACAAAACTATCCATTTCAAAGTTACCGACAAGGGGGGAAATGTCACAACTCAAAGTGTGGATGTCACAAAAATCGACAAAGTTCTCCCCGACCTCACCGTCACAGGCAATGCGGAAAATTGGACCAATCAGGATGTGACTTTGAATGCCGCAAGCAATGAAGAAGATACCCTCATCGAATACAGCTTTGACGGGAAAGCGTGGTATGTCGGTTCAGAGATCACTGCAGCCGAAAATAAAACCATCCATTTCAGAGCCACCGACAAGGCGGGCAATGTTACCACTCAAAGTGTGGATGTGAACAAAATTGACAAAACCGCTCCCTCTCTCACTTTCTGGGGCAATCCCCTGCAGTGGACCAACAAAAATGTGATCCTGAATGCTTCAAGCAACGAAGAGGGAGTTGTCGAATACAGCTTTGACGGGAAGACGTGGTACACCGGTTCTGCCATTATCGTTCAGGAAAACCGGAGCATTTACTTCAGGACCACCGACAAAGCGGGCAATGAGACAACCCAGCATACCTCTGTGACAAAAATTGACAAAACCGCTCCCGGAGCGCCGGCGCAATTCACCGTTTCCACCGGCAGGGACTCCGTCTTTATCAACTGGGAGGATGTGTCTGACGGGAAAGGCTCCGGCGTAAAAAGTTTCCAGTTCCGTTACGGCAAGAGTTCAGAGCTTTCGGGCGAAGGGCTTTCCTGCAGTGCAAGCGAGATCCGTCTTGCCGATCTGACAGGCGGCACCTGGTATTATCAGGTGCGGACCCGTGACAAAGCGGGCAACAGCTCCGGCTGGTCTGAGCTCCGGAGCTTCACTCTCACAGGGAATGCGCCCCAAATGCTTACCGGCAGTGCTGCTGGAGTCAGCTGGCAGGAAATGCCGGGTGCCGGGCGCTATATCGTTGAGTACTCCACCGACAACTTCAACAGTGCGGCAAGTTTCACCACCGATGCTGCCGGAGTTGACACCTTTGCATTGCCGGAAGCTCCCTATCTCTGGCGGGTCCGTTCCGCAAACAGTCAGGAGTGGGCTTACGGCGAAGAGATCAGCGGCGTCCCGGCAGCAGCTCCGGAAAAGGTCATCTCAGACAACGACGGCATGGCAGATCTTTTCTTTGCCCGGAGTACAGAGCAGTGGAGCACGGCGTATGAAGCATGTCATTTCGGCAACGCCCTGTGGGGCGGAACGCTGGAAAAAGTTTCACTCGCCGGAAAAAACCGGATCGCCGATCTCTTTGAAGGCTCCGCCGACGCCAATGTATTGCTCCTCACCGACGATGAGGGGGGCGATGCTCTCTTTGTGGACGATATCTACACCGCCTTGGGGGATCAGGCGCGCTTCTCTCAAATCCATGAGATCCGCTCCGGAGCCGGGGACGACATCGTGGATATGACCAGCCAGCGCTACGATTATGAGGGCTCCGGCGTGAAGATCAGCGGCGGCAGCGGCAACGATACCATCTGGGCAAGCCGGGGCAGTAATATCCTTTTCGGCGATGAAGGCGACGACCGCCTGATCGGAGGAAAAGATAATGATCTGCTCTCAGGCGGCAGCGGCAATGACCGTATGCACGGCGGCGGCGGTGAAGATATCTTCACCTTCGGCGGCGATTGGGGCAATGACAGCGTTGAACAGCTTGCCGGAGGCTCCGTCACGCTCTGGTTTGAGGAGGGTTCTGAAAGCAACTGGAACGCCGATACCCTGACCTACACCGACGGCGCCAACAGCGTCACCGTCAAAGGCGCCGTTTCTGTCACACTCAAGTTCGGAGCCGATGCCGAACTCCCGGAAGGCGCATTTTCCACCAGCGTCTCCCGGAAGATCTTTGAAGAGCTCAGCTTTCAGGCTTGAGGAGTTCCGGAAGAAGTAAAAAAACTGCCGCTTACCCTTTGAGGTTTGCGGCAGTTTCCCTTTTTTCTGCCCCTTTGCAGCGGGCAGAAGTTTTACAATTTTTACAGTGCTTGCATCATCCTTTTACCGGTTGAGCTTCAATATTTTCATGGCGTTTCCGTACATGATGGCGTTCTTTTCGGCTTCGGTAATGTCGAGGGCGTATACGGCTTCCTGAGCAAATTTCATCTGCATGGCTCCCTGCAGGGGGGAGTCGGTGCCGAAAACCACATGCTCCGCCCCTGCCAGACGCACCATCTTTGCCATGACGGTCTGATAGGCGTAGAGCAGATAATGGGCGGTATCGATCCAGACATTATCGGGCAGCCCCCCGTCGCAGATCCGCTCAAGGGAGTCCATGTTGGGGAAGAAGGGGTAGTTGCCGTTCTGGAACAATCCGGCGCAGTGCGCCAGCACGAAATTGGTTTCCGGATGATCCTTGGCGATGGAGATAACTGTTTCCGCTTTGGAAAATCCGCTGCCCGGCATACAGGAAACATGAAAGAGCATCATGGGGACCTGCCCTGCAATGCGGTGGATGAAACGGTAATTTGAGGGGACTGAAAGATCATAGCCGTGGTAGTCCGGATGGACCTTGACGCCGCGGAACTTGGGATTTTCCTGCAGATAGTGCACTTCATCCTCTGTTCCGGGGAATGTGGGACTGACCACAACATAGCCGTAAAAATCATCATATTTTTTCAGCACAGCATCCAGCTCGGCGTTGCCCTCTTTGATGTCGTACATGATGGAACGGGAGGCGGAAAGACAGAGCTTGTCTGTTCCGGAGTCCCTCATGTACTCCCGGAGTTTACCGGCGTCAGCCTGCCAGAATTCGCTGAAATTGATATTTCCCAGATGTCCGTGAATGTCGATGACCATTTTCTTACCGCATTTGTATCAGAGAATGTTGATTTGACGGCCGTAGCTTGAAAGCATTTCGGCGGGACCTTCGGCTCTGACCAGCAGTCCGTCTTCCCAGCGGAATCCCATATTGTTGCGGTGCAGGAACATATCCTGCATAAAGGTCATGTCCGCTTCAAGCATGTATTGGGAACTTGTCTCAAGGAAGGGATATTCGCACTCCATCTGTCCGCATCCGTGGGCGGGTCCGTAGAGAATAGCGTCGCCGTAGCCTTTGGCGCGGATGAAATCATGGACCTGCTTTGCGGCATCCCCTGATTTGACTCCGGCACGCATGACATCAAAGGTCATGTTGGCGGCATCCAGCCCCACCTGGAGGAATTTCAAAATATCGTCAGGACATTTGCCCAGCACCACGGGGCGTCCGATGCTGGAGCTGTATCCTTCGATCTTGGCGCCGATGGAAAAGTGGATGATCTCACCGCACTGCACCTTGCGCAAAGTGGGACGGCTGATAGCCTGATCGGAGTTGGGTCCGGAGCAGCACCAGATGGGATAACCGGTGCACTCGGCTCCGGCAGCGGTCATGGCGGCGGTGGCGATGCCGCAGAGTTCGGCTTCGGTCATGCCGGGCTTGATGTTCTCAAGGATGGCTTTGAATCCCGCTTCAGAGGCGCGGGCGGAAGCCTTGAGACAGGCGATCTCTCCGGCGCTCTTTTTCATGAAGATGGGGCGGATCATATCGTCCGCAGGAACGATCTTTTCAATGCCCCCCATGGCTTTTGCCAGATCGGTCATCATCATGTAGGGGAAAAGATACCATCCGCAGATACCGATTTTGGAAAGTTTGTATTCAGAAACGATATCCTCCCACTTGGGCAGTGTGGAGCCGGGATAATCGGGCTGTGAGGATTCACGGAAATCCATCAGCTGAATGATTTTCGGGAGTTTGGAACGGCTGGAAGCGTATGTGAGAGATTCAGGACCGATAATGAGCGCCGGAGTTCCTTCGGCGGGAATCAGCACGGCAGCGGTCTCAAAACTGGGCCAGTAGTCGGAAAAATAGCGGACTGCCGCCGGTTCCGATTCCGTGGAAAAGACCAGTATTGCGTCCAGATCATTTTTACGGACCACCTCCTGGGCGGCGGTCATACGGCGGGAAAACTCCTGAGATGTTAAAATTGCCATTTTTGCTCCTTGTATATTTGGGGTTGTACAGTTATATTATACTACAGGAAAAGAAAAATATAAATGTCATTTCTTTGAAAAAGTATGTCAAAAATTATCAAAAACCCGGAACAGTTTGCTCCGATCCGCAAACCTGAAGCGGAGATTTTTCTCTACGGCAAAGGTGAAGTGGCTTTTGCCTGGAACTTCAGCCGGAAAGATCCCTTCTGGTTTCTCTACTGCAACTCCGGCAAAGGGGCATATCTGAAATTTGAAGATCAGGAGCTGAGACCTGAAAACCGGGAGATCATATTGATCGCGCCCAACACTCCTTTTCAAAGCTGCTGCGAATCCCCTTTTGAACACCTTTACATCCACTTTCAAGCGGGGAGCCCTTACACCCGCGTCAAGCCGGGAGTCCTTGTTTTCCCCGCCGCCATCTGCGGCACGCTGGATCAGCTTTTCGCAGAGGAAGAAAGTTCTGCAGCAGCCATTTTTGCTTTGGTCTACTCGGCGTTGGCATCCATACCTGCCGACCGTTTCCTGCCGGAAAAATCCGGAAGTGACACCCGGCTGCAAACGGCGTTGACGCTGTTGGATCAGAATGCTTCAAACGATGAGATATGTGCTTCTATCGGCATGTCCGGCAGTAATTTCCAAAAATTTTTCAAGCAGCAGACGGGTATTTCTCCTCACCAATACGCTCTAAAGATGCGTCTTGAAAGGGCTTGTTTTCTTTTGAGCACCACCCATTCTGAGATCAAAGACATAGCCTCTGAGTGCGGTTTTTCTGACCGTTACGCCTTTTCCAAAGCCTTCTGCCGTTACATCGGAGTTCCTCCGGGCCGTTACCGTCAATCATTTTTCTCTTCAGCGGGCGTCAAAAACAAACTGCTGTAATAAGAAATCAGAAAATTCCGGTATGAAAAGGGAGATTCTTTTGTTTTTCCCCTTGAAAAGTGTGCAATGATGGTGTATATTATATTCATCATCACAAGATGATATCCTTTTCAGGGGCGTATAGCTCAGTTGGTTAGAGCGTCACGTTGACATCGTGAAGGTCGTAGATTCGAGTTCTACTACGCCCACCATCCTTCGCTAAAGCTACGGATGGCAGGCCGTCAGGAATGCCATGCGTAGATTTTTTTTTGCGCAAGCAAAAAATAGCGGAGTGCAACGGAGCGTGCGAAGGATGCCCTCCATAGCTCAGAGAGCGGCGGAGGGCTGTGCGGCTACGGATGGCAGGCCGTCAGGAATGCCATACGTAGATTTTTTTTTGCGCAAGCAAAAACAAGCGGAGTGCAACGGAGCGTGCGAAGGATGCCCTCCATAGCTCAGAGAGCGGCGGAGGGCTGTGCGGCTGCGAATTGCGACAACCGTTCAACAGAAGCCACTGACATGGCAGGCCGTCAGGAATGCCATGCGTAGATTTTTTTTGCTTGCAAAAATAAGCGGAGTGCAACGGAGCGTGCGAAGGATGCCCTCCATAGCTCAGAGAGCG
>JAZODE010000141.1:0-30777 GCA_045596885.1 Victivallaceae bacterium
AAAATGGCAAAGATGCCATTCGCAAAGAGCTGTAAAGGGTAGTTTGAGGTTGCTACCTGTAAGGTAACAGCCGAAAACGCTCCCTTTAACAGATCGAAGCGAGGGCGCTTTGACAATTTTGAGGAGTTTTGAAATTGCCTCTGATATGATTTCAATTCAACTGAGCAAAAGCAAGCTGCCAAATTTCCGGATTGTTTCTTTTGGGCAGCTGCAGCAGCCGCTCCACATATTCAGCGACAACGAGCTTTTCCCAATCTGCTTCATTATCTTCAAGTTCGCCGCTGCTGTAAAGCTCCCGGTAAAAGGCTTCGTGTTCCGGCAGGACGCCGAATGGCATACCGCAGGAACCACTGTGGAAATTACGGTAAATATTCTGGACAGTGAAAAGATCGTATCCCGGATCATTGCTCCATCGGCACAAATGTTCTTCATACTCGGCAATGTAATTCCCGCTTGCCCGGATCTGGGAAAGGTTCTGGCGGGCATTGATCCCCCACGCCAGACCGTTCATGGGGATGAAACGCCTGCCGCTGTCACTGTCAGGGAAAGGCACGACGGAAAAATCCTTCGGTCTTGCCGTGGCATACATCCGGCGGAGCCGTGAATCAAGAAAGGCTTGTGCCTCAGGATCATACAACTCCTCTGCCGGAAGAATAAGATCGGCAGGATCAAAGAAGGCTATGGAGCGGTCGTCAAAAAAAGCTTTGAGGAACTGTTTCAAAATCAGTGACATTTCAGGGGAGTTCCACACCACCTGTTTTCCGGGGTGATCCTGATGGTAGAAAGAAAGCAGTATCATTGCCAGAGCACTGCCGTGGGAGATCTTCAGAGCCGGTTTACCGGCAATGCGGCTCATGTCGCGGAGCAGTTCAAAAAATTCGCTGCGTTTCAAAAAGGGGGAACCGGGATCCCATCCTGCTTTATTCAGCAGTTTTTTATCCATGGAAAAATGGGTGACTGAAGCAGAAAACGGCAGAGCATAGAGCTTGTTGTCACGCCGTCCCAAGGTTTGAAACCGTTCCGGCAGAGTCCCGTGGAGTTCAACAAGTCTGGGGGGCAGTGGAGCAATACATTTTTCGTTGATGAGAAAATCAAGAAGAGTGAAGTGGAAACTGTTGAAAGAGATCTTCCGGCGGATCAGGGAGTCCACTGAATCCCGCACGCCGGTTCCCGGCACCGGTTCCCAGCAAACGGTACACTCCGGGTAACGCTGCTGAAAAGATGCGGCAAAAACCTTTTTGAAAAGGAGCTGCTTCAATTTCCGTACCGAAAGTTCTGAAACATCCGACAGCCGGAGTTTCAAGGGCTCTTCGGGCAGCATGGTTTTCAACACCCGGGTCGGAGCGCCCCGCCGGGTGGCAAGGATCCCTTCAGCGGCGAGCTGATTGAGGACTTTACTGATGGAAAACACACTGGTTCCGCAACGGGCAGCCAGTTGCCTGACCGGTGGCAGGATATCATTTTTACGATATCTGCCGCTGCGCAGTTCCTCAAGGATGATCTCCCGTGCATCAGATGACTTGCCCATAAAAAGCTCCTTTTTTCAAGTGCCGTATCCCGGTAAAAAATCTAACAGTTTCCCGGATCCGCGGATTACAATACACCCGTAATTATGCTTTTTCAAGCAAGGAAAAACAAAATTGGGCAACTTTTCAACAAATATAACAGTTTGAACTATTTACAGCAGAAAATCTAACAGTTTACGACATCTTCAAACTCTTCTCAGCACTTGGTGCACCGCACACTCATGCACAATCAGACCGTTTCCCGGAACTGAGGGGTCAGGTTATCGGTCATACTTTCAGCGGCGGGGAGTTACAGGAGCTCAGCGGTGTGCCAAGCCCCTATGGCTGCGGCTCAGGGGGAGGTGCAGTTTCACTCTGCGGACAAAACATTATCGGCAACGTTTCATAAGTCAAACTGCCCGCTGATGTTTTGCCCCCCCCGACTCCTCAAACCTTATTTTCCCGCCTCTGCCGGGAACAGCACTATTTCAGAAGTGCGGTGAATTCGGGGAAGAGCCTTTCGGCGTTGCCGTGCATGAACTCTTTTTCCGTTGCGCCCCAGTGCCATGTTTTGCCCACCTCACGGTAGAACATCCGTGTAAAGGTGGCGAGCTCCAGGATCCTTTCCCAGAAGCGGGGGCGTCCGTAGAAGCCGTCGCAGGCGAACATCATCCGTGAAGAGAAGGGTTCGCCAAAGCTGGTGCGCCGGTCGAGATTGTGGATCAGCCAGTCGTAATCAACAAGTCCCGTCACGGTACAGCTGACATTTTTGTAATAGAAGATGGATTCAAAAAGTTCGTTGACCCACGGCACCCCCAGATGTCCCTGGATCAGCTTCAGTTTGGGGAAGGCATCGGCGATGCCGTCCAGCATGTTGGGGTGCATGTTGCCGGGACCGGTCTTGACCGGCTTGAGCAGCTGTTCACGGGTACGGTGTGAAATGATCCCCACATGAAAGAGTATGGGCATTTCCAAAGCCTGAGCACGCTCATAAATGGGGAAATAACGCTCATCATCGTAAGGCAGAGGGGGGCGGATCGCTTTCAAGGCGACAAAGCCCTGTTCTTTCATGCGGTCGATTTGCTCAGCTCCCTTAAAGTAGTCGATGAAGCCGAAAGGCAGAAAGAGTCCGGGGTAGCGTTTGCCCACCTCAAGGACCTCATCATCGTGGGCGAATTCAAACTCCGGCGCGTAAAGGTTCAAGGGCAGCAGCCAGACCTGTTTGACCAGACCGGATTCAGCCACCTCGTCAAGGTGCCCGGCATCGTAATTATGCACCAGATGGGCGTGTGTATCAATAAAATACTCCATTTATTCCTCCTTTTTGGATTCGTTCCTGTAGCGCTCAGCCAGAGCAAGAACGCTGTTGACATAGTTGACCACCACATCGGCATTGCAATAGCCGTACCGGGCGGATTTCCAGAATGATTTGAATTTCAAAAACTGTATGGATTCCTCCACATTTCCCTGCCATTTATCAGGATCGAGTTTCAGTTTCCGTGCCAGCTGCCTTGCGTCGATCACATGCCCCAGACCGCCATTGTAGGCGGCGAGGGCAAATTTGATTTTTTCCGTGGGGGGCAGATCCCTGAAACGATCCCGCAGTCCGGCAAGGTGGGCACAGCCTGTTTCGATGTTGGACTCCGGATCAAAGGGATCGGCGCAGCGGAGATCCCGGCAAACGGAGGGCATGAGCTGCATAAGCCCTTTGCCGCCGTCAGGAGCACTGCACCGGGGATCGAAATTGCTTTCCCGTGCGATGATCCCGGCAACAAGTTCCGGAGGAAGCCGGTATTTCTTACTTTTTTTCACGATCAGCTCCCGGAACTGCGCCGGAATGGCGGTGCGGCTCTCCTGCATTTCCTGACGGGGGCTGAACTCCCCG
This sequence comes from Victivallaceae bacterium, assembly GCA_045596885.1. Classification (GTDB taxonomy): domain Bacteria; phylum Verrucomicrobiota; class Lentisphaeria; order Victivallales; family Victivallaceae; genus UBA1784. Next base: position 3,391 of record JAZODE010000141.1, read on the forward strand.
AAGAAGGGGCTCAGGGCGAGGCGCAGCTCCAGTTCATACTCCCGCCGGGGAGCAAAGGAGGCGGGCTGAGTGAAAGTCCGCATCAGCACCAAAGCGGCACCGGCAAAAGCCAGCACCAGTATCAGTGTCCGTAAAATGGCGGGGGCGGCTTTCACACCTTTTTCTCCGGAGCCAGAGAGGCGGTTTCAGAAAGATAGAGCTTGTAGGCATGGCGGTAAAAGTGCACCACCTGCCGGGCGTGTTCCCCGAATATGCCGGATTCAAGAAGCTGTGTGACCTCCTTTTCCCGGGTCAGCTGCTGCTGGAGCGCCACATAGAGTCTGCGCTCCTCAACAGATGAGTTGACCACAATCTTGCGGATGACGCCGGGGGCACGGGGCTGGCGCATCCAGATGTACATGAGATCCAGGGCGTTGAGATAGATCCGGTTCATCAGGGGAGTCTCCCGGACGCCGGAGCGTTCAAAGAAGGTGTTGTTGGAAAGCTGCCGGTCCAAACCGGTATCAGGCGTCAGAAGTTCCAGATCGGAGATAAGTTTGAAAAGATCCTGCTGTTTCCTTTTGAAATCCCCCAGTCTGCTGCGCAGGTACACAGCTCTGTCTGCCAGAGCTTCCACCACGCCCCCCACACAATCCGAGGAAAACTTGGAGATCACAGCCGCCCACTGCTGCAAAAGGGCTTCAGCGCCGCTGAGTCCGCACAGATGGAGCAGTGCACTCAAGAGGGCATTGATGGTGAAAGCAATGGGGATCGCCATGGGCACCCTGAGCCAGTTGCCCAGAATCGCCTGCGCCGGGAGCGCCCGCAGCAGATTGTGAGTGGTGATATAAAGTCCGTTGGCAAGTCCCATGGTGCTGTACAAAAGCATGGGGTTGTTTTCGGTGGTTATGCCGAAAGTCTGACGCATAATGAGGTTTTTGACCACGAAATCCAGCAGAGGCACCGACAATCCGGTAAAAAAGAGAGAATCCGAGATCCGCTGCCACGAAATGAATTCGTTCCACTTGAGCAAAGGGGAGGAACGGAAGGTCCCTGAGGCGATGCGGAACTGTATCACATTGCGGGTCAAGGTGATACCCAGCCAGATGGGGGCGCCGAACCACGCCAGCACCCACCAGGCGCCGGAAAAGAAAAAGGTGAGAAAGGCGGCGGTGAATCCCACACCGATCTTGAGGGCGATCTTCAAATTGCTGTTGAGGTAATGGAACTTTTCCTCCAGAGCCTGCCAGCGGCGTACCAGAGGATTTCTCTGTCTTTTTCTGCGGAAAAATCCCAAAGAGACCAGATTGCCCGTTTTTCCCATGGCTTCAGCCGGATCAGCACACTGGTACTCCCGCTGTTCACTGCCGGGGGCAAACCACCGGGCGGGAAGAAAACTTACCTGCTTGTAGACAGCACTGCGGACGGGAAGCACAATACGGTTCTGCTCCCTGACGATAGCATTCCGCACCGGACGCTCAAGGGTATCAAGGACCACAAATCCCATGCCTGCCCCGGCTCCGGGCTGTGCCGCTTTGCCCGCGGAATCACTGCCGATGGCAGCCCCCAGCGGGGCACGGGCATAAAATCCGGTGAACTCAGGCAGTTTCCGCAGGATCTTTCTGAGGTCGGCGATAACGGTTTCACAGTCGGGGTCTCCTGAGCTCTTGATCTGGTCGATGGCATGGAGCACGATGCTTTTGAGCTGAACCACATTCCCTGTGTTGAGGGCGTGGCGCAGTTCGTTCATCATGGGAGCTTCCGGATCCAGATTCCGCAGATGGTCCTTGAGATTGAAAATTTCCAGAGCGCTGATATCGCCCCGGCATTCAAAGAGGATCACGATGACATCGGCAAGGGTAAGTCCGGTCAGGTTCAAGGTCAACCGGTAAGCTCGTGACTGTTTCCGCAGTTCCGCTGCCAGCTTTCCGGGAGAAAGGCGCATCAGATAGGGCAGCGTTGAAATATCCTCAGGCAGTTCATCTCTCAACTGCTGATCCAGATAGTTCCCCCGGATGAGCCCGGAACTCAATGCAAGAAGATGGGTTTCGATGTTCCTTTTTCTGACGCGGGCATTTTCGTCAGGTTCAGAAAGAAGGCAAAGTCCCCGGAGCTCCTCTTCCAGAAGCTGCCGCACCCGGCTTTCAATAAACTCCGCCAGATGTGAAGTGGAGGGGCGTTTCCCCGGAGCCAGAAAAGCGCTGAATTCCCCATCACTGATGGGGGGGCATGAGAGCTTGTAGCAGGCGTTGAGCTTTTTTATGCCGACGGCATTGAAACGGCGGAGCATTCCGAAAATCAGGGATGTGTGATAGAGTGCCGCCTCCTCACAGCGGGCTCTGAACTCCTTTTTCTGCTCCTGTTTGAGGAAGTTGAGAAAATCGTCCGCACCGCTGAATCCCCGGGGAGTCCAGATCACCTCGGCAAATTTGCGGCGGCGGATCACCCGGAATTCAATACCGATACGCAGATCTATCCCCATGATCTCGGCGCTGCGCATAAGTTCAAAGGCGCCCTCCGGGGGGACCTGATTGTAGAAGATGACCTGAAGTTTCCGTATCCCTTTGATCCAGGCGTCCATAATGAGGTGTGAGGGGGATTTGCGCCCCTTGGTGTTGGCATCGTGCACATGGTAGTCAAAGGTGACAGGAAGGGATTTTTCCGGCATTTCCACCAGCTGGAAACGCTTGAGCTGGCTGCGGATGAACCGGGGATTGCCCAAAAGGGCAATGCGCAGATCGTGGGCGGCGCGCAAGGCTTTTTCAGGATCGCGGCGGAGACGGCAGAGCTCTTTGGCAAGTTCCGGGAGCACCCGGGCGGTGTTGTATTTCAAAGGCACATTGAGTCCTTCGCAGATCTCGTCTCTGAGCATGGTGATGGCTTCAAGGCGTTTGTGCATCGCTTCTCCGCCGGGGGTGAAACTTTCAAGCAATGTCATGACGCTGCGGACAATACGGAAAGAGCGGGGCTCGATCAACTCCAGGATCCCCCTGGGGTGAAGCTCCGAAATATACTCTCCCATCTGCCGGTTGACGGGGGCGCTGTCAACGCTTTGAAGCATTTCCACCAGCGCCCGGTCCCCCGGGTCAAAGAACAATTTTTCCCACCTGCTCACGATTCTTTTGTTTCCGGAAAAAGCGCCGCCAGATCAAATTCGCATTTCAGCTGATCCATGACTCTCTTTTCGGCTGCGCGCATGGAAATGCGGGTCTCTTCCTCAAGATCATCTTCTCCTGCGGCGTGGAGCATTCCGTGGACCACATACAGTGCCACCTCAAAGGCGTAAGAGGAGTCGGCTCTTTCGGCGCCCTCCCTTGCGGCGGCATCAGGATTGACAATGAGTATCAGCTCCGGATCGCCCGGGAAAAGCCCCTCGGGATCGTCGAACCATGAAAGGGTGATCACATCGGTGGTTCCTTCGTGTCCCACGATATCGGCGTTGTAATCTGCCATGGAGCGGTCGTTGGTGAAAAGAAGTTCCAGCTCCCACTCTGTATCCGGCAGACCCGCCAGTTCCGCTGCCCGGCGGCAGAATTTGTCAAGCTCCCGGCGCTTTGGGGCGGGATGTTTGCGATTGTTCCATTTGCTGTGCAGCTGCTTCATTGATACTCTCCGCGGTATAGGCGATGCGCCCGTGATGAATACTGATCAAAGTGGCGATAAAGCTCTCTTTGACCTTGTCAAGTTCTTTCAGTGTCAGGATCGAATTACACATCTGGCGGTCTTTGAAACGCCCCTGAAAAATTTCGCCCACCTTGCTGCGGATCGTTTCAGGAGCCTGGTGCTCCAGAGAACGGACCGCCGCTTCACAGGCATCAGCCAGACTGAGGATCGTCAACTCCTTCTGCCGGGGAGGAAGTCCCCCGTAGCGGAAGAGATTTTCGTCAATGACCGTATCAGGATTTTCCGCCTTGGCTTTGGCGTAGAAAAAGTAAACAAGGGTATCCCCGTGGTGGCTGCGGATGGCATCGCTGACCAGACGGTTCAGCCGGTGTGCCCGGGCAAGACGCAAGCCTTCGATGACATGACCCAGAATGATCTGAGCACTCCGGGAGGGAGTCAGCTTGCGGTGGAGCTCATCGCTGCGGCTGTTGTTCTCAATGAAGTAACGGGCGTTTTCCAGTTTGCCGATGTCATGGAAAAGCGCCGCTGCCTTGGCTTTGAGGGGATTGGCACCGATGGCGTTGGCGGCATCTTCGGCGAGGGTCGCCACGGTCATGGAGTGAAAAAGAGTGCCGGGGGCTTCACGCTTCATCCGCTCAAGCAACGGATGGTTGTAGTCGCAGAGCACCATAAGGGACATATCGGTGGAAATATTGAAAACAAGCTCAAAGAGAAAGATCAATACCAGCGCCAGCACCGCTGAAGCAAAGGCGTTGATACCGGTGACAACGGCGACCTCAAGGAGTTCCCGCAAGGTGCGCTGCTCCTGAAAGATGAGATCGCAGTTCAGCACCAGTATGATCATGGCAGTCCCGATGAAACTGCGGACGAAAAAGGTCCGGTAGTTGGTCACTTTGCGGACCATAAGTCCCGTGATCGCCGCCAGAGCAAGAAAACGCACCGCCAGTATGAAGGGTTGGGCAGGCGACAGCAGCAGCACCGTCACTGAAATGGTAAGAAAACAGGCGCACATGGCGGCACGGTAACTCATGAGCACCGTCAGCATGATGGCGCAGAGGGGAACCGGCAGAAAGAGCTGCAGCGACAGCTGAGTCACCGGATTGCTCAGACGGCTGGCAATGACAGAATTGAAGAATTTCAAAGCAATATAGTTGCCCACAAGACAGATGCAGACGATGACCCCTGCCAGCATGATCTTTCTGTTTTCTCTGACCAGCTCCGGATGGGTGTGATAGAGAAAAAAGATGGTCACACCGACCAGCAGCAAACTTAAAAGCGCCCTGAAATAGACCTCCCGTGAAGGCACAGGGGGAATGGCGCGTTCAGCTGCTATGGCAAGTTCCATAAGTTCAGGCGTCACCACCTGACCGCTTTTGATGAGTATTTCGCCCCGGTGGATCTGCCGGGGAGCGGAGCGGTAATTCCGCAGCACCTGTTCCCGGGCTTCGTTCCGGTACTCAGGCGCAAGGAGCAGATTGCCGTCACGCAAAAGGGCGATCAGCAGCTGCTGGAACTCAGGGAGCACCGCCGAATGAAAGGGGAAAATCTTTTCAGCAAGCTCCTGAGCCGCCCGGTAAGGATCGGGCATATCCCCCAGACGCACGGGGGCATTGATCCTGCCGTAACTGTCGATGGTGCGGATCAGAGTGGAAACTTTCCCGCTTTCCCGCTGTTTGGCAGGCAGGATACCTTCACGCAGAAGCTGCTGCCACTTGTTCTGGAAGTTGTTGTAGGTGCTCTTTTGCCGGAACGCCATATCCAGTTCAGCCAGCAGCGCCTGTGATATTCCTGCCGTCAACCGGGAAACAAGGGAACTTTTGATCACATCGTAATGTCTTTTTTCCCCCAGAGCCGCCGAGCGGATCCGGACACACTCCGGCAGCTGGACCAGATCTCCCTGTATGAGTATAGTCGCCTGAGGGGAGATGCGGTAAAAGAAGGGCACATGTTCCAACACCTGTCTTTTTCTTTCCTCATCCTCTTTTTTGCTGGCATATTCAAAGTCCGTAAGGGCGGTGAAATCCCGCAGCGCTGTGGAGCCCAGAGTGATATTCTGCGCCGAATAGGCATTGCTGGCAGAAAGCGCCAGCAGCACAGAGCTGGTGATCCAGACCAGCACGATGGTCAATATCCAGGGGGCGGGAGAGACATTGAGCCGCTCCTCCAGAGGGGTTCCCCTGAGCAGATAGCGGTCAGAGATCTGTCTGGACCGGAAGGAAAAAAGCAAACTCAGTGTCTTTTTCATGGTTTTTCCGTAAATCCTCCGCCGGAGGTATAATGGGTGATGATGGTCTCTATCAGGCGGTGACGGACCACATCACAGGGTTCAAACAATGCAAAACCGATGCCCCGTATGCCCTGAAGTGTTTCCAAAGCATGTTTGAGTCCGGAGCGCTCATTTTCACGCAGATCGGACTGCTGGGGATCCCCGGTGATGACGCACCGGGAACCGAACCCCATACGGGTCAGGAACATGAGCATCTGGTCAACGGTGGTGTTCTGGGCTTCATCAAGGATGATGAAGGCGTTGTTCAAAGTGCGCCCCCGCATGAAAGCCAGAGGAGCCACCTCAATGATACCCTTCTGGATGAGATTCTGCGCCTCATCGTAATTGAGCATATCGTAAAGAGCATCGTAAAGAGGTCTGAGGTAAGGGCTTACCTTTTCTTCCATGGAGCCCGGCAGGAAGCCCAGTTTTTCCCCGGACTCCCGTGCGGGACGGGTCAGGACGATCCGGGTCACATCCCCTTTGAGAAATGACGAGACCGCCATTGCCATGGCAAGGTAGGTTTTGCCTGTTCCGGCGGGTCCCACGCCGAAAACCACTTCGCAGTTCCGCATCAGCTCCACATAGCTCTGCTGCCGTGCGGACCGGGGCATGACGCAGGGCTTTTTGGGACTGACTTCCAGACGGTTCTTCCACAGCTTCACAGGATCGCTGGGGGCGTTGCTTCTGTATGAACCGCAGAGGAAATCGAAATCCCGCTGGGTAATGGGGGATTTCCGCAGTTTGTAAAGGGCGCTCAAATCGGCAAAGAAGCTGTTTACTCTGCCTGCATCCTCCTGAGAGCCCGTGACAGTTATCACATTTTCACGGGCAGAAAGAGTCACGCCGAAAAGATTGGAAAGTGTACGCAGATTCCGTACCTCATCCCCGGCGCAAAGTTCGCTGACGCTTAAATTTCCCTCCAGAAATATACGGCGGCATCCGCTCTCACTGGTGGAGCGGACACCGCCTGATTCCGGAGTTTCAGAAAGAAACTCCCTCATAATTCAGGGATGACCAGGCGCATTCCGATACTCAGAGTGTTCCTGTCCTTGAGGACTTTTGAGTTGGCTCTGAAGATCACATCATCCAGACTGGCTTTGCCGTAGAACTTTTTGGCAATAGCGCCCAGAGTGTCCCCGGACTTGACGATGTAGATCTTGCCTTCGGCTTCGCTGCCCTGAGCAGCTGCGCCATCGGACTTCGCGGCGTCTTTCACAGCAGGATCTTTTTTATCTGCCTGAACGACTGCAGGTTCCTGAAGGGTTTTCTTCTCAGCTTTCTCATCTTTCTGAGGCTGAGGAGCAGCATCTTCCAGATTGGTGACTTTACCGCCGTCGGCGGCACTGTCCACAGCCTTTTCGGGGTCATCAGCAGGGACTCCGGGGCTGTTCTGCCGGGTGTTGTAATTGGGGGAGTAAGCTGCCGGTGCGGGATTACGGGGGGGCGTGAAAGAAGAGTAATTGCTCTTCAACTGCTTGTACCACAACTCCTCCTGCGTGCCGCTCGGAATCTGAGCCAAATGGGGATCACATCCGGCGAGCAGGACAACAAGTACTGCTCCGCCGCATACGCTTGCCAAAACTTTTTTCATCACACCTTCTCCCTGAACTGTATTATTGAGTTTTATAGAATCAACCTTCAAATTTGCTGAAAAGCAAAGCCCCGTTGTGCCCGCCGAATCCCAGATTGCTGTTGAGAGCCACCTTGACCTCCATCTCTCTTGCGGTGTTGGGGGTGATGTCAAGATCACACTCAGGATCGGGGGTTTCATAGTTGATGGTGGGGGGCACCACACCATTGATGATGGACTGGACGCAGACGATGGATTCAAATCCGCCTGCGGCGCCCAGACCGTGACCGGTCACACCCTTGGTACTGCTGACCGCCACACTCTTTGCAGCATCGCCCAGAGCGCCTTTGATCGCCAGAGTCTCAAACTTGTCGTTGAGCTCGGTACTGGTGCCGTGTGCATTGATGTAGTCGATCTTATCCGGGGTGATACCGGCATGTTTCATAGCCATTTTCATTGCCCTTGCGCCGCCGTTGCCGTCGGGTGCGGGGCTGGTGATATGATATCCGTCGCCGGAAAGTCCGTAGCCGATGACCTCGGCAAGGATCGTTGCGCCGCGTTTTTTGGCATGTTCCAGCTCTTCAAGGATCAGCACACCGGAGCCCTCGGACATGACAAAGCCGTCACGGTCCTTATCAAAGGGACGGCTGGCATGAAGAGGATCATCATTGCGGGTACTCATGGCTTTTTCAGCACAGAATCCGGCAATGCCCAGCTTGCTGATTGAGGCTTCGGCGCCGCCGCAGATCATGATATCCGCATCGTCACGGGCGACCATCCAGTAGGATTCACCGATGGAGTGGCACCCTGTGGCACAGGCGGTCACGATAGCCATATTGGGACCCCGGGCACCATAACGGATGGAAATGTTGCCGGAGGAAATATCTGAGATCATCATGGGGATCATGAGAGGAGAGATCCGCCCCGGTCCTTTTTCAAAGAGAATGCGGGCCTGTTCGGTAATGGTTTCAAGACCGCCGATACCGCTGGAAACGAGAACGCCCACCCGGTCGGGATCAACATTGCCCCACTCCCCATTGACAGGAAGTCCTGCCTGTTTCATAGCTTCATCTGCCGCAGCAATGGCGTAGTGGCAGAAAAGATCCATGCGTTTGGATTCTTTGAAGCTGAGGTAATCGCAAACATTGAAGTCCTTGACCTCACCAGCAATACGGGTACGGTAATCGCTGACATCAAAACGGGTCACAGGACCAAGACCGCAACGGCCATTCACCACGGCATCCCAAAAAGTTTTCACATCATTGCCGACACACGAAATAACGCCGCAGCCGGTCACTACAACACGTCTTTTATTCATTCAAGAAACCTCAATAAACTACTCAAAAAATGAAACCCCGCTCCCGCCGGGACAGAAAAGTTGTTCCTGCCCTGATCCGGCGACGGCGGGGTCTGCGCTGAAAGTGCAGTAAAAAGAATTACTTGGCCTTGTCAGCAAGACGGCTTTCGATATAAGCGATGGCATCGCCGACAGTGTTCAACTTGTCAGCATCCTCATCGCGGATCTCAGCGCCGAATTCCTCTTCCAGAGCCATCACCAGTTCGACCTGATCCAGAGAATCAGCGCCGAGGTCCTGGGAGAACTGGGCATCATCGGTAACCTGATCTTCGGAAACGCCGAGACCTTCGGTCACGATACTTTTGATTTTTGCGCGGATTTCATCCCTTGTCAGTTCAGCCATTTTTTTAACTCCTGAATTTTTATTTGTTTCTGTTATTTTTCAAGAAACGTTTACGATTCTATTATCTTTGGGACAAAGCTATTGTCCTTTATATAATATTGCTCCGTTTCTCCGGTTTGTCAAGTATTTTTTATTTTTTTTTCGTTTTTATTTGCTTACATCAGCATTCCGCCGTCGATATTGAGCACCTGACCGGTGACATAATCGGCGTCAGAAGAGCAGAGGAAAGCCACGACATTTGCCACATCTTCGGGTTTTCCGGGGCGTTTGGCGGGGATCACCATCATAAAGGTGTCACGGACGCTCTGGGGCAGTTTGGCGGTCATTTCGGTTTCGATGAAACCGGGAGCCACAGCATTCACCTGGATGTTGCGGGCGCCGTACTCTTTGGCGGTGCTCTTGGTCAGAGCGATGACGCCTGCCTTTGAAGCAGAGTAGTTTGCCTGTCCGGCGTTGCCCATGCGGCCCACGACGGAAGCCACATTGACGATCTTGCCGGCGCGCTGGCGTCCCATGGGGGAAATAACCGCCTTGGTGAAGTTGAAGGTTCCTTTCAGATTGACGGCGATAACGGCGTCCCACTCAGCTTCGGACATGCGCATGATGAGGTTGTCTTTGGTGATACCGGCGTTGTTGACCAGAATATCCACCTTGCCGAAATCGGCGATGACCTGTTTGACAGTGGCATCGGCATCTTCCACCTTTGCCACGTTGGCGGCGTATGCTTTGGCTTCGTAGCCCAGTTCGGCGAACTTTTTGGCAGTGGCTTCGGCGACATCGAGCATGATGTCAACGATAGCGATCTTAGCACCTTCGGCGGCGAGTCTCAGAGAGATGGCTTCACCGATACCCCGGGCACCTCCGGTAACGATAGCGACCTTGTTATCAAGTTTTCCCATTGGTCTTTTTCTCCTTTATGAATTTATTTCAGAGGTAATTTCAAAAGTCATTCAAAAAATGGCAAAGATGTCATTCGCAAAGAGCTGTAAAGGGTAGTTTGCACTTGCTACCTGTAAGGTAACAGCCGCTTGTCCCGCCGTAGCTTTATGCGGAGGCGGAAAAACGCTCCCTTTAACAGATCGAAGCGAGGGCGCTTTGACAATTTTGAGGAGTTTTGAAATTGCCTCTTCAGAACTGGAATTGCTCCAGGGATCCCACGCTGTTGATATTGGCGCTTTTCATCTCAGGGATGGTGCGCTTGAGGAGTCCTGTCAGCACATTGCCGGGACCGAATTCGATCATCATCTCAGTTCCTGCGGCAGCGGCGGCACGGACGCCGGACTCCCAGCGGACGGAACCGGAAACCTGAGAAGCAAGATTCTTTTTCAGCTCCTCCACGCTGCCGGGGACGGCGGCGGTGAAATTCTGATAGACGGGGATCTCAGGCAATTTGAGGTCGGTTTCTTTGAGCACCTCTGCCAGTGCGGCTCCGGCGGGAGCCATGAGACGGGAGTGGAAAGCTCCTGCCACCTGCAGTTCGATGACTTTGCGGTAGCCTTTGCCTTTGAGTTCGGCGACGGCGTTTTTGACCTTCTCCTTTTCTCCTGAAATGACGATCTGTCCGGGGGAGTTGTAGTTTGCCACATCCACATCGGCGGCGGCGCACACCTCTTCGATGACGGCGGCATCGCATCCCAGGGCAGTTGCCATGCCCCCTGAAGTGTTGCGGCAGCACTCATCCATAAGATCGGCGCGTTTCTGGAGCAGTTTGAGTCCCTCTTCAAAGGTGAAGGCTCCGCCGCAGCAGAGTGCGGCATATTCCCCCAGACTCAAGCCTGCGGCGGCGCAGGGCACAGCTTCGGGGTGCAGCTCACGGAACACTCCCAGACAGGCGCAGCTCATGGTGTAGATGGCGCTCTGGCAGTAACGGGTCTCCGTCAGTTTTTCGGCGGGACCGTTGAAAATCACATCGCTCAAACTGTATCCCAGCACCTGATCGGCGGTATCGAAATACTTTCTGGCGGTGTCATATTTTTCGTAAAGGTCCCTGCCCATGCCAACGCTCTGGGCACCCTGTCCGGAAAAAACAAAAAAAAGTTTCATGGCAATTTGATCTCCATTGAGTGAAGGGAGTGTTATTCAAGCAGACGGAAAAACCTTATGTCTCCCTTCCTTATGTATAATATATCACCCGGTTGCTGAAATGTCAAGTATCTTTGCGGGAAAGATAATTTATTCTTCAATAATGACCACAGCCGCGGCATATTCTCTTTCGTGGGTGATGGAAACTCTGACATTTTTCGCTCCCAGCGCAGCGGCGGTTTTGGCGGCGTTGCCGCTGAACACCAGAGAAGGAACGCCGATTGCTGAGTCGATGACCTCGATCTCGTTGAAGGAACATTCAGAGCCGATACCGCATCCCAGAGCTTTGGCGGCTGCCTCTTTTGCCGCCCATCTGCCTGCGTAGAAATGCTGCGCGCTGGCGCGGACCTTGCCCACAGCCTGTTCTGCGGGGGTGAACACCCGGTTCAGAAACTGCTCTCCGTGCCGTTCAATGACCTGCCGGATACGGCTGGTTTCCACAATGTCAATTCCAAGTCCTTTGATCATCTTCTTCCTCCTGTTTGCCTTCTTTATTGTATATCACGGTCGCCTGAGCAATATCCCGTGTGATTTGTTCTTTCAGTGCTGCGGGAGAGGGAAATTTCTGCTCTTTCCGCAAATATCCAAGGAGCTGCACCTCAAGTTTTCTGCCGTAGAGGTCCCCTGAAAAATCCAGCAGATGCACCTCGATCCGCCGTTCCCCCACCTGATATGTGGGTGCGATGCCGATATTGAGGACGGCGGGGAACTCCCCTTCCGTAATTTGAGCGCGCCCGGCATAGACACCGTCGGGGACGATAAGTCCGTGATCCAGCTGCAGATTGGCAGTGGGGGCGGCAAGTTCCTTTCCGGCGACCCGGAATCCCCGGACCACAGTACCTGAAAGGGAGACCTTTCTTCCCAGCAGCTGTGCTGCCTCATGGAGCTTGCCCTCACCTGCCAGAAGCCGGATGGCGCTGGAGCTGATATTGATACCCTGATACGCCAGACGCTTCACCGCTTTGAAAAGGAGTCCGTGTTCACTGCAGAACCGGGCAAGCATTGGGGCGTCTCCTTTGCCTTTACTGCCGAAACGCCAATCCTCGCCGACGCAGATCCCTTTCAATGTGAAAGCATCAGTTTCCAGAAGCTGCTGCAGAAAAAGCTCCGGCGCCAGGGCTCCGAAGGCGGGCGTAAAGGGAATGACACCGGTGATCTGCGCTCCTGCCAGACGGAGCTGTTTCAAACGCTCCTCAACGCTGATGATGAGTTCCGGCGCCTCCATGCCCGGCAGCACCGCCCGGGGATGGGGCACAAAGGTCACGGCGCCGGGGAGCGCTCCGCACGAAGATGCCATTTCCCTGACACTGCTGACGATCAGCTTGTGCCCGGGATGAACGCCGTCAAAAACGCCGAATCCCATAACAACACCCTGTTCCGGCGCAACAGGAGTGTCAAATTGAATTGAAAAATCCATGAACTTGTCGTATATTATATTGTTCAACATCCGGAAGAACTGTTCTTGTTAAGAGTTCCTTTCTATAAGATACACTTGTTTTTCAATTCAGTCAAGGGGAAAACGCTATGAAAACGGTAATATATCCGGGATCTTTTGATCCTTTCACCAACGGACATCTTGATTTGGTCGAGCGTGCCCGGTGTCTTTTCGATAAAGTTGTGGTGGCAGTGGCGGTCAACTCCGGCAAAAATCCTCTCTTTACTCTTGAGGAGCGGCGGCAGCTCATCGTGGAAAGCTGCGCCGATATGCCCAATGTGGAGGTCATCGCCTTTGAAGGGCTGCTGGTCAACGCCGTGAAAGATCTTAAAGCCGATGCCATTCTCAGAGGTTTGCGCGCCTTTTCCGACTTTGAATACGAACTGCAGATGGCGCTGATGAACCGTGAACTCCTCAAAGGGTGCGAAACAATCTTTCTGACGCCCCAGCTTGAAAACTCCTACGTTTCCTCGACCCTCATCAAAGAGGTCGCCCGTCTGGGGGCTGACTTTGCCGCTCATGTGCCCCCGCCGGTGGCACGGGCGCTCAACGAACGGCGGAACCGTTTATGAACAGTCCACGGATCAACCGCGTACTCCAGGTGCTTTCTCTGGTCGCCTTTGCCTCAAAGCCGACGCAGCTCAAGGATATCGGCTCCAAACTGGGACTTTCCCCCAGTATGGTCAGCCGCATCGTGGCGGATCTTATTGCGGGGGGACTCCTTGCCAAAGTCTCTTACCGCACCGTCATCGGGACTCCGGAACTTGCGGCGCTGGGAAAAAGTGCGGGGGAAAACCATCCGCTGACCCGGATCGCCCGGGAAACGCTCTTGAGACCTATGGTTGAAAGGGAAAGAGTCTCCTGTGAATTTGCCACGCTGGTCCAGGGGAGACTTTATCACTTCTGCAAGGTGCTCCGCAAAGAAGCAAGGTCCCCTCTTTTGTTCACCGACACCGCCGCTGTGATCTGTGCCGCCCGGGGGGATGAGTGGGAAAAGGTTTTGGAAGAACTTTCACTGACATTCCCGGAAGATGCCCCGTCAGGATTTCCCCTTTTCAAAGAGCGTTTTCTTGCGGCACGGGAGAACCGGACACTGGTGAACCATCACGGCGGCAGGCTCTGGCAGCTGACCTACCCTGTGGTCTGCGGGGATCTCTGCTGTGCCCTTTCCCTTTCCGGGGTGGACTCCAACGACATGGACAGCAGCTTCTTTGCCCGGCTTGCAGCCAGAATACGGGCAAATTACGAAGGATTTACCCAAAGCGATGCTTAATCTGGATCTGCTCAGAACAACATTCCGAAACGGCAAATTCTTCTGCCGCTTTGCCGATGTGACCAGAGAGGAAAATCTTGCCCTTGCCGCCGCTCTTACAGCCGTTTTCAGAGAGGGAGTGAACAAATGCCGCTGCGATCTGGCGTCCTTGACCAAAAACATCACCGCTGCGGCGCCTGACCCGAAATTGGCAGCGGGGCTGGAAAAGATTCTCTATGATTCAGCTGATTTTGACGCTCCCGATCCTGATGTGGATTATGTTTCCATGCGCCGGGAGCTCTTTGAACGCTCCGGCGCCGCCATGGCAAGTGCCGGGGATTTTTCCGAGGAGCATTACCGCACATTATATCCTCATCCGGCGCAGGATATCTACGGGGATCTGCCGGACTTTGAGGTGCTGCGCTCACTCAGGGAGCTGACCCCGGAAGCCCTGCTCCACCGTTACAATATCGCCCTGATCCAGACCATGCTCCTCTACGCTTCAAAGCTGACGCTGCACCTCTCTGACCCGGAATACAGCGAATTGCGGAAACTGGTGCGTTTCATGAAATTCTTCCGTCTGCTGGCGCAGATCCGCAGCTGCGGGAACAACACCCTTGAACTGGAACTCAGCGGTCCCGGAGCACTTTTGGAAAACGCCCGGAAATACGGTCTGCTGCTGGGCTCTTTTTTTCCGGCGGTTCCTCTGCTGAAAAAATACAAACTCCGCGCCGAAGTGGAAATACGCTCCCGTAAAGGGGTCCTTGAAGTGGATCAAAGCGCCCCTCTGGTCTCACATTACACCAATATTTCGGCATACGTTCCTGAGGAGATCCGCCTTTTCCACCGGCTATTCAGGGAAAAGAGTTCCAACTGGCATATTGTGGGCGACACACCCTTTATCAACATGGGAAAAAAAGGGATCTGTTTCCCCGATCTGAGTTTCCGCAACGGAACAGGGGCGCTTTGCCATCTGGAGCTCTTCCACCGCTGGCACAAAGGGGAGCTCCCCGCCCGCTTGGAGTTTATGGAGCAAAAACCTGAGATCCCTCTTATTGCCGGCATCGACCGGGGCGCCATCAGCGATGAAAGTTTTCAACTCCTCGCCTCTAAGTTCCCCAACGCCGCAGAGCGTTGTTTCAGGTTCCGGGATTTCCCCGGGGTGGAAACAGTCGTGAAAAAATTGAACAGATTTGTAGAAAATATTCAAAAAAAAGAAAACGAAAGGAAGAAAAATGAGCGTGGTAAACGAAAAACTCCCCGTGTGGGATCTTGAAGCCATTTATAAAACGCCTGAGGATTGGGAAAAGGATTTTGAAAAGATCCGTCCCGCCACAGAAGCATTTGCCGCATTCAAAGGGAAACTGGGGGAGTCCCCTGAGACGCTCAAGGCAGCTGTGGAAAGCTCCCTTGCCCTCAACCGCCTGACGGAAAAGGTCTATATCTACGCCCACCTGACACTGGATCAGGCAACGGGGGTGGACTCCAGCCGTGCCCGCATGGGCAAACTGCAGTCTCTGCTGGCGGAGCTGGCGCCTCAGGAGGCTTATTTCGTCCCGGAACTGCTCCGGATCCCGGAAGAGACCATGTCGGCGTTCCTCAAAGCCCCCTGCCTTGATTTCTGCCGCCGTTTTCTGGAAGAGATCCTCTCTGAGCGTGCCCATGTTCTTTCGGAGCCCGAAGAAAAACTTCTGGGCAGCTACTCTCAGGTGATCTCATTGTCAAGCACTCTTTTTGACACATTGAACGACACCGATCTGGAGTTCGGCTCCATCCGTGACGGGGAAGGCAAACGGGTAAAACTGACCCACGGCAGCTACCGCAGTCTCATGGAAGATCCCGACCGGGGCACCCGTGAACGGACTTGCAAAAAGCTCTACAAGGCATACCGCCAGTTTCGGAACACCTTTGCTTCCGCCCTTGACGGCACCGTCCGCCGCCACGCCGTCAAAGCAAAAGTGCGGAACTACCCCAGCGCCCTCTGCGCCGCCTTGAATGGCGACCGGGTGCCGGAGTCGGTCTACCGCAGTCTCATTGAAGCGGTCCACAGCAAGCTCCCCGGCTTCTACAACTACATGGAACTGCGCAAGCAGGTGATGAAGCTGGATAAACTGGACATGTACGACATGCTCAATCCCCTGCTTCCCGGATGTTCTCAGAACTACTCCTTTGAAGAGGCAGCGCAGCTGGTGAAAGATGCCGTCAAACCCATGGGGGAAGAGTACGGCAAATACCTTGAACTTGCCTTCAAAGAGCGCTGGATCGACGCTCCTGAGCGTCAGGGCAAGCGTTCGGGAGCCTTTTCAAGCGGCTGTTACGACACCTTCCCCTACGTTCTCATGACCTACAAGGGGACTTTGAACGATGTTTTCACCCTGGCACATGAACTGGGGCACTCCATGCACAGCTACTATTCAAAGATCACCCAGCCCTACATCTATTCGGACTACAAGATCTTTGTGGCTGAGGTGGCGAGCACCACAAATGAGATACTGCTTTTTGAACATCTGCTTTCAAAGAGCACCGATCCCCGGTTCCGTGCCTATCTTTACGCCCACATCGCCGACGAGATCCGGGGAACCATCTACCGCCAGACCATGTTCGCCGAGTTTGAACTTTTCATGCACGAAACAGTGGAACAGGGCACCCCCCTTACTGCTGATCTGCTGAACAAAAAATATTATGAACTCAACAAACTCTACTACGGACCTGCGGTGGATCCTCTGAAAGATATTGAACTTGAGTGGGCAAGGATACCCCATTTCCACTACAACTTTTATGTCTACAAATACGCAACCGGCATGTCAGCGGCACTGAAACTTGCTCAGAATCTGTGCTCCGGCAAACCGGAACTCAGAGAGGCGTATCTGGGATTTTTGAAGGCGGGCTGCTCAAAGGATGTGCTGGATATCATGAAAGATGCCGGAGTCGATCTTTCCACCCCCGAACCCGTCACCGCCGCTCTGGATTACTTTGCCGAAGTGGTGGAGTGCCTCAAAAAAGAGCTCAAACGTTGCGGAGAGCTCTGAAAGATCTGTCGCAAAACAACTGCCGCAGGATCGACGGAAAGATCACTGCGGCAGTTTTTTTTGCCCTGTTCCGGGCAATTTCATCCGGAACAGGGTAAAAAAAGGCTGCCGGAAAGATCCGGCAGCCTTGAATGTTTCCTGAAAAGGAACTTATTTGCCCAGCATGCAGAGCAGCACACCGGCAGCAACAGCAGAACCGATAACGCCTGCGACGTTGGGTCCCATGGCGTGCATCAGCAGGAAGTTGCCGGGATCGGTCTCAAGACCGACCTTGTTGACCACACGGGCAGCCATAGGCACAGCAGAGACGCCGGCGGCACCGATGAGGGGGTTGATCTTTTCTTTGCTGAAGATGTTCATGATCTTGGCAAAGATGACACCGGCAGCAGTACCGATACTGAAGGCAACAGCCCCCAGCAGCAAGATACCCAGAGTCTGCAGTGACAGGAACTGGTCGGCAGAGAGCTTGGAACCCACAGCGATACCGAGGAAGATGGTCACGATGTTGATAAGGGCATTGGATGCCGTGTCACTGAGACGGTTGACAACACCGCACTCCTTCATCAAATTACCGAACATCAGCATACCGATCAGAGGAGCGGCATCAGGCAGCAACAGAGCGCAGAGCAGAGTGATGAGGATGGGGAAGCAGACCTTTTCCACCTTGCTCACGGTACGGAGCTGGGACATCTTGATCTTGCGTTCAGCTTCAGTGGTAAGAAGCTTCATGATGGGGGGCTGGATGATGGGCACAAGTGCCATGTAGCTGTAGGCAGCCACAGCCACAGCACCCAGCAGATGGGGACTCAGACGGCTGGTCAGGAAGATGGAGGTAGGACCGTCAGCACCGCCGATGATACCGATGGAGGCAGCATCACGCAAGCTGAATTCGATTCCGGGGACCAGCCAGGTCAGAACCAGTGCACCCAGCAGAGCGGAGAAGATACCGAACTGAGCGGCACCGCCCAGAAGAGCGGTCTTGGGGTTGGCGATCAGGGGACCGAAGTCGGTCATGGCACCCACACCCATGAAGATGAGCAAGGGGAAAACACCTGATTCGATACCCACCTGATAGATCATCCACTGCAGACCGCCGGGGTTGGCGATACCAGCCAGAGGAATATTGGCAAGGAGAGCGCCGAAACCGATGGGGAGCAGCAACAGAGGCTCAAATCCCTTGACGATGGCGAGGTAGATCAGCACCAGAGCCACGAGGATCATGATGACACGGCCGAGTCCCAAAACCCAGGTGGATTTGAAGCAGGAAGTGGTCTGCTCAATAAGAGCATTGAGACCGGTACTCTTCCAGAGTCCTGCAAATCCTTCGCCCCATCCGGGCATCTTGATCATGGAGGGAGCGGCGTTATCCACGGAGTCGTGGGTCATTTCAATAGGCATGAACTCAGCAATGAGATCACCTTTGTTCAGGATACCGGCAGGATAGGTATTGCCCCCCATCTTGACCACACGCAGACTCACAGAGTTCTTGACCTTGCCTTTGCTGCGTCCCTGAGGAGCCACAGTCATAAGTTCGGAACCCGCAGACATTTTGAGGTCCTTTTTGAAAGAGCAGGCAAACACTGTAGCAGGTTTTTCCCAGCAGTAGACCAGATAACGTTTACCGGTGGAATCCTTGTACCAGGTCACCATGTCATTGGAGTCAGCCTTGACCACTTTGGCGCACTTGGGCAGAACTGCTTTGGCGCACTTTTTGACAGCGGCACATGCTTTGGCGCAATCCTTGACAGCTTTGCAATCTTTGGCAGCCTTGCAAGGTGCTTTGGCAGCGGCCTTGACAGGCGCCTTGGCACCGACAACAGGTTCTTTGGCTCCGAAAAGGGAGAGAGAAAGAACCATGGTCAGCACGGCAGTTGTGATATATTTGAACATAGTTGTAAACACTCCTCAAACAGGATTACTTGATGCTGACGAGAGCGTCACCGGCAGCAACAACAGCACCCTGAGTGGCGCTGACAGCGGCAACAACACCGTCTTTACCGGCTTTGATCTCAGTTTCCATCTTCATGGCTTCGAGAATGACAACGGTGTCATCGGCACCGACGGAGTCACCGGCTTTGACCAGGATCTTATTGACAGTACCGGGCATGGGAGCGGCAACAACGGTTTCGCTTCCGTCACCGGCGGCAGCTGCGGGAGCAGCAGCGGCGGCAGCATCGGCACCTTCCTTGACGCCGACTTTGAAGGTCTTGCCGTTGACAGTGGCGGTGTATTCAGCACCGTTGGCGCTGACCTCGACCACGACAGCCTTGCCGTCGATGGTGGCGGTGTAGGCAGAAGCACCGGCAGCGGCGGCGGGCTTGGCGGCTTCAGCGTAGCGGATGCCGTTGGGACGGTCGCCCTTGAGGTAGTTCAGACCCTTTTCGCCGCAGGCGGCAACGATGAAGATATTCTCATCGGTGACAGGGAGTCCGGCTTCTTCCAGAAGTTTGGTGTTGTAAGCGATACCCAGTTTGGGGTTCTTGTCATTGAGGTCAACAACAGCTTCGGTGGTGGGGGGCAGACCCAGCTGCTCAGAAGCCATTTTCACCAGTTCGGGATCGGGAGCCACGGGGGTCTTGCCGAAATAGCCCAGAACCATCTTGCCGTAGCCGTTGGGGTCGATCTTTTTCCATGCGCCGAACATGGTGTTGGCGAAAGCCTGCTGGAAATAGAACTGGCTGACAGGGGTGACGGAGGTTCCGAAACCGCCCTTGGCAACAGCTTCACGCATGGCTTCGATACAGGCATCGTATTTGTCCAGACAGTTGTTGTCCCGCATCATCTGGGTGTTGGCAGTGAGAGCGCCGCCGGGCATGGGGCTGAAGATGATCTTGGGGGAAACCTGCATGGATTCGGGGGGCATGAAGTATTTTTCCATGCATTTCTCAAAGACCTTCTCAGCGGCAAGGATCTTTTCGGGATCGATGTCGAGAGTGTATTCGGTGCCCCGGAGTCTCTGGTACATGACCAGAATGTCAGCTTCGCAGGTACCGCCTGAGAGAGGACTCATGGCAAGGTCGATGACATCGGCACCGGCTTCGATGGCAGCCCAGTTACAGGCAACAGCCATACCGGCGGTGTCATGGGTGTGGAACTGGATCTCAATATCTTTGCCCAGCATCTCACGAGCTATTTTCACGGTCTCGTAGACAGTCTGGGGAGTGGAGGTGCCGGAGGCATCTTTGAAGGCAAGAGAGTCAAAGGGCACGCCGCTGTCAAGGATCGCCTTGAGGCTGTCAGCGTAGAATTTGGGGGTGTGGGCGTAGGACTCAGTCAGTCCGGGAGCAAGACCCATCATGGTAACGGTGACCTGGTGCTTGAGTCCGGCATTGTGGATGCTCTTACCGGAGGGGATCAGGTTGCGCACGTCGTTGAGAGCGTCAAAGTTACGGATGGTGGTGATACCATGCTTTTTGAACATGCGGGCATGGAGGTCGATGATGTCGGAGGACTGGCTGGAAAGACCAACCACGTTGACACCCCGGGAAAGAGTCTGCAGATTGACATCGGGACCAACCACCTCGCGGCATTTGTCCATCATGTCAAAGGCATCTTCCTGGCAGTAGAAATAGAGGCTCTGGAAACGGGCGCCGCCGCCGATTTCGATGTGGTTGATACCGGCTTTGACAGCGGCATCGAGAGCGGGGAGGAAGTCTTCGGTTTTGACGCGGGCGCCGAGACAGGACTGGAATCCGTCACG
Source organism: Victivallaceae bacterium (assembly GCA_045596885.1). Taxonomy (GTDB): domain Bacteria; phylum Verrucomicrobiota; class Lentisphaeria; order Victivallales; family Victivallaceae; genus UBA1784. The sequence continues at coordinate 24,031 of JAZODE010000141.1, forward strand.
GAACGAACAATCCATGAATTTGATTTTTTTCATAATGCTTTAATTCCTGAAATTAAAATAATGTTACTTTTTGGTCATTTTTGCCACAACAGCAGCGGCAATGGCTGCCAGATTGGCGTCCTCAGAGCTCGCTGCGGGCTTTTTGGCAGCAGGAGCGGCGGCAGGGGGATCCAGCAGAGTCGCGAAGGGGCGCAGAACCACCTCAAGCACCTTCATCGCACCGATCATGATGACGAGGAACACGTACACCATGCCCATGCCGAAAACCATCAGCTTGAAGCCTCCGGCCATCAATTCACCATAGTCCATAAATTTTTTCCTTTTATTTTAGGCTGAAACACTTTTTTTTGTGCCGAAAAATTCCACTCCTCCGGCGTTGAAAAATTAATGAAAATGTTTCAAGCAATTAAAACCTTTCACAAGGAACTCTTATCCACAGAAACATCGCAGCAGTTGAAGACCTTTTGTCTCAGAACGCCCTGTTCTTCATACTCCAATATCATCTCGCCCTGCGGTGTCACATCTCTGAAAACGCCCTCAAAGCGCACCCCGCAGGCATCGGTCACGGCAATGGTTCTGCCGATAAGTTTGTTGCAGGAACGCCACTCTGAAAAAAGTTCAGGGACAGAGTCTGAATACATAATATAGCACACATTCAACTGTTTTGCCAGTAATTTTGCAACAAAATCCACATTAAATTCCTGATTCGCGATCATTCTGAGGGAAACGGCACTTTGTCCAGCCGTGGCAAGTTCTTCTTGAGTTGTGTTGACATTGAGCCCGATCCCCATGGCGATACCGGCGATTTTGCCCTGACGGATGATGCCTTCCCCCAGAAGTCCTGCGGCTTTGGACTTTTGGAAATAGAGGTCATTGGGCCATTTGAGATAAAAGGGCACTCCCGGCACCAATTTGGCAACGGTGCGCATCAGGGCAACGCCGCAGAGCATCCCTGCATGGAATCCGTCGGCGACATTTTTGAAACAGAATGTACCGCAGAAATTGACGCCGGGGGGGGAGATCCACTTCCGCCCCAGTCTGCCTCTGCCTGCGGTCTGAAACTTTGCCGTAACCAAAGCAAGGTCCGGAAGCGCATCAAAGTGCTCCCGGACGTAGGTATTGGTGGAGTCTGTCTGCTCCAGAGTCAGGATAAAAGGGTCAGTTCCTGCTGTCACCTGCCAGCTCCTTGTGCTGGAACGTTGCCACAGCCCAGGTGGAGCCGAGGATGATATAGATCACCAGATAAAGCGCCGCATTGAGCATATATTCGTTGGGTATATGCCGCTTCACCGCCACAGCATCCGCCAACCAGAAGAACTGCCAGTTGGGGAAAATGGCGTAAAGCACTGCACAGAGAGCGTTGAGGATCTCGTTGTCCGTGGTACGCTGGAAAAGGTAACTTGAAACCAGTCCCGCAAAGAAAAGCCCGGTGCAGCAGCAGAGGTTGGGCACGATATCGAGCCTTGTGGCAAAGACCACTGCAAAGGTCCCCATGGTCACAACGGCAAAGTTCACCAGTATGAGGGCTTTGCACAGATCTCTGAGCCCCAGAGCGGGGTGTTCCCCTGTTATGTAGCAGTAGACCGCAAAAAGAGGTATGAGCACCGCTGTCGCCCAGGTGGCGATCTCAGGGAATGAAGATGCTTTCAGATAGTTGGCAAGCATACCGATGACACACCCCAGCGCCAGCAGTCCCAGCATGGTGAAATAGAGTGCCATTTCAAACCGGAACTGGTCGGTGGCGATAAAGACTGAGATGAAGGTCGCAAAGTTGCAAACCCCCACAAAAAGGGTGCCCGCCATGCAGATCCCCAGGATCTTGCCCAGTACAAAGCTCCAGCGCTGGACAGGCTTTGACATGAGAAGCAGCACGGTACCGTTGCGCATTTCACGGGCAACGGTGTGGCTGCTGCAGAGCACCGCCACCACCAGTCCGAAAAGGAGCGTGGTCGCCATGGAACTGTCAACGACCAGCTTCAGCTGCTCGGAAAAGACAAAGATCGCCGCAGGGGGATAGTGTGCAATAAGCAGCAGCGCCGCAAGGAGCATGAGAAAATAGACAGGCTCACGCAGGGACTCACGGAAGGCGTTGAAAGCGATTTTCCAGAGATTGAACATATCCTGACTCCGGGAGTGAAAATTTTCTTACTTTCCGTCCGCAGGGGGGACCGCCTCTTTGCCGTCTGTGGGAGTCGGGGTCCTGGGATTCCTGGGGGCAGGAGCGGAAATGGGCTGATAGGTCCGGTCAAGCTGACGGCGGAGTTCGGGGTAATTGCGTTTCAAATTGCTCAAGTTAAGCATGAATGTCAATTCTTCAGCCACGCGCTCCCAGTCGCCGGTGATGCGGACCACGGGGATGCTCTTATCGATCATGGCTTCATATTTTTCGGGCACGCAGTTCTTGTCACCCAGGATCACCACACGGCGGCACTGACAGAATTTCACCCAGGGCCCGAACTTGTCTTCGCTCATGGCGAATCCGTCAGTCTTGGGCATGGCAACATACCAGTAGCTGTACTTGGCATTGGCGGCAGGAACGATGATGTAGGGCTGGCGGCTTTCTGCCTGGATCAGATCAGCCATAAGACGGGGGCTTTTGTAGTTACCGGTGATAACAAGAGTTTCCACATTGTACTTGTTGCCCCGGACGAACCAGCTGGCTCCGAAACATCCCAGAGAGGTAAGGCACACAGCTGCAAGCAGCACGGTTTTGAAAATCTTGGACATAATCGTTCCTTTCGTTAAAATGGTTTTGATCCAATTACAATAACTCTTTTATAAATATAATGCGCTTTTGTCAATTCTGCAAATCAAACATGAAGAAAAACGCAAAAAAACCTTGTCTTGCTCCGGAATAAAAAGAAAAATATTGTCTTGACATAATCTTTTGTTTCCGGAACGGTCCCGTCAACTCCGGCGGGAGTCAGGCAGCAAACCCTCAAAACAAAGAAAGGAAAAACAATCATGGCTGCAACCTACGATGTCACCACCATCAAAAGACACGCATACGTCGCCTCCTTCGGCGATACCGTCATCGCTCCCCTCGCCTCGGCGCCCCGGATCGAAACCAACCGCAAGGTGGTTGAATCCACCATCTACGAAAACGGCGGGGTGGAAGCGGTGGCGGCACATCTGGTCCAGGATTGTGCCACCATCACTCTGGAAACCAAAGATATCAGCACCGCTCTGGAACTCCTCAGCGAATTCACTCTGGGAGAGGATATCATGGCGGATGACAAGAAAAAAACCCTCACTTTCACTCCCGTTGCTGAGGGCGAAAAGAGTCTGGTCTTTCCGGCGGCATATCTCCAGCCCGATGCAAGTTATGTGCCTTCCATGGGGCAGGACCATGTGGCTAAACTGGTCTTCAAGGCATACGCAACCGATGAAAACACTGCGCTTTTCACCTTCGCCTGATTATGGAAAATCTGACGGTTATAAGCGGTTCCGGGGAACGGTTTGAACTGCGCCTTCCGGAACCGGAGCTGCTCCGCAGCGCAGCTGAAGCACTCCAGAGCTCTCTGCAGCAGGAAAAGGGGACCATGGGCAGTGCGGTCGCACAGATCCTTGCTCCTTTTTTTCCGCCCCGCTGCAGGGAATTTCTGGCAGCTCTTTCAAAAAACGATGTGCTCAAACTCATATCGGCTTTCAGACTCCTTGCAGGAGCGGAAGAACCGGCTGCACTTGCAGCATTACCGGAGCCGGACAAAAAAGCGCCCTCAGCCCTGACATCATCTCTGACACTCTCAACCTTCCCCCCTGCTTCCGGGGAATTGCGGATCGCTCCTGATCTCAAGGAACTTTCTTCATTTTCCCTGACTCCGGAAGAGCCCCACGGGAGGGAAAAAGCAGACCGTCTGACTTTCACAAAGTCTCAGGAGACGGAAAAAGGAAAACTTTCTTTGAATCTGACAGAAAACATGCAAGGGATGGGAAAAGAGGAGTCCTTTACTGTGACAGTTTCTCCCCCTTCTTCTGAGGAAAGTAAAAAAGTAATAGAACACAAAGGACCCGAAACGGCACAAACTCTGTCAAAGGAACAAGACGCCTTCCCGGAGACAGAGAAAAAAAACTTTGTTTCAGAAGAAAGAACAGAACTGCCGGAACTCCCGCCCAAAGAGTCCCGTTCCCCTGAAACAGAAGTTCCGGAGGAAAAGCCGGGAGTGATGAAAAAATACATCCTGCCCCTTCTGACATCTCTTGCCAAAGGAGCGCTCTTTGCTCTGGGGCGGAAATTTCTGCCCAGCTGGATACTCCCCAAAGCTGCCAAAGGGATCACGCCGGTCTCTCTTCCTGAAAAAAGCGCCGGAGTTTTCCCGGTTCAAAATGAGGGAAAGCCAGGACTCCCCCATGAAAGAAATTTTCAGGAAGAAAACACTCCCCTTCTTCCCGCAGAGCTCAAACAGGATCCTGAGAGAAGATACAGCGATGAGGTCATTGCAGCGGCATACTGCTACAAGTGGCATCTGGAGTATGCCGCTTCCCTCTCTGCTGAACTGCTGGAGCGCTGCCTGCAAATCGCAGGTGTCGGGCGCAAAGCTCCGGAACAGGAGTTTTCTTTGTCAACCGAAGAGCTCAACAAGGCACTCCGCCGCAATCAGGAGCTCAGAGAAAGATTGAAAGACAAAAAGTCCCGGTAGGGATGCCCCTTTCATATCTTTCTTTCATCTGCCCGGTGTACGCCGCCGGGCAGATTTTTTTTCCGGGGGAGACTCCTGAAAGACCGGCAGGTGGAGCAAAAGGGTAAAACTCCCCAGTATGAGAATAATGAAAATCAGTACCGCCAGAGTGGAAATCAGATGACCGCTGCCGTGTTCAAGGAGCAGTTTTCCCGGATTGCGGAACCAAATCACAGCAAAGTTGAAGAAGAGCACCATGACCGGTATGAGCCAGAAGCCGCTTGCGGCATTTTTCAGATCCGCCTTGCTCAAGGTGACATGGGAGCCGATGAGCAGCGTGGAAAGCAGCCAGAGCCAGGTCTGCCATTTGCTGAAGATCTTGAGAGTGCAAAAGCTCCTGACCATGCGGCAGATCTGGGAAACAAGGGCAGCGCCGAAATCGCTGAAAGAGTAAAGTTCGGGGAAATCCAGCTCCTCCCACACCTCAGGCATGAGGAACGCCGTCAAAAGGGCAATGATACAGCTGCCGGTGATAATGGGACCTGTGCCGATGAAAAAGTTCCCGGCACGCTGATAGAAGCTCCCGGAGTCCCAACTGTGATCCACCACCCCCATGGTTCCGTCGGGAGAGGGGGAAAAAAGTTTCATCTCATTGATACGGTGGCGGAAGATCAAACAGAAAAGGGCATGTCCCGTTTCGTGGACCACAGTCCCCGGCGCTGCCAGCATGATCCAGCTGCGCTCCCCCAGCAAGGCGTACCACCGGCGCCGCAAACTCAAAGTCACCAGCTGCAGAAGAAGTGCCAGAAGAAGGAAACAACCAAAAAAGCCCAGGATGATACCTGAGCTTATGAGTGCTTCCATGCAGATTTCCGCCCCCCGGCTGCCCATGGACTCCCAATCCATCAGGGGTGCATCTTCCGGATGATGTTGGTACTGGAGTGTCCCGGCACGAAAGAGATGAAAACGATGCGGCTGCCGCTCTTTTTCAAAGCGGCACGCTCCCCGGGATCGAGGGAGTCTTCAGTGTAGTCCCCCCCTTTCACATAGACATCCGGGGCAAGGGCTTCAAGCTCCCTGTCACAGCGGGGGGAGTCAAAGATCACGCATTTATCCACCGCTTTAAGGGAACAGAGCAAAAAAGCGCGGTCCTCTTCACTCTGGAGGGGACGGGTGGGACCTTTGAGCGCCCGCACCGAGGCATCTGAGTTCACCAGAACCAGAAGAAAGTCCGCCTCTTCCCGTGCGGCGTCAAGGTAAACAGCGTGCCCCCGGTGGAGCAGATCGAAACAGCCGTTGGTCACAGCGACTTTGTATCCCTGCTCCGCCATGGAACGCCGCCACTTGACGGCATCTTCAAGGCAAAGGATGTTGGCAGCGATGTCGCTCATTGGACCTCCTCATCAGAAACGGGGCGCACTTTGACTCCGGCTTCTGAAAGCAGAGCCATGGAGGTGGAGTCAATGGAATAGCGTTCATGGTAGACCACTTCAACGATCCCTGCGTTGATGATCATTTTGGCACAGAGAAGGCAGGGACTGTAGGTCGTGTAAAGTGTGGCGCCTTTGACCATGATGCCGTGATAAGCGGCTTGGACAATGGCGTTTTCTTCGGCGTGGCTGCAGAGACATTCGGTCAGATGAGAACCTGAAGGTGCGTCAGACCCGCAGCGGGGGCATCCCCCTTCATTGCAGTTGCGCACGCCCCGGGGCGTACCATTGTAACCGGTGGAAATGATCCTTTTGTCTCTGACCAGCACTGCTGCCACCTGACGGCGGGAACAGTTGCTCCGTTTGGCGGCGACTTGGGCGATATCCATAAAATAACGGTCCCATCCGGGACGTTTGGTACTGCTGCTCATCTTTCACTTTTCCCTTATTTGATCGGAGTTTTGCCGCTGCGGTATTTGGCACCGAAACGGTTTCCCCAGCCGACGAGGCGTCCTTTTTCAAAGAAAAGGGGCATACATTCCTCTTCGGCGGTCAAACCGTCTGCCCACACCGGATTGATGAAATAAAACCAGCGGTCGGGGGTGGAAAAACTTTCCTTCACAGGTTCCCCCATGACGGCGAGGACCTGGGCTTTGGTCATGCCCACCCGGAGCGCTCTGGCTTTTTCCATATTGCTG
>JAZODE010000142.1:0-3953 GCA_045596885.1 Victivallaceae bacterium
AAAAAAGAGAACAAAAAAATGCCTTATTATGCTTGCGAAGAAAGCGCTTCATGCCCCAACGGGGCGCTTCATATTTTCCGCAGGAAAATGCTTCATACGGCGGAGCCGTGCTTCATTCGATCAGCGTTCACGCTGATCGAGCTATTGGTTGTGATTGCTATTATTGCGATCCTCGCCGCCATGCTTCTGCCTGCGCTGCAGCAGGCGCGGGAACGTGCCCGCACAAGTTCCTGTGTCAACAATATGAAGCAGATCGTCACCTCAAACGCCTTTTATTCAGATGTCAACAACGGATATATGATCCCAAGCAAGGTGCAGTTCGGCGGGATCGGCGCCATGAACCGCTTCTGGCCGGAAACAGTTGCCTCAAGCAAGTGGCATGGATCAGTGGGCTCTGATGATACCAATTCAGCCTCGGGGAAAGCCAATGTGCTGGTCTGTCCCAGTGAACCGGAACTGGTTTCCGGTTCAACAACAAGGATCTGGAAGACCAACTACACATGGGCAAAAGTTCTGGGATACCACGAAGAAGCTCCCGGATGGAGCAATGGGGATACCCTGCCCCTCAAAACAGCCCAGATCCGCCGTCCCTCCATGGCAGGGATCCTGGCTGACGCCTACACCCGCTGGTGCCGTCTCGGTTCTTACTCCTCAAATGGGACCATCTGTTTCACAGGTTATCCCAAGACCAATCAGACCAATGCTTTCAAGAGATTCATCATCACAGGCAGCGAACCCATGATCGTACGCTCTGACTTTTCACCTTCCATTGAAACACGCCACGGCACAAGCGGCAAGCGCTCCACCCGCAACGACTCCCTCACAGGGGGCTATACCAATGTGGGATATGTGGACGGTCATGTGGGCAAGTCGAAACTCCACACCTCCGTACTTCTGGGCGGAGGTGAATGGTGCGCCATGAATTGATTTTCACCCTAAAATAAGGACAAATATTGATGAAAAAATTACTTTTAATGCTTCTTCTGGCAACAGGAACCATATTGAGTGGCCGAATAACAAGTGTCACCTTTTTCCCCGCCGATTGGCTTGGGAAACAGTACAACTTTCTCGAAAACTACCCCAGCACTCTTGTCCTGCAGTTTCTGGGGTACGGCAAGGAGCTTGCCGCAGCGCCGCCAACAGCGGTATTTGAACTGCCGGAGTTTCTGGAACTCAGGGCAGTCGCGCCCCGGGTGAACTGGACGACCTCTCTGCCTTTGAAGAAAGAAAATTTCACTGCCAATGGCAGAAAGATGGTCCGCTACAAGATCCTTTTCCCCAAGCATCTGGTTCAAAAACTGAATCCAAAGACCTACTCCTGGCGTCCCGGAGTCAACTGCATCATCATTCCGAAAAAAGGATTTGCAGGGAAAAAAGCGGATTTTAAATTCTATTTCCTTGAAAAAGGCAAACGGACCTTTGAGCAGACCTATCCGGCAACCTTGCTGCCGGAGCCCCGTTTTCCCTCTGCACCTTTGAAGTATTTTGCCACCGGCATTTCCGGTATTGCCAGCTACAGTCTTTCCGATGACACACCGTTGCGCCTTGCCACTGCCTTCTGGCATAAATTTGATAAAAAGCCCTACACCAGCGTCAGCTGGGAAAACATCTCCTTCCCTGCTCAGCGCAACAAATTCATGGATGAAAACTTCACCATTTACGCCGGGACCTTTGCCTGCCGAAACTCCACAATGAAGTTTCCCGGAACCAATTTCAAAGATTTGGGCTTCATGGTCAACGGAGCCGTCACCCGTCCCGGAGTTCCCCCCTTTGTTGACTCCAACGGCAAACCGGTCAGGGGCGCTATTTGCCCCCTCTACATCCTTGCTGACCCCGAAGGACTCTTCTGGGGAGCCTATTTCAAGCGCGGATTTGAAAGCCGCCTCAAACTTTTCTCCAACTGCCGGGACATCTGGTTTGACTATGAACCCTTTGTTTCTGAAGGTACCTGCGACAACTGTCTTAAAAGTTTTGCAAAGTTTGCCAAACTGAAAACGGTCCCAAAACGCACGGATATCCGTTCCGGACGCCCTTTGAATCTCAAATGGCGGCAGTACAAGGCGGTCCAGCACCGGGCGATCCTTGAAAAATTTGTCAGTTCTGCCAAAAAACATTTCCCCCAGGCAAGGCTCCATCTCTGTACAGCCACCCCCTCCCCCAACTACCTGGATGACTGGAGCGTTACCGACTCCTCAACTGTTGTCAACAAGGTCTACGCATTCAATCCCATGAACTATACTGTCGGCACCAAATACTTTGACAAGGTCGCCCATCAGGAAAAAGTCCTGGGCAAAACCAAAAATTTCAGCTGGGTGGACCCTGCCGAAGAGTCTGAACGCTTTTTCAGACGCTACACTCCTGAAAAGATCCTCCAGAACATTATCGCCACAGCCGCACTGGGAGCTGACGGTATCACCTTTTATCCCAGCGATATCCTTGACGGCAAGATGCTCTCTCTTATTGCCCGGGGATTGAGCGGCGTCAAAGATGTGGAAGAACTCCTTGCCAAAGGCAGAGATGTGACCAAAGCGCTCAAGGTGGAGCCTGTCAATGTGACTGCGGCAGATCTTGCCGATGAGAAGGGTAAAAAAATCCGGATCACTCTGCCCGATTTCAGCAAGGATCTGCGTATGGTCCTCAAGGAAAGAAACGGCGTTTACGCTCTGGCGCTTCTCAATTACTCGAACCGGGAAGTCTTCCTCAAAGTTGCCATTCCCCAATTCAAGGGCAAAGGCGCCGTCAAGGTGAGCGATGTCCTCAACGAACTCAACTATACAAAGATCACTGCCCCGCAAGTCACCAAAGGATTTCTTGTGAAACTGCCTGCCTCCGGCAGCGCCCTGTTCCGCATCGGCGGAGCCGGGATCAAGGGCAAAGCGGTCCTGCAGAGTTCCCTTGAATCTGAACTGAAAAAAGAGCTTGCCAAACTCAACTCCGGCAATGCCTCTTTCAAAGGGATCTATCAGGGAGACGCCTCTTTGAGCTGGGTCATTCACAAAAAGTCCCCTGCCCTCCGTCTGGGTGTTGGCAAACAGCAAATCTTCATTGATCCTGTTTCCGCTCTGGTCCTCACCTGGCGCAACGGCAAAAAAACGCCTCTGGGCGGTCCCACCACTGCCATTGGGGAACTTTGTTTCAACGACACCGCCAACCGGAAAAAGCAGGAGTATCAGCTTTCCGGGCACAAGATGGGCAAGGATCAGGTTTCCGTTTTCTTCACCTACACTGTCCCCAAGGATGCCGGTTTCGGCGAAGAAAATCCTCTGGCTGACTTGAAGGTCACTAAAGAGATCATCCTGAAACGGGGCAATGACACAACGGGAACTCTTGAGATCCTCACTACTTTTACCAACCCCTGTAAAGAGAAGAAAGTTTTCGGATTCCGCTTCCGGAACATCCCCATCGGCGGTTGGAAAGCCCCGAAAAAGCCCTATTCCGTCACACTGGACGGCAAGAGCGTGGACGATGGCGGCATCTACGGACGCCCCGGAGCAAAAATCAACTGGCACGCTGTCAACAAACTCCTCCCCCACAAGGGCAATATGTCAGTCCATGTTCAGGCGACCTGGTACCGGTACAACTTTGAGTTCCCCGAGAGCGCCGCCTTCTACTCATGGAGCAACAACATCATTGTCACAGCGGAACCACTTTATGAAGATGTGACACTTGCTCCCGGCGCTTCCAGAAGGATCCGCCAAGTCATGAAATTCCATTTGAAATGATATAACGCGCCGCATTTACTGCGGCTCCATCAAAAAACGGGGCTGTTGCAAAACCTCAAGAAAGGTAAGCAATAGCCTTTTTATTGTATAAGCAGAAAAAGAATGGTATGCTCAACTCCCCAAGGTGAATGGCTATACTCTTTTTTACTTTGCTCAAACATTTTGGTTGAGGAGAATACTTGAGGCGGATTTTATTTCATTGCGCCCGGGGAGTTTGGGGGCAAGAGGCGT
>JAZODE010000143.1:0-3659 GCA_045596885.1 Victivallaceae bacterium
AAATGGCAAAGATGTCATTCGCAAAGAGCTGTAAAGGGTAGTTTGAGGCTGCTACCTGCAAGGTAACAGCCGAAAACGCTCCCTTTATCAGATCGAAGCGAGGACGCTTTGACAATTTTGAGGAGTTTTGAAATTGCCTCTATAATATAATCTTTACAAATGGTATTTGCAAATACATCAAAGCGGCAAACTTGATTTTTTTCCTGCAAGTGCTATATTAACGGAAAGTTTAAAACAAAAAAGGGATCCTTCAATGAAAGCACTTTATTCAGCGGTACTATTTCTTTTTTCCTTTGCTGCGGCAGGGGCTGATTACTTTGTGGGCGTCAAGGGCAAAGACGCCAACCCCGGCACGGCGGCGCGTCCTTTTGCCACCTTTGCCAAAGCCGTTTCCCGAATGAAGGGGGGAGATTCTCTGAATATTCTCCCCGGGGTCTATTACGAGCCCCTGAACGCAGAATTTCTGCCCACTTCAAAGACCAAACGCACAACGATCCGTGCCGTCATTCCCGGAACTGTGCTGATCCGGGGCGATGTGGATGCCCCCCCTTTCACCAAAGTCCCCGGCAAATCTTTCACCTACGCCTGCCATTGGAAAGGTCCTGTTGAAGCGGTCAACGAAAGAAACACTCTTTCCACCTACGTTCTTAAAAACAGTGCTGCCCTTCTTGATTTTGAACGCAGCGCCTGGTTCTTTGACAAAAAGGCAAAAAAACTGTATGTGGTGACAAGCGACGGCAGATCTCCGGAACACCACTACCTCACCATTTCCGTTACAAAAAAAATCGGTCTGACCATCGGTCAATACAGCAGAACGAACCTTGCCCACAATGTTTTGATAGAAGGTCTTGCCATTACCGGATTCAATTTCGACGGGGACACCCCCAACCGTCCTACAGCCAGAGAGGGGATCTGCGGCAGATACCTTAAAAACAGTGTGATCCGCAACTGCGATGTCTTTTTGTGCGGCGGGGGGATCCGCCTGTGGCGTCCTGAGGGGACACTCATTGAAAACTGCCGTACCTACGGCAACGGTGCCATGTATGCGGGTTCCGGCGGTAATATCATCATCAACGGTCCCACAAAGGATTGTGTCATCAGAAACTGTACTGCTTTCAACTCATGCAAAGCCGGGATCCGTTTCTACGGCGGTACCATTACCAACTGCTTTATTGAAAAGTGCGTTGCCGGATACAACGGTTTCGGGGATATATGGTGCAAAGGGAAATCCGACGGCAAAAGTTTCATTCAGAACTGCACGGCGCTCCGTAACATCTATCCCTCCAATGTCAATCTGGATCTGCCCCCCACTGAACGCAACAATGTTTACTACTATTGCGGATACTCCCGCAGTAAAAGCTCCATCAGGACCTGGCGCAGCAACATCGATCAGAACAAAACCTTTGCCGATCCTGAAAACTGGGATTTCCGTCTGCAAAGCGGGACAAAAGTCAAAGGGGGACTCATTGACAGGAAACCTGTCTATTTTCTTTCGCCTTCCGGAAAAGACTCCAACGACGGCAGATCCATTGCAACTGCGTGGAAAAGCCTGAAAAAAGTGGAACCGGGCAGCACCGTCTATCTGCTCCCCGGCGCGTATGCTCCTTTCAAAGTCACCGTTCCCGGTATCACTCTTGCCGGAAGAGGCGTCACAGGAAACATCCTCATCAAAGGGGGCAAAGCCGGTCTGGTCATCTCAGCGCCGGGTGTCACGATCCAACGCATCAACTTCCTCGGACAATCCCAATGCGCCATCGCCCTTGAAGGTGGTAATGCCAAAATCACCAACTGCGGTTTTGACGGTGCTCCCGCCGCCATTACGGGCAGAAAGGTGAGGCAAATCAACATCAGCAACTGTGCTTTTACGGGAATACCTTATGATTTTTCAGATGTGCAGGCGCTTATTCACTCCAACATCATGGCGCGCCCCGGAAAAGCTGACAGTGCTTCACAGCTGACCTTCAACGCCAACGCCTTCCCCGCAAAGAATACCCAACCTTACAGTCTGGTCATCGTCCCTGAATACAAGGATGTGAAAAAAGGGGATTTCACTTTGAAAAACGCAAGTTCTTTCAACGGCAGGGGGATGCTGGGTTATCCTGTGGGACCTTACCGGCGCATGACCTACCGTGAAACCAACACACTTCACGATTTCCGTCCTCACGCCGTGGGCAGCACGGTTGCCAATATTGAATTTTTCAACACCTTCAACAAAGTTGAAAACCGTCTCAGTTTCGGGGAAGATCCCGGAAAATTGAAGCTGCTCCTCCCCCGCTGGCTGGATGAAAAATCCCCTTTCCGCACCTATACCTTCAACGGTCTGAAGCCGGGCAAAAAATATTATGTCCGGGTGGATTCCCTCATGCCGGAGCGTCTGCTGCTGACCAATGAAGAGCTTTCCCCCGCCGCCGGAAAAATTGCAAGAAGCACTGTCAAAGGCAAGGTCATTGAATTTACCACAGCCGTCAAAGATCCTGCGCCACGGGAGTATCATGTCAGTGTCAAAGGCAGCGACGCCGCTCCGGGAAGTGCTGCCAAGCCCTTTGCCACCATCGCCAAAGCGGCATCGGTGGTGCGCCCCGGCGATACGGTAACGATCCATGAAGGCGTTTACAAAGAGCCGGTGCGGCTGCGTTCCGGCGGTGCTCCGGGTAAAATCATTACATTCCGGGCGGCACTGAAAGAAAAGGTCTATCTTGACGGTGACGGGCAGAAACTTTCTTTCGCCTTCCGCAGCCAGAACAAATCTTATTTGCACTTTGACGGATTCCGCTGCCGTTTCTTCAACGGCACCGACCGGGGCGCCATCCAGCTGATCAGCGGTAAGAACATCAAAGTGACCCGTACCATCTTTGACGGACGCGCCCCCAACTACTCAGGCGGCAGTGTTCAGGCGGAATATGTGGAAAATCTGACCGTGGAAAACTGCGTGATGCTCAGGGGATTCAACGGCATGTTCCTCGTCAAGTGCGACAATGCCCTGCTGCGGAACAACCTTTTCCACATCAATCAGCTCACTCCCCTTGCCATGAACCATCTGCCCATGAAGATCACCATTACCCACAACATCTTCTTTGACACCGTCATGCAGAAACAGCGCAACGCTCTTCTGGCGCTGCCTTTCCCCGAACTCATCACAGCAGAGTACAACTGCTTCTATCTGCGGATCCCCCCTGCCGAAAGAATCATGGCAGGCACATTGCTGGGAGGAACCCAAGGGCATGTGACCTTTCCCCGGTTCCGCAAACTCAAAGGGGGAAAAGAGACCAATATCTTTGTCAATCCTCAAATACCTTCGACCCCTGTCATAAAAACCTACGCCTCTCTTGCCGAAAGAGACAAACTCTACCTGAAATTTGAAGCTGCTGAGGCAAAAAATGAACAGGGAGCCATCAAACAAGGAGTCTTCACCCCCTGGGATTGGAAAGATTATTTCCCCCGCAATCCCCTGTGTACAAAGAAAACCGCAGGGCGTCCCATAGGACCTGACCCTGCGGCATTCAAAGGTTTTCTGTAAGAAGAGGTAATTTCAAAAGTCATTCAAAAAATGGCAAAGATGCCATTCGCAAAGAGCTGCAAAGGGTAGTTTGAGGTTGCTACCTGTAAGGTAACAGCCGAAAACGCTCCCTTTGTCAGATCGAAGCGAGGGCGCTTTGACA
>JAZODE010000144.1:0-7788 GCA_045596885.1 Victivallaceae bacterium
TGTCAAAGCGCCCTCGCTTCGATCTGATAAAGGGAGCGTTTTTCCGCCTTCGCATAAAGCTACGGCGGGACAAGCGCCTGTTACCTTACAGGTAGCAAGTGCAAACTACCCTTTACAGCTCTTTGCGAATGGCATCGAAAGTCATTTTTTGAATGACTTTTGAAATTACCTCTCTCTGTAAAACGATTTCTTCTGAAAATAAAAGGGCTGCCGCTGAAATTTACGGCAGCCCTTTTGCTTGTTCAGAAATCAGTTGAAAAGCGTTTTCAGCTTTTGGCAGGTGGCGATGGCGAGTTCTTCATCGGGAAGAACCATGTCGGGAAGACGGCTGAAGGGAACCATTTCGGCTGTGAGAGCACCCTTGTAGTTGATGGCTTCAAGATGTTTCCGGACGGCTTCAAAGTTCACCATGCCGTCCAGCAGGTCGTCGCCGAAGCCGTGGAGTCCGCCGGCACAGTCGCTTTCAGAGAAGTTCTTGACGTGGATCGCTTTGACTCGCTCTTTGAGGATCTCAATGTAATCCTCAGGGCGGCAGTAGATACAGCAGTTGGCAAGGTCAAAGTAAATGCCCACCTTTTGAGAGGTGAACTGATCGAGGAAAAGTTTCCACTCCATAGGGGAAAGAAGGAACCGGTTCCAGACATTTTCAAGTGCCAGATTTACGTTGAGCTCCTCAGCCAGAGGGGTCACTTCGTCGATGGAGCGTTTGGAGTACTCCCACACATCCTTGTAGCTGACCACAGGACGGGATTCATCCCAGGGCACACGGGTGTCGCCGGGGATCACGAGGATCGTCTCAACTCCCAGATAGTTGGCGATTTGGATATATTTGCGGGTGAATTCCACCGCCTGAGAGCGTTCAGCTTCATCGGGACTGCTCAGAGAGCATCCCCAGTAATAGCCCGTTGCCATGGTGCGCAGACCGATTTTCTTTTCGGCAGCGTAGGCGGCGATTTTTTTGCACTCAGCTTCAGTGATGTCAGTTTTGATGCAGTCGCCCACGGTGAACTCCACACCGTCAAGTCCCTGTGCCGCCGCAAAGTCAATGAATTCGTAAGGGGTTTTTTCTCCGGTAAAACCGCCGTAAACCCAGTAATTAAGTGCCTTATACATATTCGATCTCCAAAGTTTTGCCGCAGTCAGCGGCGTTGATTTCAGTTAAAGCAATGACCACGCCGTCAATGACGGAGTCAGGGGTCTGGAACTTGTCAGGAGTGACCCCTTCACGGACGCAGTCGGTAAAGTATTTCAACTCCCGGTGCCACCCTGTCGGCAGTGCCGGATCCCCTGTGTCGGGCGTGTCGATTTTGCCGTCGTTCCAGTAGATGTGGAATCCGGAGTGGTCAAATTTCAATGTCGCCTTTTCGCAGACGATCTGGAAACTCATCTCAAAGGGCACATTGGGGGCTGCGCACCATCCGCACTCTGCTGTGATGAAACGCTTGTCCCCCATGTTGTAAGAGGTGAAAATGTGATCGTGGGTATCTTTGGTCACAGCACCTCTGAGTCCGATACTGGTGACGCTCACAGGACGCCCGAAAAGATAGCGGATGAAATCGCTGTCGTGCAAATGGGTGTCGTAAGCGACACCGGCTGAAAGTTCATCGTTGAGATACCAGTCCTTCCATGAGTTCCCGTGGACTCTGGGAGAAAGACGGCGGAAATTGGCAGTCAGCACATTGCCGACACTCCCGGAATCAAGGATCTTTTTGGCGGCATCATATTCGGGCCAGGCACGGACGCACATGCCGATGTTGATGAAACTTTTGCTTGCGGCGATCTTCTCTTTCAGAGTTCGTACCTCCTCAACGTTGCGGCAGAGGGGCTTTTCGCAGAAAACATGGATCCCCTTTTCAAGTCCGGCAATGATCAGATCCTTGTGCCAGACAGTTGGAACGCAGATGTCAACCATGTCAAGGTCGCACTTTTCGATCATTTCAAAGCCGTTGTCAAAGACCTGGACCCCGGTCAGGTCAAGGGGCTGGGAGTTGTCCCCGCCGCCGATGTTGCCCACAACGGAACTGATGTTCCCTGTGCGTTTCACAGGATCTATATCTGCCAGAGCCACAACTTTGACTCCGGGCATACTGTTGTGAATCCGGAAATGGGTGGAACCCATAAATCCGAGACCGACAAGGCCGACTTTGACTTCTTTCATCTTCTTTACTTTTCTTTCTCTTTTCAGTAAACACTATTGTACAATATATATTATAACAGAAGATCCCCGGAAAAACAATGGATTTTTCTGCAATACAGTGGATTTTTCAGCAAATAAGTGCTATTTTAGACAAAATCAAAAATCAATCAACGAAAGCTTTTACTATGCCGCACGAAATAACTCTTGAGGTCCTCCTCAGCCGGGAGGTCTGCCGCCTTTTGGATACCTTTGCCGCCGCCATGAATATTCAGGTGGTCTTCTTTTCCCATCAGGGGAAGATCCTCAAACGGGGACGGAGCTTCGGCAACAGTCCCTACTGCACCCTTATGCAGGAACATTTTTTCGGCGTTGAACGCTGTCTGCAGCTGGACTCCGACATGCGCCGGAAGTGTCTGGCACTGGGCAGGGCGGTCAGCTACCGCTGTCATGCGGGGCTCAATGAGATCACCGCTCCCGTGAAAATTCTCGGGGAGACGGCGGGGTTCATCGTTTTCGGACAGTTCCGCACGACCCAAACGCCCCCCGAATGTGTCAAAAACTCCCCGGAGGCATTGGCAAGTTTCAACGCCATTCCTTTTTTTGATGAGGACGCCGCCGCAAGTTTGGAGGATATGATCAATGTACTCATTGAATACATCATTTCCAAAGAGTTGATATCCTACTCAGGGGATTTCCGTTATCACCGGCTTTTGAGCTTTATCGACACCCATCTGCAGGGCAAGCCCACCTTGCATCAGGCGGCGCGTTACCTCAATATGAGCGACTCAGGACTCACCCACTTTCTCCACGACCGCTGCAAGACCTCTTTCAAGAAACTGCTCATTGAAAAAAGGATCGCTTTCGCAGAAAAACTCTGGAAAGAAGATCCTACTCTTTCCATCTCAGAAGCAGCCTTGCGATCCGGCTACGATGACCCCCACTACTTTACCCGTATCTACCGCAAAGTCCGCCACATCACCCCCGGCATGGCAAGAAAAGAAAAACCGGAACAGAAGTGATTTTTTCTCCTGTCCCGGTTCCGGAAGGTCGTGGATTCAGATCAGAATCCCGCCTGGCGGGTCAGATCTGCTTCGCTGGTCACATGTGCCAGTCCGCGGATGATGACTGAGAAGTTCAAACTCTTTCCGGGGTGGATGGTCAGAGGTGAATTGGCTTCTCTGTCGTTGTGCTGCTTGCCGTAGAAGCTTCTGGGAAACTCAAGAGTGTAGACCTTGCCCCCGCCCTTGTGGTCGCCTTTGGAGGTGAACCACACATAGGCATGGGTGATGGTGTTGTCGCCGATGAGGACGATACCTTTTTTGAGCTTGGTGTCGAAGGCGCCGGTATAGGGCTTGGCAAGACGGATGGAACGCCGTTCATAGTTGATGGGACGGGCGGTGGTGAAGTGATTTTCTGCAAGTTTTTCGTCTGCAAATTTCACAGGAACCACCAGTGTATCATCCTGCTGGGGCAGCTTGCCGGAACCGATGGCGGGCATCATGCGTCCCCGCCAGGGGAGCTGGAAGTGTTCAGGATCGTCAGAAGCCGCATCAACAGGCATCTGGTTGACGATCTCGTAGGAGATCTTCAAGTCAGGAGAGTTGGCGGTCATGGTCATGGTACGCTTGAAAAGGAAGGGCGTCTTGGGGAGCTTCATTGAAAATTCAAAAGAGGCTCTGTCGCTCTTGATTTCCTTGATGGCAACGTTCCAGTCCACATAGGTGATGGGCCAGATACCGCCGCCGCCGGCATCGCCGTAGCCGTCGTAACCGCTCAAGTTGTAGATCATCGCCATGGTGGCGTGCTGGGCAGAACGTTTTTCAGGAGCCATGACCTTGTCAAAAAGTCCGCTGACCAGAGTTTCTGTTCCTTTGATCTTGAAAGAAACCAGCCAGCCGCCTGTTTCCAGTATGACGGCACGGATAATGCCGTTATCCATGATGATCCCGGGGTGTCCTTTGTAGACGGTGGGAGTGACCTTGACCTGAGCGTTTTTCATATTGCCTGCATTTGCCGCTTCTGCTGCCAGAGCAAGGTAGTATTCGGCGCGTTCAAACTGTTTCCAGCTGAAGACACTTTTGGCACGGTTGAAGAAGAATTTTTCCAGATCATTGGTAAAAGAGCGGGTGCCTTTGAAGGCGGACTCTGCCAGTGCACGCTTGTAAGTTTCAAGGTACTTGCCGGTAAGGGCGCGTTCCTTTGCGGTGTAGGGCGCGCCTGAGTTGACCTTTTTGAGGAAGGCTTCAACAACTTTCATGTTGATCCCCGCTTTGGTGCACTTGGCGACCAGAGCTTGAAGATCTTTCAATCTGGGGTCGGCTTTCAGCTCAAAGGTGCGGGTGTAACGGTAAGTTTTGCCCTTGGAAACAAGTTCCACAGTGACAATGTTTTTGCCCAGCTTGCTGAGGACAAAAGGTACTTTGACGCCTTTGGGAGCGGCTTCGGAGCTGACGGCTTTGCCGTTGAGTTTGATCTGAGTTCCTGCAGGAGCGCAGATGAAAAATTCTCCGGGAGCAGTTTCCACACTGCTGTTGGCAGAGGGGGTGGAAACCACCACAGCGGGGAAGGCTTTGAAAGCGTTGATGTCACGGGCTATCTTTTCCCTGACAGCGTAGATCAAATGAGGATCGTTACATTCGCCGAAGGGGAATGTGGGCATGGTCTCTTTGAGCAGCTCAAGAGTCCGTCTTCTGCCCATGCCGGGATAACGGCTGTCGATGAGATGTTCAAGGATACGCATGTAGTCAAAGTCGTCGATACTTTCCTTGATGAGAGCTGAACGCAGAGAGGGCACGCACATTTCACCCTTTTTCCGGGGAGGATAGAAGATGGTAGCGGCACCGCAGTTGTGGGTTTTATCCAGATCGTTCCAGGGATTGACACCCAGGGGCGTGTGGATGGTGTTCCAGAGGAGTCCGCCGTTGCCTTTACCGGCATAGATACGCCAGGCGAAGAAGCGGTTCAGATGGTAGTTGTGATTGCTGATGCGGACGCTCCAGTTGTAGTACCAGATGTCGCCGCCTTTGCGCATGTGTTCATCCTGCTGGGCTGGCTTGTAGTGTCCGGGTGAAAGGGGCACGCAGAAGGTGTGGGTGTAACCGATGGCTCCGTTCTGTTCTTTGGGAATGAAGATCTTCAATTCAGGCGCCGCCTTATGGATGGAATCAAGGATCAGCTTCAGATCCGCATGGACCTTTGCCGCAGGTTCGTCATAAAGGTAGGCGTAGAAGTTCAGAGCGGGGAATCTTTTCTTGACGTGAGCAGTGAACTGCGCCGCAAACTGTCCGGCATACTTCAAGCCATCAGGGGAGATCCAGCTGAAGTTGCCGAAAGGACTGTTCCGGGGCTTGCTGCGGTCTTCGCCTTTTTTGCGGAACCAGCCTCCGTTGTCGCCCAGCATACCCAAATAGGGCACAGGGAAACTGATCTGACCGTAGACTTTGTTGCGGAGCTCAACATCCTTGTCAAAGGTACTCCAGTCGGTGACGGTGAGTTTGCCGTTTTTGATGGTGTAGGGAGGATGGGGCGTACCCAGCGCCTGATTTCCCGTCATACGGTGATCTTTGAGGAGCTGGTGGAAATTGGCAATGACCTTGGCACGGGGACGGCGGTCGATGTCGGTGTAAGCCTTGAAGGGCCGGGTGTAGAAATAGGTCTTCAAATGGGCTGTGTCAGGCAAAGCAAAGTTGTGGACCTCAAGAGCGAGTTTGAAAGAAGAGATCTTTTTTCCGCCTGCAAGCACATCCACAGTACCGGTGTAGAGTCCGGGAGCCGTTTTAGCAGGGACTTTCACCAGAACGTAGAAGGGCAGATTTTTCCCCTTGACCGCTTTGGCACTGGTTTCAGGCAGGATGGGGTCGGCGTTGAATCCTTTGTTGTTGGGGTTGTCAGGCTTTTTCAGGAAGATGAATCCCACCACACGGGAGTTGATGTTGGATGCGGCGATGGTTCCTTTGGCGCCTTTGAGGTCGGAAAATTTCAGTGTCACACCGTCAAGATCTTTTTGGGCGTTGACCACGATCTGAAAAGGTTCTGACTCATTGGCGGCTGCATTGAGAGAGATGACGCTTTCTTTTTTTAATCCGTCGGGGACTTTTTCGTAGGGGACTTTCAGATAGGGAGCTTCTTTCCAGACGGTGGCGGTGCTGTCGCTGCTGATGAGACGGGCGGCGGCGTTCTGGTTGGCAAGGCGCTTTTCAGGGACGATCCCGTAGTAGAAGTTGTCAAGAAAGACCTCCTGTTTGCCGATGATCCAGAGCGTAACGGTGACTCTTGCACAGTTGACCGGGGGGAAGAAGGTGAACTTTGCCTTGTTCCACTCCCCGGGGGCGCTCTTCCACTCGGGGAAGTGGTGGCGGATCACCTTGTCATTGGCATCGCGGAAGGTGAATCTTCCAGCCATACGGTTTTTGGGCGCAGCAGTGCTGACAAAGTAGTCGAAACTGAAGCAATACTGTTTGCCGGGAACAAAGATGAGGCTGTTGAAATTGATTTCAGTGCCTTTTTTGGGGTCGCTGCAGAAAGAACGCAAGGAATAGCGTCCGTCTTTTGCCTTGGCTGTGGAGCGTTCGAGGACCCGGACAGGAGGCTGAGAGGTGCCGCGGAAATAGTAATCCGCCATGCTTGAGCTTTCGAGAGAACCGTTGAGCAGCAAATTGCCGTCAGGATTGTTGACAGGATACTTTTCCGTAAAGTGAAGCGCCGTCACATTGGCGCCTTTGACTCCATCCAGCCAGAAGCTCAGTGAACAGCTTTGGGCTCCCGCAGGGACCCGGACAGCATGGAAAATGTCATATTTTCCCACGCCGGTGACTTTGACCTGGCGGGAAAATGAGTTGAATTTGGACATGGCTTTGCCCTTGGCGTCCCAGAAAATGGCACGGACAGAGGCTGCATTGGCAAACTGAGGGTCGAAAGAGGTCACTTCAAAGGGCATGCGTATATAGCAGCGCTTGCCGGGAGTGATCCCTGTAAGACGGTGGCAGTTGATCTCAACAGTGGCTCTGGCGTTTGAAGCCTCAGTGACAATAAAATTGCCTTTGTAGGCGGCTTTGGCTCCCGGACGCAGGATCCGGATATGAGCTTTTTTTCCTTTGGGATCTTTGAAATCCCCGTTCGGAACCAGATTTTTCCCCGCAAGGACCGTCACAGCGGCGATGGCAAGAAGGACCAAAATTTTTTTCATCCGGCGATTTTTCCTTTCTTTTTTTTTCAGGTAATTTGTTGCGGACACTGGAAAATATACCGCAACTTTCCCTTTTTTGCAAGCCTTTTATTTAAGGACAGCAACTCTTTTATCCATAAAAAATCCCCGGAAAACATTCTCCCGGGGATCTCAGAGTTCTTACTGAAAGACTCAGATGTGATAGACAGGCTCCGTTTTGCCGCTTTTCACCGCGCGGTCGCAGGCATCCAGGACCGCCATGGTTTCGAGAGCATCTTCCAGAGAGACGGGCTGACCGCCTTCCAGGAATTTGACGATCTCTTTCAGGAGCATGCAGTAGAAGGGGATACGGCAGGTGACTTCGGCAAACTTGAGGGTGCCGGACTCAGCATGACGGATACAGGCACCGTATTTCCAGTTGGTGCGTGACATATCCACAACGCCCCGGCGCCCGTCGCCGTAGATGACGTGGAAAACATATCCGTCA
>JAZODE010000145.1:0-9757 GCA_045596885.1 Victivallaceae bacterium
CATTCGCAAAGAGCTGCAAAGGGTAGTTTGCACTTGCTACCTGGCTTGTCCCGCCGTAGCTTTATGCGGAGGGGGAAAGGTAACAGGCGCTTGTCCCGCCGTAGCTTTATGCGAAGGCGGAAAAACGCTCCCTTTGTCAGATCGAAGAAGAGGGCGCTTTGACAAATTTGAGGAGTTTTGAAATTGCCTCAGAAAGTGAACTTAAAATACTCTGAAAGAGCCTGACAGAATCCTGCAATATCCGGGAACCGGAACTGGGTATAACGGTCATAAGGGGTGGGCTGGTCGTTGACAATGATCACTTTGCCGCCCCGGTCCAGTGTGATCCGGGGCAGATTTGCCACAGGAGTCACTGTCAGACTGCTGCCCAGCACCAGCAATATGTCGGCAGAGCCGCACTCTTTGAAGGCGCGTTCAATGGCATCTTCGGGGAGCATTTCCCCGAAAAAGACCACTTTGGGCTTAATGACCCCGGAACAGCTTTTACACAGGGGGACCTCCCCTTTTTCCCCCTGGGGGAGTACTTCGGACAAAGCATACTCTGTGCCGCATGAGGTGCAGTAATGGCGCCCCATGGTGCCGTGGAGCTCCACCACATCAAGGGCTCCGGCTTTGGTGTGGAGCGTGTCGATATTCTGGGTGAAGATCCCCTGACAGAGCCCCTGTTTCTGCATGGCAGCAAGAGTTTTATGGGCGATGGAGGGTTCTTTGGCAAGCATGGGATAGAGAAAGTCCCCGGCGTAACGGTAGAATATTTCCGGGCGTTCCCTGAAAAGGTCTATGTCGAAAAGCTCTTCACGCTTGACGCCGTAGAGCAGATCACCTTTGGTGTAGAATCCGTTTTTTCCCCGGAAGTCGGAGATCCCGGACAAGGTGGAAACGCCCGCTCCCGTCAGCACGGAAACACGGTTTGCTTTTTCAAGCATTTCAAAACAGGTATTCATTCGTTCAAATATTTCCTGACTGTATTTCTGGCAGCATTGAGCACTGCGGCTGTTCTGCTCAGATTGTTGTTGTTCTTTTCGTAGATCCGCTTCACATGGAATCTGATGGCATCTTCCAGTTCATCGGGGTACTCTTGTGCCGTTTCAGGAGCAAAAAGACCGTCGATCATGGCTTTGTGTTCCTGAAGCAGTTTCTTGAAATCATCTTCCTCAAGTACGATGGCACGCTCCAGCAGGTTGCCCAGTTCACGGACATTGCCCGGGAAATCATACTCCTGCAAAGCGTTGATCTGCTCCTGAGTAAGGCGCCTTCCCAGTTCCCTCAGCCAGATGCTGTTGGCGATGGCGCCGATATCCTCTTTGTGCTCCCGGAGCGCCGGGGCGTGGATCTGGACCACATTGAGACGGTGAAAAAGATCCTCTCTGAACTTGCCCTCCCGAACCATGACAGGCAGATTCCGGTTGGTGGCAGAAATGAGCCGCACATCCACAGAGATCTCTTCCCTGTCACCGATACGGGTAAAGCGTCCGCCTTCAAGGACACGGAGCAGCAGCCCCTGGGCTTCAAGGGGGAGTTCACCTATCTCATCCAGAAAAAGGGTTCCGCCGTCAGCCATTTCAAAGAGTCCCCGTTTCATTTCATTGGCGCCGGTGAAAGCGCCTTTTTCGTGTCCGAAAAAGCGGTCCTCAAGAAGACTCGGGTTGACGCTGGCGCAGTTGAAGGCGACAAAAGGTTCATCCCGCCGGGGGGATTTGGAGTGGACCATCAAAGCGATGGTCTCCTTACCGGTACCGCTTTCCCCCAGGATCAGTACCCGTGCCCGGTCTTTGGGGGCAACGAGGCTGATCCGGGCGTGGAGCGCTGTAACGGTGGCGCTTTTTCCCTGTATCTCCCGGTGTCCGAAACGCTTGCACTGTGCGATCATATTTTTTTCGGCTTCGCTCCAGACGGATTCCGGATCGTTGTTGGCAAGGTGGCGGATCGCTTTCCCGTAGGCAGCTTCATCCTGATAATTCCGGTAGTAGTAAGAGGCTGCGTCAAAAAGTTCCCGGTAGTGTTTCAGTGCTCCGGGAAGTTTGGCTTTGGGCTTGACAAGGGGCAATATATCTTTGCATGGAATTTTCAGACAACTGCTGACTGCTTCTGTAAGAGAGCCCTCTGTTTTAATGAAAGTATCAAGATTTGACCGGATCCCTTCACCGATGTTTTCCGGGATCTCCATGGAACTGATCCAGCGGACTTTGACCTCATTCTTTTTCAGATTTTCAAGAGCTGAGCCCAGGAGTTCCGGATTACCGATCAAACCGACTCCAAGGATCATAACCTCGTTATATCCTTTAAGTTCCATCAGATATTCGGGAAGTCTGCGGGTACTGATACCCAGTATGTCTGCCTCTTTGAATTTCCGCAGGGCAATAGCGGCGGCACAGGCGTAATCCTCCCAGAACCATCCGGTCAGTATAAGCGTTTTCATCAATAAACTCCAAATTTTGCGCAATTAGTGTTCAATATATAATCTAATCCCGCCTGTGCGTTTTTGCAAGGCGGGATCGAGAGTTTATTGAAAAGAAATCAGAATCCGAATTTGCCTTTGGAGCTGCTCCGGAAACAGCCGGGTTTGGCGGCGCTTTCTCTTTCAAGAGAGGCAAGGCGCATATCGTTGGAGTCTCCTTCGATGTAGTAGAGCGCCTGCCGCACGGTCCTGAAATCGCCGGGAGCAAGGTTCTCAATGGCATTGAGCCGTTCCGTTTCAGCACAACTCAGTGTGGTTTTGAACATCCTCTCAAAGAAGATCTTTTTTCCTTCGTTGGAAAGGAAGTTGAACTCCAGCTTAAAGGTGAAGCGGCGCATGATGGCGGGGTCAAGATTCTTGAGAAAGTTGGTGGCGCCCACCATGACACCGTTGAAGTTTTCCATCTGGTAGAGCAGTTCGTTGACCTGAGTCACCTCCCAGCTGTGGCCGGAGCGTTCACGGCTCTGGACCATGCCGTCGATCTCATCCAGAAAGAGGATGGCATTTTCCGCTTCGGCTCTGGCAAAGGCGGCTTTGATTTTCTGTTCGGTGCCCCCCACATACATGTCGAGGAGATCGCTCCCCATGCAGACGTGGATCTTTCTGTCCAGCTTTTCGCCCAGGTATTTGACGAACTCTGTCTTGCCTGTTCCGGGCGGTCCTGAAAGCAGAAGATTCATTCTGGGACGGTCAGGAGAATTGGCGGCAGGTTCGCTGTAGAATTTCCGCACCGCCCCCACGATGGTTTCCAGTTTGAGCTCCCCTTTGATGTTGAGTCCTTCCAGAGAGTAATCTTTGGCAGGCATCAGTTTGTCGTCGGCTTTGCTGTCAACGCCCATAAGTTCGCAGTGGATCTTCAGGAGCTTGTTGAGTGCCGCTTCGGCTCCGGCTTTCGGGGGATCGAGGATGGCGAGATTTTTCAGAGCCTGAGTGATCCCCCCTGCACTCACAGGGAACTGGGCTGCCAGACGGGAGATCATTTCAGGAGTGAAGTACCTTTTGAGTTTCATCTTCCTGATGTTGTTTTCCCAGATCGCCACCCTTTGAGCCGTATTCAAAGGTTCAAAGCGGATGGAGTAATCAAACCTGCGGCGGCTGGATTCATCCAATGCCCCGGGGGGAGTATTGGTGATCCAGATCACCGGATGTTTGAGGGTATCCAGCACCGCATTGAGTCTGCCCTTTTCATTGGCGGCGTTACCGCCGAAAAATCCGGCAAAAGAGTTTCCCTGGAGCATTTCATCTGCCTCGTCAACGATCAGCAATCCCCTGCTGTTCCCCAATCCCTTGTCGCAAAGCTGCAGTGCCGCAAAGCGGAAATTGGTGGAGGAGTCGGAGCTGCTCCGGTTGCAGTCGCTGAAGGATTGAGCGATGTTGTAGCACTCAAGTTTCAGTTCCGCCCCCAGACTCCGGGCGAAACTGCTCTTTCCCGTTCCCGGAGCACCGTAGAAGAGTACATTCACCGGTTCCCCGGAGTTCAGCAGCTGCTTCAGCATGGGACCGTGGGTACTCCCAAGTTCGCCGTAGAAATCCCAGGGCAGGTGCGCCCCCTTGATCTTGTTGAAGAATCTGCTTGAAAGAAGGTCGTCCTTGAGCCCTGACAGAAAGTCCTCAAGGCGGTAACAGAAATCCACATCATTGTCAACACAATCATAGCGCCGGAGTTTGGAATTTTCCGCGACCGCTGAAGAGACCTTGTTTTTGGAGCAATTCAGACACTTGGCAATGTACTCAATGGCATCTTCAGCGTTGCTGCGCCCGATTTCGGTATATTCATTAAGGATATCGTGCGCCACGCAGCGGGTCACAAGAAGAACCTCTTCTTCAAAGGGATCCAACTGCAGCATCTTCACCAGTTCCCTCCATTTCTTATCGGGTGCTTTTTCCGCTTCAGAGCGCGTTTCAAGATATTCACTGACCAGTTTTTCAACAAACGCCGCTGTTTTTTCGTGCATGACCGCAACTTTCCAGAGTTCCTCCAGAAAGAATACAGGCGAGCCGCCGAAAGTGATCTCTTCACCAATAGACTTTCTGTAATTGCGTTTGATGAGTCTGCGTTCTTTGACTGAGAACTCTTTACGGAATTTCCAGAAAAATTCCGCCCGTGTGCAAATACCGCTGATGAGCAAGAAGGTATCGCTTGAGTCCACATCCTTTTTATGATTTTTAAGAAAATTCACCAGAAATCCCATAGCACGGAATTTCAGCCAGTTGTTGCTTTCTTCATTGTATCGTTCCATATATCCCACCTCTTTTTACATCTTGTCACCATTGACAACTCCCTATAATGCAAAAACCGTGCCAACATTTTTTTGAGGCACGGTCCTGGCGAAATTTTGCGACGAGATGGTAAAATATTGAATCGAGCGGTCAAAAATTGAACTTTTTACTCTTCAAGTTTTACTCCGAACCACCCGGCGGCGGTGCGTCCCATGATATCGGCGAGAACATCAGCAGGCACGCCGATGCGGCGGAAGAGGCGTTCGTAGTACTCTGAGCCCAGCACCATGGTCTGAGGGGACTTGACATAAGCGTCTGATCCGAGGACGATCTTGCGGAACTGTTTCATAGTCACATCCACCTCCACCACTGCGGGCTTGAACATCTGGTAGAGATCATGGGCACTGAAGCGTCCCCAGGAGCCGTTCCCCGCCAGATCGCAGTAGAGATTCTTGTGAAGCTGAACGATCATTGCCGCTTCAGGCTGGAATGTTTTTGTCCCCAGATGCGCCATGACCAGTTTCAGATCCTGATAAGAACGGGCGATACGGTCAAGGGTGATGGGGTGCATATTCCGGAGCATGGGGCGTTTGTAGATGATATCCGCTTCGCTGGGGCGGAAATTCCCCGTGTGGAACAACACAGGCGTTCCGCACTTTTCGGCAGCTTCGTAAACGGGCATGTAAAGGTCGTGGTCATATTCATAATAAGGGTACATGCACTTGAAGCCTCTGGCGCCTTTTTCAACATAACGGTAGACCTCATCGGGATCGGCAGTTTCCCAGAGATCCAGTTTGGCAAGGGGGATGAAACAGTCAGGGAACTTTTTGCAGATCTCTATAACATCATCATTTGAAGTATAATCATGGGCTCCGTAACGCGCTCCTCCCGAAAGGCAGATCATGGTCCCCATACGACGGCACTGTTCGGCGAGGAACTCCAGATCGTTCATTTGGGTGCTGTTGCAGTGGACGTGCATATCCAGACGGGTCATTTTGCCGTATTCCATAAAATTTTTCTCCTGTGTAATGTTAAGGTAACTCCGATAAAATACAGTTATCTTCTCTTTTATGCAAGGGATTCCACCGAAAAATACGGCAAAATTCTTTTCTCCCGGAGAAATCCTTCTTGTTTTTCACCTTTTACAGTGTATATTACTGTACAAAACTTTATTTTGATTTATTAAGGAAAAGATATAAATGGTCAATGTGAAAAACTTTGGCGCCAAAGGCGACGGTTGTACCGATGATACTTCTGCCATTCAGGCAGCTCTTGATACAAATGAGGTGGTTTCTTTTCCCAAAGGGATCTATAACTCCAACACCATTTATCTGCGCTCAGGCGGCGGACTCCACCTTGAAGAGGGGGCTGTGCTCCGCTGTCTTGCCGACAAAAGCAAGTGCAATCCCGACGACTACCCGCCCCCCAACCGGGTCTTTGCCAGTGAACATGTTTCAGGGGCCCATTTCATCATTGCATACGAGTGCGAAAACATCACCCTCTCAGGCAAAGGCACCATTGACGGCAACTACAAAGCGGTCTTTGATGTCAACAATATCGTGGGACCGGAAAGCAGCCACCCCCATTACGAATTCCCCCAATGGCGTATGGCGCAGATGATCTTCATCTGCAACTGCCGCAATATCGAAGTCAGGGATATCCGCCTTGAAAATGCTCAGTATTGGAACTGCTTCTTCCATGGCTGTGAAAATATCCATGTTGACAACGTTTCCATCTGGGGAGATCCCCTTGTGATGAATACCGACGGCATCGACATCGACTGCTGCCGACATGTTTTGATCGAAAACTGCCATATCGAAACCGGGGACGACTGCGTGACCGCCCGGGGCAACGAAGTGGCTCTGGGGAGACATGCCCCTTGCGAAGATGTGGAAGTACGCAACTGCTATTTTGTCACTGTCACATGCGGTATCCGTGTGGGGGTGGGACAGGGAGAGATCCGCAACTGCCGTTTCCACCACATCGAAATGCACGAAACCTGTATCGGCATCGGTATCTGCCCCAGTTACCGTCCCGGCAAGTGCTGTATGATCGAGAAATGCACCTTTGAAGATATCACCTTTGACGGTCTGCAGCCCCTCTTGCTGATCCCCTGCTGGATAGGGCTGACCGATACGGATGATCCCGCCATCCGCCCTGTCCGGGATCTTGCCTTCCGACGCTTCAAAGCCCAAGGCAGACGCCCGGTGCAGTGTCTGGGACCTAACGCTCCCGGGATCTTTGAGAACATTGTTTTTGAAGACTTTTCAGTCAAACTTGTGGAGCCTGTCCTGCGCCCTGTGCCCCACCGCTGGACCAAAGAGGAGTTCGGTGTTTTCAACATCGCCAATTTCCCCGACCTTGATATTTCAGGCATCACCGCCGAGTCAGAGGGGGCGTATCCCCCCTTCTGCCGCCTTTGAATCTCAGACAATTTCACCTTAAAAGTTACGGAGTTTATAAAAAATGTCCAACATCACCGACCCGGTTTTCAAGTGTACCGCCACCGGCGACGCCATGGTTACACGCCGTCTTCCCTTTGAAGGGGAGTACGACGGATTCAGTGAAGTGCAGCAATTCATTCTCAAAGGGGATTTCCGTTTCGGGAATCTTGAGACCACCGTCCACAACTTTGAGTCCTGCGGCGGCGCCCAGAGCGGCGGCAGCTGGCTCTGCTCCCCCCCCGGAGTCATCAAAGATATGCGTAAATTCGGCATGAATGTGCTCTGCACCGCCAACAACCACGCCCTTGACTACTCCTACGGCGGACTCCTCAAGACCATTGAATATCTTGAAAAAGAGGATTTTATTTTCACCGGCACAGGACGCACACTTTCTGATGCTTCACGCCCCGTTTACCTTGACACCGTCAACGGCAGATACGCTCTCATCGGCTGCACCATGACCTTCAACCCCGAATGTATGGCTGGCGAACAGACCGCCAGTCTCCCCGGGCGTCCCGGAGTCAACGGTATCAGAGTCACCAAAAAGTTCCGCCTCCCCAAAGAGGAGCTGGAACACCTGAAACGCATTGCCGACACTCTTTCTCTCAACGCAAGCTCTGATATCATCCGTGCTGAAGGCTATCTGCCCCAGCTGAAAGAGGGGGAACAGCCCTTCGCCCAGATGATGTTTGAAGCCGCCGACAAACCTGAGGTCGTTTCCACCATCAACGAAACAGATATGAAACGGATCACCGATGCCATCGCTGAAGCCCGTTTCATGGCAGATTACGTGGTCGTTGCCATGCACAACCACCAGATCGACGGCAAGATCAAAGAGACCGTTGACTCTGTTTCCATAGAATTTTCCCGGAAATGTATTGATGCAGGCGCCGACGCCATCATCGGCACCGGTCCCCATCTGCTGCGCCCCATGGAAATCTACAAGGGCAAACCCATCTTCTACTGTCTGGGGGATTTCATCAACCAGCTGGAAACAATCCAACGCGCCCCCGACGGCATGTTTGCCAAGCAGAAACTCAACGGCAACGAAAGATTGGATGTGCTTTTCAACAACCGTTCCGGCAACGGCACCCGGGGATTGAGCTACAGCAAGGTCATGTTTGAATCCGTCATCCCCTACTGGGAGGTGAAAAACGGCGAACTCACAAAACTGCAGCTGCTCCCCATCGAGGAACACTTTGCTCTGCCCCGTTCACGGCACGGCTGGCCAAAGCGGGATTCCGCTTCAAACATCATTGAACGCTTCGCAGAAATGTCAAAACCCTGGGGCGTGGATATAAAAATCGAAAACGGTATCGGCATCGTCAAACTTTGAAAAATATGAAAGAATCCTGAAATATGGCACTTACACCTGAAATGTCCGCCTATGCCGCAAAGGCATGGGAAGAAGCCGCCCAAATCGTCCGTGATCTGTGCAAACTCCCCGCCCCCTCCCACCATGAGGAACTCCGGGCGGAGTACTGCAGAAAATGGTTCTCTGACAACGGTTTTGAAAATGTCACCATCGACAAAGCGCTCAATGTGATCGCTCCTGTCAATGTGAAACCCGGCAACAAACTCATTGTGGTCATGGCGCACACCGACACCGTTTTCCCCGACACGGAGCCCATGCCATTCGTTGAGAAAGAGGGTTTCATGTACTCCCCCGGCGTCACCGATGACACCGCCAACTTGTCGGTGCTCATGGTCTGCGCAAGATATTTCAAAGATAATTACGCTTTCGGCGATGAAGGATATCTTTTCATCGCCAACTCCTGCGAAGAAGGTCTGGGCAATCTCAAGGGTACCCGGCAGATCATGGCAGATTACGGCTCACGGGTCACGGAGTTCATCTCCCTTGACTCTGCCTGCATGAACCGTATGGTCTGTCTGGCAGTGGGCTCCCACCGTTACAAGGTGACGGTACGCACCGAGGGGGGACACTCTTTCGGCAGTTTCGGCAACCGCAACGCCATCCATGTTCTTGCCACTATGATCAACGCCCTCTACTCTGTGAAAGTTCCTCAGGAAGGCAACAGCAAGACAACCTACAATGTGGGGATCATCTCAGGCGGAACATCGGTCAACACCATCGCCCAGGAGGCGGAAATGATGTATGAATACCGCTCCGACAACAAAAACTGCCTTGCCAAAATGCAGAACATGTTTGAAAAGACCATCGAAGCATTTCAGGCAATGGGGGTGGAAGTGGATGTGGAAAAACTGGGGGACCGCCCCTGTTCCGGAGAAGTGGATGAAGTGCGTTTTGACGCTCTGAAAAACCGCGCCCGTGCCGCTTTGAAAGAGACTCTGGATCTGGAAATGATCGACCGCTCCGGCTCCACCGACTGCAACATCCCCTTGTCCATGGGGATCCCCGCCATCTGTTTCGGCGTCTGCCGGGGCGGCGGATGCCACACCCGTGAGGAAAAACTTGAAGTGGCAAGTCTTCATGAGGGCTGCCGACTTTTCCTTGATTTCCTTTTCAGAAAATGAGGTAATTTCAAAAGTCATTCAAAAAATGGCTTTCGATGCCATTCGCAAAGAGCTGCAAAGGGTAGTTTGCACTTGCTACCTGGCTTGTCCCGCCGTAGCTTTATGCGGAGGGGGAAAGGTAACAGCCGCTTGTCCCGCC
>JAZODE010000146.1:0-17683 GCA_045596885.1 Victivallaceae bacterium
AATGACAAAGATGCCATTCGCAAAGAGCTGTAAAGGGTAGTTTGAGGCTGCTACCTGTAAGGTAACAGCCGAAAACGCTCCCTTTATCAGATCGAAGCGAGGGCGCTTTGACAATTTTGAGGAGTTTTGAAATTGCCTCACACACATAAAAAATACAGTTGGTTGACAACAGAGGTAAGTCGTAAACAGGAAAGGAAATTTTTATGCAGATACAAGAGAAACAAAGTTCCGTAAAATGTCGTAAGTTCACTTTGTCCGAACTGCCGGCTGTCACTTTTTATTTCTGCCGTAATGGATTGCAGTATATACGGAAAAAGAATAAGGCAATGAGGAGTTCTTTTTCACCTGCCCGGGACGGGCAGGTGAAGCTGTACAGCTTCACGCTGATCGAGCTCCTTGTTGTCATTGCCATCATCGCTATCCTTGCGGGAATGCTTTTGCCAGCCCTGTCTCAAGCGCGGATGCGGGGGCAATCGGCAAGCTGTTTGAACAATTTGAAAACCATCGGTTTGATCACCGCACAATACATTGCCGACAACAAAGACTTTTTTCCCTTTTCCAGCAAATATACGTACCCTGTTACGAGTCTGCAAACTGACTGGTTCCAGGCAACTGCCCCCTATTACCCCCACAGGCGCAGTGCCAAAGGTCATGTTTACAGTCCCATATTGAGTAACCAGCCCTGGTTCAAAGAGTATGCCATCTTCAAATGCCCGGGGGACAAATTCCGGGAAAAAAATGCCTCTTACGGCATCAAGCAGGCCCTGAGTTATGCTATGCAGGAAAATATGTCTTGTGTGGCTGCCGATGTCAGGATGAGAAAATACAGCTATATCAAGCAACCCTCAAAACGCGCTTACAGGATGGATGTCACCTACAAAGAAAAACCCGGTTCCCCTGTTACCTTGAGCAATTACAACAATATCTGGGGACTGAATGTAAATGGCAAAAGCGGTAACGGAGAAGTGGATTTCCGCCATAACAACAGTGCCAATGTCCTCTTTGCAGATGGACACTCCGAAAACGCCAATTACAATAAATGTATGAGTACCATAAGGCTTTATTTGAACATTTTAAGTTACGGACATTAAAATTTACAGGGAAAAAGTTATTTATGAAAAAGACATCATTTCTTTTATTGTTGATTCTTGCTGCAGCAATGCCCCTTTGGAGCAAAGAATTTTTTGTATCCCCTGCGGGTAATGATGCCGGGCATGGCACATTGAAAGCACCCTTCAAAACCATCCAGCGGGGCGTTGATGCCTTGAAAGCCGGGGACACGCTGACCATACTGCCGGGGAGTTATTCCGGTTCCGTCAAGTGGCTCTTTGACGGTGATCCTGTGAAAAAGACCACAGTCCGCGCGCAGATCCCGGGAACAGTGCTGCTTCACGGCGACCGGGAGGTCAGGAACTTCAAAGCGGTCCCCGGCAAGAAGAACTGCTATGTCCTTGACTTTGCTCAAACGCCTCAAGGCGTCAATGAGTGCGATACACTCCTCATGTACGCAAGAGACGACACCATGCTGGAGTCTCCCCACCCTTCCTACGGCACCTGGACCTACGATGCCAAGGCGAAAAAACTCTACATCGCCACCAGCGACGGCAAAGCCCCTGAAATGCACGCTCTAACGGTTTCAGTGATCCCGAATTCCGGTCTGGATATTGCTCCAGCAAAGACGAAAAAGGTCCGGAATGTGGTAATTGACGGTCTTTCTTTCAGAGGATTTGCCACCACCGCCGCCGCTGCCCACTCCAGTTTGTGGGGAGCTGTGATCCACAACGGCGAAAAGTGCGTGATCCGCAACTGCAACTCCTACCTCAACGAAGGGGGAGTGACCATGTACTCAGCCGACGGCGGCAGAGTTGAAAATTGCCGTGCCTACGGCAACGGGACTGTCAAACATGTCTCCGCCGGAAACATCGTGCTTTTCAACTGCAAAAATTCGACCATCGACAACTGTCTTTCCTTCAACAGTGTCACCTACGGGATCCGTTTTTACGGAACCAACTCACACAACACCATCTCCCGTTCCATCAGCATCGGCGACAAACGGGGTTCCATCTGGATCAAGCCCGATGACGGAACCAACAGAGTTTTCCAATCCTACGCTCCCGGCATGGTGGCTTTCAGAAAGAGTGCCAACTGCGTTTATAACAGCAACGACTACGACCGTTCCCGCAAACATGGTCCCACATCCCTGTGGCTGGGCAAAGGTCATATCGTCACATACCCTGAAGATTTTGCCGATCCCTGGAACTTTGATCTGCGGCTCCAGAAAAACAGCCGTTTCAAACATGGATTTACCGGGAGTCCTGTTTACTTTGTCTCTCCCGGGGGCAGTGATGCCAACGATGGAGCAAGTGTGAAAAGCCCGTGGAAAACCTTGAAAAATGTACCCGCCGGAGCAACGGTCTACCTGCTCCCCGGCACCTATCCCGGGGGACTTACCCTGACCGCCGACAACGTGACTGTCGCCGGAAGAGGTCAGCACGGACGGGCTCTCATCAGGGGCGGAAAATACGGATTGCAGCTCAAAGGTGCCAACACCGTTTTGAAACGGCTCCACTTTGAAGGGCAAAGCGCCAGCGCCATCTGCCTTGAAAGGGGCAAACTCACCCTTGAGTGCGCCACCTTTGCCAATCAGAAAAGTGCTGTCGAAGCCTTAAAGATAAGTCAGCTGCAAATCACCCACTGCACCTTTGCCCCCAGCGTCAAAGAGATCCTCAAAGGCAAGTGTACTGGCTTCTTTACCGGCAACATCGCCTCCGTCAAGCCCGCCGGACTCATTTCATACGCCAATGTTCCGGCAGAGCAGAAAATGATGTCACCTGACGGACGCCCCTACGGACCTTACTTCTTCCTCTACACTCCTGAGGAGACTGTTTTTGACAATGTGGATGTCATTGCCAACTCCGCCACCACTGCCAATATCCTCTGGACCACCCCCACTGAACCTGTTGCTCCCCGGGTCACTGTGGCAGAGAAATCCGGCAGAAACCGCAAGACTTTCCCAAGTTACAGTGCCAAGAGCTCATTCCACAGCGTTTCTCTTACAGGACTCAAAGGAGGGACGGAGTATGTGTATTCCATCCAGATGCGTCCCCGTATGCGCTATATGTTGAGCAGCAAAGGGCTGCAGAAAAAATTCAACCCGGACAAGTTGCCGCACACCAACAGCAGACCGGCGGTGTTCCGTACTCCCAAAACCGACCGGGCACCTCAAGTCTGGTATGTTTCCGTCAAAGGTGATGACCGCAGCAACGGCAGTGCAAAAGCCCCCTTCAGAACCATCAGCCGTGCCGCCATGGCAACTGCGCCCGGTGACACGGTCATAGTCAAGGGGGGAACTTATTATGAATGTGTCTTTATCCCTGTGACGGGAACTCCCGCCAAGCCCATCACCTTCAAAGCCGCCCCCGGGGAAGAGGTGTGGATGGATGGGGCTTCACGCAGATTCTGCCGTGCCTTTGCCCTTTTCGGCAAGAATAATGTGCACTTTGACGGATTCCGCTTCAAAAAGTACGGAACTGCCTTCCCCAACGCCTCAGGGATCTTCCTTGTGCTGGGGGGCGGCGATGTCAGGATCACCCGCTGCTTCTCTGACGCCAGAGGCCCCGGCTACTCTCCTGCATTCATTCACGCCCGCAATGCCAAAAATATCTCTCTGAAACAGAGTGTCATCATCGGCGGCATGAATGCTTTGGTGGGTGTTGAAACTCAAGGCATGGAAATCGTCAACAACGTTTTCAAAAAGGCTGCCATCTGGACCATCAATTTCCACTCCGGCTCCCAAAAGAACAAGATCCTTTTTGCCAACAATATCCTCACGGACAACATCCGCGGCAAGACCTTTCAGGCGCCTTTCATGCTGACTCACGCCGAAAATCTTGTTGAAAGAAACAACCTTTACTTCATGCGCTTCCCCCGAGATCTGCGGAAAATGGTTGAATACACCTCATCCGGAAAAACAAAGCAGCTGACTCTTGATGAATACTGCAAACTGGTCAAATCCGATGGGGGATCTTTCTTTGCCGATCCCCAAATCAAGGTGCTTTCCACCCAGCTCTGCTGGCGCAACGCCGCCGAGAGAAGTGCCGATTTGAAAAAAGGAATGGCATTCCAGCGTAACAACAACAATATGGAAGACGGAAGAAATCCCAAAAACTTCTCAGAATTCCGCCACTGGAACTTTGCCGACTTCTTCAATCAGGAGCTCTTCAGAAAACGGAACATCGGTCTGGATCAGGCTCTTTTCAAAGATATGGTCGTCAAAGCTCTTCCGGGATACAGCAAGAGATAAAGGGGTTGACTTTTCACCCTTTCTGTGGTACATTATAAATATGATGGACCCTTTTATCAGAACATTTACCGCTTCACAGATACGCGGCGCCGCCATTGGCAGCGCCGTGTGCACGCCCCTTGTCTCATTTCTGACCAACTTGCGCTGCCAGAGCCTCACTCTCACTCACGCCGTGACCGACGGGGCCCTGACCTCTGTCATCATCGCTTTTGTGGTGGCGTGGGGATCTGACTTCGTCTTCCGGACAGGGATGAAAAAGAATCCCTGGTTCCGTCTTGAGGATCACCCTTTGGGGGGCAACGGCGGCGTCATACTGGAGCTTCTGCCCCGTTCTTTTTTGGGCATCGGAGTTGTTTTCGCCCTGCTGGGGAGTGCCTTGTGCGCTTTTATCATTTACCTGATCTACACCATCGCAGGTGTTGAGACACTTTCTTTCGGAACATTTATCATTTTCAAACTGATTTATCCGGCTCTTCTGGGAGGAGTAACGGCAAGATATGCCGCCTTGAACAACTTCCGTTTCCGCTGAATCAGAAGGAGTTTTTTTCTGTCATGC
The DNA here is from genome assembly GCA_045596885.1 of Victivallaceae bacterium. Taxonomy (GTDB): domain Bacteria; phylum Verrucomicrobiota; class Lentisphaeria; order Victivallales; family Victivallaceae; genus UBA1784. The sequence goes on from JAZODE010000146.1 coordinate 4,860, forward strand.
AGAACACGCCCAAATCGCTCCGGCTCCAAATCGCCATTGCCGGAAGAGTCAACTCCGGCAAATCCACTCTTTTGAACAAACTTGCCGCTCAGGAGATCTCCATCACCTCCCCTCTCCCCGGCACCACCACCGATGTGGTGGAAAAGCCCATGGAACTGCGCCCTCTGGGTCCTGTCCTCTTTCTGGACACAGCAGGACTTGCCGACGATACGGAGCTGGGGAGCGCCCGCATGGAGCGCAGCATAAAAGCTCTTGACCGTGCCGATATCCTGCTGCTGCTGACCACAGCCGGTGTATGGGGCAATACGGAAGAAAAACTCCTTGCCCTCGCTGCAGAGCGCAAACTCCCTGTGATCGTCGTGGTGAATAAGTCCGATCTGCAAATGCCTGAGGCAGATTTCTGCGCCATGGTCAAAGAAAAGTGCGGTCATGAGATACTTTCTCTCAGCGCCGCCTCCATGACGCAGTCCCAAATCCTTGAACTGCTGACGCCCCGCCTCATCGGCGCAGTCCCTGAGGAGTTCGTCACCCCTCCCCCCATGGTGGGAGATCTGGTCAAAAAGGGTGACACTGTTGTCCTGATCGTACCTGTCGATATTCAGGCGCCCAAGGGCAGATTGATCCTGCCCCAAGTGCAGGCGCTCAGGGAGATACTGGACTCCGACTGCACCGCCATTGTGTGCAAAACAGCCGATTACAGAAAAACTCTTGAAAATCTGAAAACGCCCCCGGCGCTGGTGATCTGCGACTCTCAGGTGGTGGATTTCATGGTTGAAGAAACGCCCAATGAGATCCCCTGCACCACCTTTTCCATTCTTCTTTCCCGGATCAAAGGAGATCTTCAAACCTTCTGTAAAGGAGCAGAAGCTGTCAAATCCCTGAAACCGGGAGACAAGGTCCTCATTGCCGAAGGATGCACCCACCACGCAAGCGACGACGATATCGGCAGAGTCAAGATCCCCCGTATGCTGGAAAAAAAAGCAGGCGGCAAACTTGAATTCACCGTCTGCTCCGGGCACGACTTTGTGGAAAATCTCTCTGATTACAAGCTCATACTCCACTGCGGCGCCTGTATGCTCAACCGCCGCGAAGTGCTCCGCCGTCTCCAGCTGGCAGAAGCAGCCGGACTCCCGGTAGTCAACTACGGCATGGCGATCAGCTGCTGCAAAGGCGTCCTCGACCGGGTCATGGAGCCATTTGAAAAGGCGCTGTTCCCGATAAAGGTCGGTAAAAAAGGTTGATGGAGTTGGGGCGGGGGAAAAGCCCTTTTGAGGAAAGGTCTTTTTCCCCCGCCCCAAACCCCACCCCCTTTTCCCAAACCTTTTTCAGCACAACACTATTGCAATTTTTGCAATAGTATTGTGCCGCTTAAAAGTTTAAGAGAATAGAAATCTACCCATATAGGGAATATAGCCTTTGAAAAATAGGAAATCGTTCTTCCGAGCGGAGGGGAAGCATTGAGCGTTCCCCTCTTTCTTTTTTACTCCAGACGGAGTATTCCTTTGCCGGGAACGGCGAAGGTGACACGGTATCCGCAGGGGAGTTTTTCTGTTTCAAAGGGAATTGCTGTGCCCTCTGCGGTGATCTTTCTGACCTCACGGGTCAGGAGAAGTTCGGCAGTTCCGGGGTAGTCAAATTCAACAGTGCTGCCGTCAAAGCTGTTGATGCGCATATTGGCATCAAGCAGACAAACCCTGTCGGCAGCTGTTATGGCGTACAAACGGCTGCCGTGGGGTTCGAGTGTAACAGAAAATCCGTCGCCCAAAGCACAGGTTTCGCCGCTCCAGACATCGGTCACAAGGTAAGAACCGGCAGGAAGACCGAAAGTTGATGCCGTGAACTTGACCTCAATGGGCTCCTCGTCGATGTTGAAAAGTCCGGCAGTCCGCAAAGGCATAAGGCTGTTGCCTTCCTCTTTTGAAAAGTGGGGCGTCTTGAAGTAGATGATCCGGGGGATGAGATGATCTTTGTCCCGGTAGTTGTAGTCCCCCAGAAAGACCTCCTGACCGTTGTTGGGGTTGCAGACAGCCTTCTTCAAGGTCTTGAGCCGGGGATTATCAGGCGCAGATTCGCTGAGTTTTCCTGCGATCTCCACCATGGAGTGCGTGGCAAGGCAGTAATTCAAGCAGAACATGGCTTCTGTATCGTTGAGTCCGGGAAAAAGCCCCACAGAGTCACTGTTCGGAACAAAAAGGTGGGTCGTGTGCAGCGCAAAACAGGCAGCTCCCCAGAGGAAGTTGGTCTTGACATAATCCCAGTGTCCGCTGCCGATGTCGATGCCGTAACGGTAGTTGGTAAAGTATTCGGCAAGGAAGGGATTGCCCATGACGATGTCGCAACCGGTCTGCAGATAGCCGTCTGCGGGAATGCGCTTGCGGATCTCCTGAAGCCACCAGGTGCGGTACTCGTAACCGGAGTGCTCTTTGTTTTTCAACAGATCATGACTGTCCTCAAAAGCGTAGCTCCAGAAATCGTGTTTCATGCCTTCAAAGCCGTATTCAAAAAAGAAGGTATCAAGAGCATGACTGATGTAGTTCCGCACCTCTTCCTGACTCACATCCAAAGGCGCAGTGTCTTTCACCCGGTAGTCGTAGTTGATGAACCATTCGGGGTGATCCTGATAAATGGGGGCGTGTTTGGGGCAAAATCCGCCGATCCAGACCGCAGGGCGCAAACCGATCTTGCGGATCTCATCAGTATAGGCGCGCAAGCCTCTGGGGAACTTCTGATGGTCCACCCCCTCTTCCCCTTCATAGGGCATCCCCAGACCGTGCGCCGGAGGAACATGGACGGCGTAACCGTCATCCACCTGGATCCAGCGGACAGTGGGAAAGTTTTCTTTGAGGAACCTTGCCTCTTTCAGAAGCATCTCTTCAGAGATCTTCCGGGAAATGCCGTCGTTCCATGAGCCCCACACCATTGAGGTGCGGTTGATGTCGGTGCTCCCGTAGAGGGGGGGCAGGCGTTTTTCAAGAACGGCGATATAGTTGGCAAAAACCCGTTCCAGATCGGCGGCATCATCAGTGGCACCGAGATACCACTCATCCACCAGATTTTTCCCGGCGGGGCAGCTCATGAAAGCGATATCCTTGAATCCGGAAAAGATCTCCAGCGTCACAGTGTCATTTTCGTGGCTGACCAGATAGTTGTGGAAAAAGAGCTTCTGGCTCAAAGTGCCGTGCACCACACCTTTTGCAGCATTGTAATTGCTGACCACGATCGCGGGGAAAGGCTGATAAGGACTGCGTCCGATGCGTTCATGGACCACGCCGGGGTCCGCCCAGCGGTTCCCTGCCAGTTCATCAAATCCGAAGTCCTTCACATTGCTGTTGTTGACCCGGTCAAAGTCAACAGGGATACCCATTTTTTCGTAGATACGGGGGTTTTCGTTGTGATAAAAATAGTCTTCCCGCGGAATTTTTCCGAAAGTGATCCCTTTGAGCTGCAGCCCCAGTTCGCAGATATCCTGAGCCTCGCCTTTATTGCGGAACACCCGGCGGCAGGTGATTTCTTCTCTGGCGCTGGTGACAAAGTAAAAGTCATCCTTTTCCCCTGCCGGATAAATTGCGGAAATGTGCAGTGTGCCATTACCGCTGACAGAGTTGATTTCAGAGGGGAACACCTTTCCTTCTCTGGTCACAAAAAAGGGGAGCAATTCAAGGGAGCCGCACCCCCATGCCGACAGGATCTCATTGATCTTTTTCACTGTTTTCACCTCAATTCAAGTGTTAAAAAGTTCTGCTCTAATATAATCTTCCATCTGTGGAATTGCAAGTCCCGGAAGGGGCTTTCAGAAGAAGATTTGCTGTAAAATGCAAGTAAAAGAGGTAATTTCAAAAGTCATTCAAAAAATGGCAAAGATGTCATTCGCAAAGAGCTGTAAAGGGTAGTTTGCACTTGCTACCTGGCTTGTCCCGCCGTAGCTTTATGCGGAGGGGGAAAGGTAACAGGCGCTTGTCCGCCGTAGCTTTATGCGAAGGCGGAAAAACGCTCCCTTTATCAGATCGAAGCGAGGGCGCTTTGACAATTTTGAGGAGTTTTGAAATTGCCTCAAAAAGCACAAAAAAACCGCCCTTCGTGTCGGGGCGGTGGGAAAAAGCAGTTTTCATCAAAGCCGGGGATCACTCCCGGAAATGATCTTTCCATCGAGTTCTGAAAGTTCTGCGGCAAAGCAGAACTTCATCGTTCCGTAGGCATCCCGGGTGTTCATCTGAGAAGCGCCGCCCCGGGCAAAGTTGTCGATGACAGCCAGATCCTGTCCGTAGACATTGTGGAAATAAGTCTGATCTTCCTCTTTGGGGAATGTTACCGTTTCCACGATACGGCTGCCCAGAGTGTCGGGGGCATCAAAATACTCCCAGCGCCGGATGCGGCGGCGGAAAACATCGGTTTCAATGGCGCCTCTGGTTCCGCAGATGTGATAAGAAAGAGCGTGTCCGTCGTCGGACTGCTTCTCAAGCATCTCCCGCTTTTCCTCATTATCCCAGGTCTCAGCGATGGGCATGATAAAATTCAGCACCCCCACCCGGCCGCCTGAAAAGGTGGTCATGATCTGGTGGTTGTCATGGTGATTGCAGAAAGGAACCACTTTGGGGGCTGCCAGAGAATAGACTGTTTCAAAGTCAGCGTCAAAAAAGTAACGCTGAAGATCAAGATAATGGGAAAGTTTTTCACCAATGAGGAATCCCGGTTCGGGACTGTTGCTGCGCCAAGTCCCCTTGCCGTGGGATTCAGCACAGAAATAGCGGGTCTGGATATTGACCACATCGCCGATGGCTCCTGAGTTGATCCACTCTTTGGCAAGAAGGTAAAGTTTTGAATAACGCAACTCAAAACCGATCTGACAAAAAAGCCCCGTCTCATCTTCGACATGGATCATTTCCCTTGCCTCGGCAAGAGTGTTTCCCATGGGCTTCTCACAGAGAACAGCCTTCCCCGCCTTCATGGCGGCAGCGGCGTGTTCAAGGTGGAGATGATTTGGAGTCGCCACGGTAATGAAGCGTACTGACTCATCTTTCAGCACCTCATCCATGGTACTGCTTTTAAGACGCGCCTCCCCTTCCCAGAGTTTTACCCGCTGGGGATCAGGATCCACCACATAAAGATTTTTGACCCATGGTGAAGCCAGAGCGGCATCGACATGGACTTTCCCCATGCCTCCGGCACCGATAACAGCTGCGTTGAATTGTTCCATTATTATCTTCCTTTCACTTGCAACGGAGTACAAAATACACTGTCAATCCATGAAATGCAAGTAAAAAGCTGTAAAAAAATTCAAAACAGGTTTAAAAGTGTGCCCCTCCTGCTGCCGGAATCAGCATGATTGTCCTGCCTTTACCTGTTTCAGCGGAAGATTTCTTTTTTTCTGCCCCGGGGACTTGACAAACAAATTCTCTGACAGTATATTATATACCAGTATGTACCAGTTTATATGTAAATAAAATACAGAAAATAAAAAATGGCAGATAAAAAACAAGATTTCCTCCTCTACCGCAAAGTGGAGCTTCAGCTTGAAAACATGCTGAAAGAAGGACTTTTGAAAAAGGGGGGCAGGATTCCCGGGGAACGGCAGCTTTCAGAGATGCTGTCTGTTTCACGGGGTACTCTGCGCAACGCTCTTGAAGAGTTGGAAAAAAGGCAGTTTCTTCTGAGAGTTCCCGGGAAAGGGACCTATATACAGGACACGGGTATGACGGTCCGGAACATAAGGATCGGCTATATCTTCCCTGAACCGGAAATATCTCTGGTCTACCAGAATTACGGCAACTACGCCATCAACTCCGAAGTATGGAGGGGGATCATGCAGTGCTGTGCCGTGCGGGGGATCACTGCCTCATTTATCCCTGTTCCTGCCCACGGTTCTCAGGAAGTGAACAGAAAATCTTTTGAAAGGATCAAAAACGAGTGTTCAGGAGTCATACTGCCTTCCCATGAATTCACGGAACTTGCAGAACTCCTTGCCGAAGAAGGGTTTCCTTTCTGTTTTACAGATAAAGTTCCTTCTTTCCCCCATGTCTTTTATGATGTTGAAAAAGGAGTCACGACCGCAGCAGAAAAACTTCTGGCATGCCGCTGCCGTTCGGTAAAACTTTTTTCTCTTAAAAGCAATCATCTTTCCAGGAATACCTGGGAAACAAAGGTCAAGGTCTTCAAACGGGAGTTTGCTGCTGCAGGTTTTCCCATCCCGGAGGAAAATATCATTGAACTTTCCGGACAGGAAACGGGTATTCTTGAGAAGTTGCGGCAGGCATTGCCTGAAAACGTCCCTTTGCCCGACGGTATATTCACCGCCACCCCCATTATCTCTTTTGCCCTGCTCCACATCGCAACTGAACGCCATTGGAAACTCCCGGAAGATGTTCAGATCATGGGATACGCCAACAATATGAATATGCGGCGGACGATCCCCCTTTTGACCCACATGGAGCTGCCTCATGCCGCCATAGGCGCCGCCGCAGTTGACAATCTGGCAGAATGCCTTTTTTCCGGCAGGGAAATCCCGGAAAAGACTATACTTGAAGCCACCCTCATACAAGGAGAAACAACAATATGAAAAAGAGTTTTACATTGATCGGGCTGCTTGTGATAAAAACTTGTCAAATAGGTGTTTTGCCGTTGCATTACCTCAAAAAAATTTATAAAAACGACACATCCTTACGCCCGCAAGGGCGCACTTCACGCATTTTTGACAACAGTCAAAAATGCTCTTCACACCTTCACATCTTCACTCAATCAGCGTTCACGCTGATTGAACTTCTGGTTGTGATAGCTATCATCGCCATTCTTGCTTCCATGCTGCTGCCCGCTCTGCAGCAGGCACGGGAGCGCTCTTATATCCCCAAATGCCTCAGCAATCTGCGTTCCATCGGACAGGGAGCGGCACAGTACAGCAACGACCACAAAGTTCTGCGTGTCACTTACAACGTTTACACAGGCAAGGAAACAAAACAATGGCGCGAAGGTTTGGGGATATTGAAATATCTCCCTGAAAACACCCGGGACAATGAACCAAGCCGCAATCCGACTTCCCCCCTGGATATCTGTCCTGCCGAAAAAAACTATGTCAAAAACACCTCAAGCTCCCAGAGTAATTTTGCCGGTTCCCACTACGGCATCAACTACTGTCTTGCCCGTTACTGGGCGACCTCCAATGCAGCCCTTCTCTCCAACACCTGGCGTCCAAATGAGCAGTTTGACAAAACCTCAAAGACCATGTATTTTTCAGATAAAAACATCGGAAGTAAAAACTGTTACTACTCCTATTATGATCCCCTGAACCGTTGGAACGCCCCCTCCCGGCGCTTCCGTCACATGAGAGGTGTCAACACGGTTTACCTTGATCTTCATGCCTCATGGGGAGATTACAAAAAGATCCCCAATGAATGGTTCTACGAAGCCTCCGGAAAAACTGTGGGGGGATCGGGAGTCAATATCCTGGGGTCCTACTACTACCGCCGGGCTGACTGGAAAAACTCTAAAAACTGGCGTGAATTCTGAACAATTTTATTAATAGGAGTCATACTGCCATGAAAAAAATTATCTTTGCAAGCACGCTTTTTCTGATTCTTGCTCTTCAGGGAGCAGAAATTGTCAGTAAAAACGGAATATACATATTGAACAACTCCTGCATGACCGTTGAGATCGCTCCCGCCAACGGGGGAAAGGTCGTCCGGCTCTACGACAAAAAGCACAAAAGGGAGATCGCAAAACTCTATTCCCCTCTGGATGCGCCTTCCGGCAGCGGACTTTTTGCCGAAAGGATCTGGTCTCAAAAGGGAAAACAGTACCGTCATTATGAAAGTTCCTCCTGGAAAGTCATTACGTCCAAAGCTGACAAAAATTCTGCCGAAGTCAAACTTTTCTGCGCTTCCCAACCTCTGGATATCGAAAAAACCTACGTTCTCAATGAGAATGAACCCGTCCTCAGAGTGCGTTATGCTTTGACCAATCCCACCGATACTCCATTTACAGGACGCTTCTGGTCAAATTCTGTCATTGCTCTACAGGGGGAAAAGTGGAAGATCACCCTTCCCCGGGGTCCCTACAGCGCCAATCTCCAAAAGGGGGCTGTCAAAGCCCCCGTTATTACTCACGACCTGAAAAGCCCCGCCCCGGGCAATCACTGGATCGTCTCTCCTCAGCAGGACTATGGTGCCGTGGAAGACTCTTTTTCAGGCACCGCCATCACAGCCCCCTGGGAGTTTCTGGAACTCTTTTACTGCCATATCCCCTCAGGCGGCGGAGCCAATCTCCCCACTCTGGAGTGGATGACACCTTTTCTTCACATCAAGCCCCTTGCCGTTGGCAAAGCAGATGCGGTCAACCATCCTGAACTGGAAGATCCCCTGCAGGATTACATCGTCCGTTTTGAAACCACGCTGACCCTTTACAGCCAAAAGGATGCACGAAAACTGCGTCCCTTGCCGACGGGAAGAAAAAATACCCGTTTCCAGCCGATCCTCTCTGCGGCAACTGCCCATTTGGAGTTCCCCACGCTCCCCGCCATCGGCTTTTTTGCCAAACAGAAGGAAAATCCCCGTATATTGATGTTTGCCGGACATCAGCTCGCCGCAGAAGCCTTTGACTTTTTGCGCCGCTTCAAAAGTGATGCCGAAGTCATTGAAGGATGGAGGATCACCGGCGGAGGAGCCTCACCCTACGTCGGATATAATATCCCCTCCCCTTTCGCCATGACCGAAAAGTTCCTCAAAGGAAAGGTCGATGCGATCTTTATTCCCGGTTTCACCAACCGCACCATGCCCAAAAATTTGAGCCGCCAGCTCATTGAGAAAGTCAAAAAAGGGAGTGTTGCCATCTATATTTCAGACCGCAACCGCTTTACGGATCTTTTCCCTGCCAAAGGAGGCAAAGAGATCCCGGCAAAACTTTTCAGAGGTATCCCTTTCAAAGTCAAAGTCCTTGAATACAAAGTGGGCAAAGGAAAAATCTTTTTCGTTCCCTTCAGGCTGCATTTGAACAACCGTCTCTGGTCCCAGAACTCTCTGCTGCTGCCTGCACCTGCCCCTGACAATCCCTCTCATGAGTACATTTACGCCCTCTACTGCCGTATCTTGAGATACGCCCTCAATCATACGTCACTGGCAGAGATCCGCAATGTCACAGTGACACCCGGCAAAGCTGAACTTGAGATTTATTCCACGCTTGCGGCTCCCGCTTCTGTCAACGGCAGGAAGTACGATTTGAAAAAGGGGCTCAACAGGATCGTTTATCCTTTTGTACCTGAAACTCTCAACGGCAAACACGATTGTGTGCTTCTTCTTGAAGTCAACGGTAAAAGCTCCGACTTCTTCATCGCCCGGTACGAAGTCAGAAACGCCCCTATTTTGCGTTCTTTCAACACGGCAAAGTATGCACACGAGAGCCGGGAGCCAATTTGCGGAAGTCTTGAACTTGAAGGCAAAGGGGATATCATTCTTTCGCTCCTTGATGCTGAAAAGCGCATTATCGGCACATTTTCAAAGAAAAACGTTTCCGGAAAAATCAACTTTTCTATTACACCTCTTATGTCCGGTGTCAACAGTTTCTGCCGTCTTGAAGCTGAAGTTTCACACAACGGGAAAGTTGTTGAAAAACGCTCTTTGACTCTTTCACGGCGTACACCTGACGATTCAAAGATCAAATTCGTCCTGTGGCACAACTCCCGTGCCACTCATACCGGCATGATCCGTCACAAGGGGGCGCGTGAAATGGGTTTCACACATCTGCTGAGCAGTCAGGGACATGCCATGGCGCAGCTGGATTCCCGGTTGGGCGCCGAAGCCATATTGCAAACGGGAAGCCGCTACATGGTAAATACACTCTACCGCTTTTTCCAAAACAATATCCATAAAGAGAAAAAATTCCGCGATCCCTGTCTCCGTGATCCGGAAGGGTTGAAGATCGTCAAAGAGAAAACTGCTCTCCGGGCGAAAAAGCATGTCAGCCATTTCCCCGTCCTCTACTACTCTTCAGATGAAAACTCCCTCGGATGGCATGACACAGCCCATGACTACTGCCGCACGCCTCACTGTCTGGCAGCGTTCCGCAAAGCCATGCAGAACCGTTACGGAACTCTTGCCAAACTCAATCAGGTTTGGAAAAGTTCTTACAAAAAATGGGAGCAGGTCACGCCGCCCACTCTGGCAGAAGCCCGGAAATCAGCCAATTACGCTCCCTGGTTGGCTCACCGTATCTTTATGCTGGGCGCCCTTGATGAAGGCGCAAGAGCCCTGCTCGGTGCGCTGCGGCAAGTCGATCCCCGGGCAAAACTTGCCCACTCAGGACAGGGACTCACCCGTCTCAACGACTGCTGGGACTGGCGGAAGATGCCTGATCATTATGAACTCTCAAATCTCTACGCCACCATGGGCGGATTGCCTGACTTTTTGCGGACACTCCGGCCCGGATATGCCGCAGGCAACTGGAACGGCTACGGTGCGCCCCTGCCTCAGATCCGTTTCACTGCCTGGAACGATATTGCTGACGGCATGTTTGCCCCCGCATACTGGTACGACTGTTATTTTTTCCGCCGGGGCGACAACGAACTCAATACTGCAGGTCTTCACATGAAAAAGGTTATTACTGAGATCAAATCTTCAGGCGCAGACCCGCTGATGACAACGGGAAAAAGGGTGTACTCCCCCTTCACGCTGGTCTATTCACCGGAATCTCTGGCAGCGGCAGCTGTCACAGGCGATTTTTCTTCGATCAATGACGGTACTTACAACGGCAATCTGGCGGGCTGGGTGCGTTTGATCCGCAGTGCCGGATTCCCGGCGCCGCAGATCATCGGCGACAACAAACTCAAAGATATCACTCCTTCCAACACCCCGGTTCTGGTACTGCCCCTGCTTCAGCTGATGAGTGACAGACAGATAGAGTATGTCAAAAAATATCTCCTTTCCGGTGGGATACTGGTCATAGATGCTCAAGCGGGTATCTTTGATGGATTTTATTCTTTGCGAAAAAACAATCCTTTACAGCAGCTTGCCAGAGTAAAGATCCCTCTTGCCAAAGGCATTTCCGGGGGAACGATCCAGTTCGGCAATACGCCTGTGCGTCTGATCCCCGCAGGAACTCAGGCGGAGTCGGCGGGCGCCGCCGTTCTGGGGGCAATCACAGTCAATGCTCCCGGAACCAAATTCCACTCCATTGAAATAGGAGAAGTCAAACGCAACCTCGCCGGCGCCTTTTTCAAAGCCGATGCCGGAAAAGGAAAAGTGATCTATATCAACGGACTTTTCCACGGAGTCACTTCCATTCTCAATGATCCGGCTCCTGCCATGCCCCTTATCAAAGTCTTCCGGGAACTTTTTGCCGGTGTCGGCATCACAAGCGTCCATACAGGCGGCCCCGATGTCAATGCCGCCGAATATCAGCATGGCAGATACCGGGTACTCCTTGCCACACGCCGCAACGGCAGTGGTACAGCAAAGTTCACTTATCCCCTCAACGGAAAATGGAACTGCTATGACTCCCTTGCCCATACTTACACAGGCAAGACAGAAAAGGTCGATTTCAGCCTCAACGCCTGGGGGGTGAAGATGTTCATTCTCACCCGTGCCCCATTGGCGGTGCCCCGGTTGAAAGGTTCTGTCAAAGGGGGGACTCTGGTCATAACCTCCCTGTCCGACTCCGGAGTCTGGTTCGCCCGTCTCTTCCGCAACGGGGAGGAACTTAAAAGTTTGAGCAAAACAGTCATTCTTGACAAAAATGGCAAATCTGAATTCAACTTCGGCATCAGCCCCAAAGGTGAATGTGAAGTGCGGCTGCTCAATGTGATGAACGGTAAAAAATTCAATTACAAGGTGAATTTCTGAAAATGAAAAAACAGTTTCTTTCCATATTTTTTCTGACGGCGTTTCTGGCAGGAGCCGCAGATTTGACGGTCAGTCAGCTCGATTTTGACAGCACCCCGGAAGCTCAAAAACGTTATCTCGCCCAGCCTTACTCCTGGTGGGGCAGAGGAAAATATCCTGTCAAAAAGGATGAACGGGGCAAAATCGTCGTTTTAAGCAACTCAAGGACCCGTTACGTTTTCTTTCTTTTCGGAAAATACAACAGCAAAGGGGAGTGGTTCCCTGATATCGGCATGATAAAACCCTCAAAAGCCAACTGGGCAGCAGGGGGATTTATCAGTTTCACAAGCGGAAAAATCAAAGCAAAGCAGTGCGCGGTGACGGTTTCCGATATCAGAGATGGTGGCTTCACCCTGAACTATAAGGGAGTTTCTTATACCGCCCGGTGCCGTCTGGAACTCAAAAAAGATGATGACCGTCTCTATCTTCTCTTTGATGCGCCCTCACAAACCACTGTGCAACTGACAGCCTACCCTTCAAGTTATGCAGGCAGTTTCAGCCGGGGACTCAAGCTCCGCAAGCGCTTCGCCGTCACCCCGAAGCAGCGCATTCCCATGGGAAGATCCGTCACGCTTGCCCCTGAAGAATACTATGTTTTTCTGGGAGACAGCTGGTTCGATCCCGGCTCCAACCGGGGCGAAGGTCCCTGTGCTGTGATTTTTGACCCGGCAAAGACACGATGTCGTGTTTCGGTGCAGAATTACAACTGCCTTCTGCAATTGACAGGAAAAGGCGCCATGCCGTTCATCCTCTTTGACTTCAACGGCACATCAAACGCTGAAGCCGAGCGGATCATGCGGGAACTGCCGGTAAAATTCAACTGAAGAGGTAATTTCAAAAGTCATTCAAAAAATGGCTTTCGATGCCATTCGCAAAGAGCTGCAAAGGGTAGTTTGCACTTGCTACCTGTAAGGTAACAGGCGCTTGTCCCGCCGTAGCTTTATGCGAAGGCGGAAAAACGCTCCC